>SKRI01000196.1 GCA_007118565.1 Gemmatimonadota bacterium | reverse complement strand
TTGGTCAGGGAGGCGGGCGGGAGAAAACGCGGCTCGGCGGCGCGCTCGTAGCGCACGACCGCCGAGTCCGGTTGGCCGAGGAGATCGAAGGCGTGTCCGCGGAGCAGCTCATCCCATATCCGCCATCCGACGGCGTGACTGTCGGTTGGCATCTCGGCGCGAAGCACCCGTAGCGCCGTGTCCCCGTCCCCTCGTGCCACCGCGCGTGCGGCCCGGACCAGACCCTCGCCCGCCCGGCTGATCCAGTGCGCCGGGTCGGGGTAGGGTGGGTAGGCGGCGCCGATCCGCTCCACCAGGTCGGGCCGCCCGAGCAGCGCCGCCTGGACCTGCAGATTGATCCGCGTGAAGAAGCGGTCCGGCTCCGGGATCACCTCGGCGGGAATGAGGTCGAGGACACGCTCGATGCGCGCGGCGGCGGCCGCTGGCTCTCCGCGCAGGATATGGGCGACGGCCATGGCCTGTCCGGCGTGCGCGATGTTGCGGTAGCGGCCCGACTCCTGATAGCTCCGCTCTACCGCTTCGAGACGAGAGATCCCGAGGCGCAGGCGGCCGGAGGCGACGTCCGTGGAGCCGCAGTATTCGCCGTCCTCCGCCAGGATACCGGCTCTCGCGGAGGCCGAGAGCAGAGAATCGCAGATCGCCGCGGATTCTTCGATCCTTCCGAGGGCGAAAGAGCTCTCCAGCTGCCAGCGGCTGGCGAAGGCATTGAAGCCCTTCGCCTCCGCGAGGCGCGCCAGGCTGTCCGCCTCGGCGAAGCGCCCCATCCTGAAGGCGGTGTGCGTGGCGTTGCGGAGGCTCGGCAGCGCGTGGGGATCGAGGTCGACGGCGCGGAGGAACATGACGTAGGCCGCATCGGGATCACCCAGCCAGCTCAGGAGGATTGCACCCAGGCCGTTCGCGGCCTGCCAGTCCTCCGGGTGGCGCCGGAGGATCTTCCCGTACGCGTCCGCGGCGCGGCGTGGCTCGAGCAACCCGGCATGGTAGGTGGCCTCGACGAACCACTGCTCCTTCTCGGCTAGCCGGTCGCGCAGCTCGTAGGCGCGGGTGAGGTGCAGCCGCGCATCGCCGTGCCGGAGCTGGGAAGAGGCGATCACCCCCGCCAGCCTGTGCGCCATGGCGAAGGTGGAGTCGGTCCGAATCGCCTCGGCCACGAGCGCGGCCGCGGCGTCGTGATCGTGCATGAGGAGGCGGTCCGCCTCGGCGTACAGCTTGAGCGCGTGCAGCGAGGAGGTCGTCACCGCCGGGAGCGGGCGGCTTCTGGCGATGGCGTCGCTCTCCTCGCCCAGCCGGTGCCGCATTTCACGCGACAACTTCTCGACCGCGCCGAGAAGCCGGCGGGAGCTCGCGGAGGTCCGCACCGCGAAGAGCTCCTGGCCCGTGCCCGGATGGATCGCGCGGCCACTGAGCACGAACTGCGATCCCAGTCGGGAGACGGATGCCGTGAGCACTGCCCCGGCCCCGGCCCGCTCAGCGACCTCACGCGCCAGCGGCAGCTCCAGCGGGACGTCGGCCGGCGCACCCATCCGCTCCAGGATCCCGGCGATCTGGCTGCGGCTCAGCACGTTCACGAAGCCGGACTGCTGGAGGTCGACGGTGAGAGCCTCGCGCACCGCGAGCGCCACGTCGGCGGCCGCGTCCGTAGCCTCGAGATCGGAAACGAGGACCCACCCCCTCTCGGCAAACGCGTCGCCCGCGGCGCCGCTCGCCTCCATCACCCGCGGTACCCCCCGCAGGGAGACGAGCCCATATACCAGACCCAGAACGACGATAGCGGCGGCGGCCGCCAATCCTCGCCGCCAGGTGGGGCGGGGAAGCCGCGGCCGCCAGCCGGCCGGCTCCTGGCGGGAAGCGCCGAGCAGCGCCTCCCGAAGCTCCGCGGCCGACGCGTACCGCCGCTCCGGGTCCTTCTCGAGGCAACGCTGCACGATGGCCGCGAGCGGGGCCGGAACGCTCCCGCCGAGGGCCGATGGCACGTCGTTGCGGATTCCGAAGATGACGGCCTCGTTGCGCTCACCGCCGAAGGGTCGCCGACCGGTCAGCATCTCGTAGAGCACCACTCCCAGGGACCAGACGTCCGTGCGATGGTCCACCGGACCGCCTCGGGTCTGCTCCGGGCTCATGTAGGCGACCGTTCCCAGGCTGGCTCCAGTCCGGGTGAGCCCTCCCTCCGCGATCTTGGCCACGCCGAAGTCGACGATCCTGACGGCGCCCTGCGGCCCGAAGACCAGGTTTTCGGGCTTGATGTCACGATGGACGATGCCCCGGTCGTGCGCGGCGGCGAGACCCTCCACGACCTGCCGGGCGATCTCGACAGCGGCGTCGACCGGCAGGGGGCCGTCCGCCAGCCGCTGCCGGAGCGTTCCTCCCTCGCAGTACGCCATTGCGATGAAGAGCCGGCCGTCGTCGGCTTCGCCGATCTCGTAGACGGTGGCGATATGCGGATGGTCCAGCGCGGACGCGGCTCGTGCCTCGTCCACGAACCGGCGCGTAGCCACGGAATCTGCCCCGAGATGATGCGGCAGCAGCTTCAGCGCCACGAGGCGGTCGAGTGCCGGATCACGGGCGAGGTAGACCGTCCCCATGCCGCCGCGGCCGATCCGCTCGACGATGCGGTATCGACCGATGAGCGAGGCCTCCTCCCGGTCGGCAGTCGAATCGTAGAGGAGCGCCGCGGCACCGGGGGCGTCGAGTGCCTCCAGGAAGCCGGGTCCTTCCGCGCCGGGGTCATCCATGGACTCGTGCGCCCGGAGGAGGTCGTCGAGTCGGGTGCGCAGCTCGGGCCGGCCGGCGCAGGAGCGGTCGAGGAGATCCGCTCGCTCGGACCCCTTCAGCTTCCGCGCCCGCTCGAAGAGCTCCTGGAGCAACCGGCCCGCCGACGGACCGGAACCGGTCGGCTCGTTCACGGGTGGGGCTCCGGAGCGGGATCCCGCAATGCGTCGTGGAGCCAGGCACGCGCGAACGCCCAGTCCGACTGCACGGTGCGCGCGGATACATCGAGGGCGGTGGCCGTCTCCTCCACGCTGAGCCCGCCGAAGAACCTGCACTCGACCACGCGGGCGTGGCGAGGGCTCTCCTTCTCCAGCGCTTCCAGCGCCAGCTCCAGATCGAGGAGATCGGAGGCATAGCCGTCGAGAGCCATCTGGTCGTCGCGCAGCGTGATCGGTGCCTCGCCTCCGCCGCGCTTGAGGGCACCCCGCCGTCGCGCGGCATCGATGAGGACCTGTCGCATGGCCCGGGCGGCGGCTGCGAAGAAGTAGGCCCGGCCGCGGCGCGTCACCCGATTGTCATCGACGAGACGGAGGTAGGCTTCGTGGACGAGCTCGGTGGCTTGAATGGTGGGGTTGCCCGCCTCGCGCGCGAGCTGGCGGCGAGCGAGGATGCGAAGCTCGTCGTAGATCTGCGGCAGGAGACCCTCGAGCGCCGGCGCATCCGCGGAGCCGATGGAGTCGAGGAGCGCTTCGGCTCCGCCCGGGAGCGGGAGATCGCTTGTCATGGAGGCAAGTGGGAAGGATGACGAAGTATGATCACAATGTGAGGGGTGGGCAAGGCGGAGGATCCAGGCGATCCCCGGTTCGGGCTCGCATGTGACCTTCCGGCCCTGGCCGCTCGCCCTCTACCACCGGCGGTGGAGAGGGGGCGGGACGAGTTGGATTGCGGCTTTCGGATGGTTTCTGCGCAGGAGTGAATGAGGCACCACATCCTTCACTCCACCTCGAAGAGGAGCAATCAGATGCGCAGATTCTACACACTCCCGCTCGCACTTCCCGCTTTCGCGGCGCTGCTCGCCCTGGCGGGCTGCGACCAGTCCATTTCCGCGCCGGAGGCGGTGGACCACGCCACGGCGCACACTTCTCACGCGGCTGATGGCGCCACCACCGCCCATGCCGCCCACGGCGACCTGCTGAAGGCCGTTCGACAGAAGACGTCCCGCTTCAATTCGGTGGTGCAGGCCGACCGGGCGGGATACGTGGCGGACGATCACTGCGTGGCCCATCCGGAGCTCGGCGTCATGGGCTATCACTGGGTGAACGGGCCCCTCATCGATCCGGTCTTCGAGCCTCTTCAGCCCGAGGTGCTGCTCTACGCGCCGGGGAAGGGAGGCAATCTCAGGCTGGTCGGCGTCGAGTACATCGTGATCGACATTGGACAGCCCCATCCCCACTTCGACGGGCATCCTTTCGACGTGGGCGGCGTGCCGCCGCTCATGGAAGCCGAGGTGCCACACTGGAGCCTGCACGTCTGGGTGCACGAGGAGAATCCGAGCGGGCTGTTCGCTCCGTTCAACCCGAACCTGTCCTGCGACTGAAGCCGAGCCACGGCCGGACTCGCCATTGCCCAGGTGCGGGTCCGGCTCGTGGCAGCCTCGCTCTCACCCTCGTAGCGACGTAAGATTTCGAACAGCCCCCAGAATTTTGGGGCTCGCATCGTGAAACACCGGGAGGCCCGGCTCGAGAAGGCGACCCGGAGCGGCCAGCCCGCGCTACGCTAGCTTCCCCCCACCACCCGCTTCGCCTGAAACCCCGCCGGGAGGACCTCCTCCGGTCCGGCCACCTGGTTGATCAGCGCCAGCTCGGCGATCGGGATGATCGAGGGAAAGCGGCGGTTGAAGTCGGCGA
>SKRI01000066.1 GCA_007118565.1 Gemmatimonadota bacterium | reverse complement strand
TCTGCGCGGACATCGACCGCGCCAAGATCGCCCGGCTGAACTCCGGGGAGATCCCCATCTTCGAGCCGGGGCTCGAGCCGCTCGTCGCCCGGAACGTGGAGGCCGGCCGCCTCACCTTCACCGTGGACGTCGGCCGCGCCACCCGCGACGCCAAGGTCGTCTTCATCGCCGTGGGTACCCCGCCGGGGGAGGACGGCTCAGCCGACCTGACGCACGTGCTGGCCGTTGCCGAGACCATCGGGACCCATATGGGGGAGGACGGCCCGGAAAAGGTGATCGTCACCAAGAGCACCGTGCCCGTGGGCACCGCCGGGAAGGTGCGCGAGGTGGTGGAGCGCTACAGCGACCGCCCCTTCCACGTCTGCTCCAACCCCGAGTTCCTCAAGGAGGGCGCGGCGGTCGAGGACTTCATGAAGCCGGATCGGGTCATCATCGGCGCCGACAGCGACTACGCCCGGGAGGTTCTAACCGAGCTGTACGAGCCGTTCGTACGGACCGGCAACCGGGTCATCGTCATGGACGTGGCCTCGGCCGAGATCACCAAGTACGCGGCCAACGCCATGCTGGCCACGCGCATCTCCTTCATGAACACCATGGCCCGGCTCTGCGAGGCGGTTGGTGCGGATGTGGACGACGTCCGCGCTGGGATCGGCAGCGATACCCGCATCGGCGGGTCGTTCCTCTTCTCCGGCATCGGCTACGGCGGCAGCTGCTTCCCCAAGGACGTGAAGGCGCTCATGCGCACCCTGGGCAACAACGGCGTCGACCCCGCCATTCTGGACGGAGTGGAGCGGGTGAACGAGGACCAGAAGCGTCTCCTGCTCGACCGAGTCACCGAGCGCTACGGAGACGACCTGACCGGCCGCACCTTCGCCGTGTGGGGTCTGGCCTTCAAGCCGAACACCGACGACATGCGCGAGGCGCCCAGCCTCACCGTGATCCGGGGGCTCGTCGAGCGGGGCGCCCGGGTGCGCGCGCACGATCCGGAGGCGGGCGAGGAGGCGCGGCACTACCTGGGTGACCTCATGGAGGACGCCCGCCTGACCGTGTGCGAGCGCAACTACGACTGCGTGGAGGGCGCCGACGCGCTGCTCATCCTCACCGAGTGGCAGCCGTATCGGAATCCGGACTACGATCGGATCCGCGACAGCCTCAGCGAGCCCGTCGTCTTCGACGGGCGCAACGTCTGGGATCCGGCCAAGATGCGGGAGCTGGGCTTCGAGTACACCTCCATCGGCCGCCCCGCGGTGGGGCGGTTGCAGGGAACGGGGGACAAGGGGTAGGGAGGCACGGTCTCGACAGAGCCTCTCTTTACCCGCCATGCGTACGGTGCGAACGTAGAGTACATACCGTACGCCTTCGTTCTATCCGAAGATGCCATGAGCGAGCGATACACTCCCTCCCGCCTTCGCGCCAACCTCTACCGGATCCTAGATCGAGTTCTGGAGACAGGCGTTCCTGTGGAGGTTGAGCGGAAGGGCCGGAGTGTGCTGATCACTCCGGGGGAGGAAACCAGCCGGCTGTCCGGGCTGCGTCCGCATCCGGGCTATCTTCCCGATGACCCGGAGAACATCGTTCATGTGGACTGGTCCCGGGAATGGCGGCCGTAGTCCATCTCGACACGTACGTGGTCGCCTGGCTGTTCGGCCACGGCGCGGAATCCCTCTCCTCCGTGGCGGCGAACCGCATCGAGGGAGCCGACGCGGTCGTGATCTCCCCCATGGTGCGACTCGAGCTGCAGTATTTACACGAGATCGGCCGTCTCGGGCAGCCCGCCCTGCCCGTCCTGGACGCGCTCGAGGGGGCAATGGGGCTGCGCATGGCCGAGGATCCGTTCACCCTTGTCGTGCGGGAAGCGGAAGCCCACAGCTTGACACGCGATCCCTTCGACCGGCTCATCGTGGCCCAGGCTGCGCTGCGCGACTCGCCTCTCGTGACGAAGGATCGGTCGATGCACGAAAACTACGCCCATGCCGTCTGGTAGCTTCGCAGCCTTTCCACCTCCGAGCGTCGCTTCTCTTCCCGCTCCTGAATCTCAATGACCATCCTCGTCACCGGCGCCGCCGGCTTCATCGGCAGCCATCTCTGCGAGCGGCTGGTCGCGGCGGGGCATGAGGTCGTCGGCGTAGACGACTTCGACCCGTTCTACGACCCCGCAATCAAACGGAGGAACGTGTCCGGGCTGGAGGGCGAGAAAGGGTTTCGGCTTCTGGAGCGGGACATCCGGGACCGCGCCGGTCTGGAGGCGGCGCTGGACGAGCTCGGGATCGATATCGACGTCGTCATCCACCTCGCGGCGCGCGCGGGTGTGCGTCCCTCCATCGAGAATCCCGAGGCGTACACCAGCATCAACGTCGACGGCACCGTGTCGCTCCTGGAGCTGGCGCGCCGCCGCGGGATCCGGAGGTTCGTGTTCGGGTCGAGCTCGAGCGTGTACGGCAATAATGAGAAGGTCCCCTTCTCCGAAGAGGATCCGGTGGAGCGCCCCATCTCCCCATACGCCGCCACCAAGCGGGCGGGGGAGCTGATCTGCCACACCTACCACCACCTCTACGACCTGCGCATCGCCTGCCTGCGCTTCTTCACCGTCTACGGTCCCCGCCAGCGCCCCGACCTCGCCATCCACAAGTTCGCGCGCATCCTGAGCGAGGGGAGGCCGATCCCCATGTTCGGGGACGGCACCAGCGAGCGCGACTACACCTACATCGACGACATCCTCCAGGGGGTCGACGGCGCCGTTGCGTGGACTGCCGACGGCTCACCCGGCTTCGAGATCGTCAACCTCGGGGAAAGCCGCACCACCTCGCTCAGCCGCCTGATCGAGCTGATCGGGAGGGAGATGGGGGTCGAGCCTCGCATCGAGCGGCACCCCATGCAGCCGGGAGACGTGATGCGCACCTTCGCCGACGTATCGAAGGCGCGCGAGCTCTTCGGCTACCAGCCCTCCACCCCCGTGGAGGAGGGGCTCCCGCGGTTCGTGGAGTGGTTCCAGCGGGAGATGGCGGTCGCCAGGCGGTAGCTCCCTACCCGCCCCCCACGATCCGGCTCGCGATCGTCGCAATCGACTCAGCGTAGCTGATCTCCCGCCCCCCGCCCGTCTGCAACCCGGGAACGGCCCAGCTCCCCGCCAGTCCCTCCAGCGTGGGCGCGGTCCCGCGGAGGCGGTCCGGCAGCGGGCGCGCGCGAAGCGCCGTGTCGATGAGCTCCCGCTGCGCACCCGTGAGCGCCGCCGTGGACGGCGCGGCGTAGGCCAGCAGCCGGCCGACGTGCGCCGGGATGGCGTGCTCGTCCCAGCTCGGGAAGCTCAGCCCGGCCCGGTGCTCCCCGCGCTCCGCATGGAAGACCCAGCGGTCGGGGTCGCCGGGATCCTCGCGCCGAACCTCTCCGGTGACCCCCAGCCCGGCCGGGTTGCGGCGCGGGCGCTGCGACCACCAGGAGGTGAGGTTGCCGGTCTCGTGGATCATCTGGGAGATGGCGAGCAGCGGGTTGAGGCCGGCCCGCCCGCAGATCTCGAAGTAGGCGGGCACGATGACGGCGCGCACGTCGTACTCGGTGTACTCCCCGGTCGGGCGTGAGAGCATGTAACGGCTGCACCGCTCCGCCGTGCTCCGGGGGACGACCAGGAGCGGGCTGATGGTCCCGACGGCGGGAGCCGCCTCCGAATTTCCCGCCGGCTCGTTCGGCTCGTTCGGCTGGACCGGCTCTCCCAGCACCCTCGGCTCCGCCGCGCCGTTCCGTGGGTCCGCGGCGGGGGCTCCATCTCCCACCCGCTCGAGCAGCGTCGGCTTCCACTCCGGCCAGCGCTCACCGGGGCAGCTGCGATCGGCGACGATCTCTTGGTGTCCCACGATCTCCGCATCCGGGTAGCGCTCCCCCAGCTCCCGGAGAACCTCCGCCAGCGCCTCGATCCACTTCGCCTCGGGGATCCGGTTCCCGAAGTCGGTCAGGCAGCAGACGCCGAGGGTGTGCGTGTTCATGTCGCCGACGTGGAAGCGCCGCGTCTCGAGGTCCGAGGTGTCGTACCGGGCGATCGGGCCGCCCCTCGTCTCCTCGGCCAGGCAGACGTGGTAGGCTATCCCCGGCCACCCGCGACTCTCCACATGGTAGGTGGCCGCCGAGCGGACGTGGTCGATTCCCCGCGCCCCGGGGTAGACTGCCGCCGCATGGTGGACGGCCAGGTAGCGGGTGGAGGCACGATCGGTGGTGTAGCGGCCCTGGAACTCGCTGCGTACGTCGTACCTGTTCAACGGAAAAAGGTGGGGTCGGGGTGATGGAGTCCGTTCGGCGAGGGGGAGGCCCCGCGGCGGACGTCGGATGTCGAGCTCTGCCCGCTACGGAACGGTCTGCTCGCCGGCGGAGCCGCCCTCCGGTGGCTGCGCCCGCCGCTGCGCCTCGGCGGCGGCCGCCGCCTCCGCCAGGTGCTTCCGCGTCTTCTTGTACCCCTCCCAGTCGAAGGTGCGGAGGAAGGTGGCGGCGGACTCCACGCCGCAGCGGAAGAGGTCCACCTTCTCCTCGTCGCTCAGCCGGAAGTTGAGCCAGTTGTGGTCCCCGGTGTCGATATAGGTGACCAGCTGCCGGTAGTCCGGGTTGCGGAGGATGAAGTCGTAGTCCAGGGTGTGG
>SKRI01000164.1 GCA_007118565.1 Gemmatimonadota bacterium | reverse complement strand
GCCTCTCCCGGGACGACCCGGACCCTACCGGGATGCGACGCCCCACCCCCGCACTGGTCCGCCCCCGCCGCGGCCGGATGATTGCCGGAGTCATGGCGGCAATCGCCGACCGCTTCGGCTTCGACGTGACGCTGGTCCGCGTCGCCTACGTGGTCGTATCGGTGCTATCCGCCGCCTTCCCCGGGCTGATCATCTACGGGCTGCTCTGGCTGGTTATCCCCTCCGAGTAGGCGGAGGGGATCCGGGCGGGCTCGGGTCAGCCCTCCCGGATCCGGGTCAGGAGCGCCGGGAGGACGATCCCGGCGGGACCCCTCAGGTGGATCATCCGCTCCCCCGGCGGACCGGAGGGCTCCGGGTTGACCACCACCACGGTGGCGCCGGAGGCGTGGGCCACCCGCGGGATCGATGCGGCCGGCTCCACCAGCCCCGAGGTTCCGATGGAGAGGAGGAGATCGCACTGCTCGGCCGCCTCGAAGGCGGTCATCAGCGCCCCGCTCGGAAGCAACTCCCCGAACCAGACCACGTCCGGCCGCAGCCGCCGGCCGCACGCCGGGCACGGCGGCGGACCCTCCTCGTCGGTTCGGCCCGGCCAGCTCCCGCACTCCACCTCGCAGCGGTCCCTGGCCAGGTTGCCGTGCAGCTCGATGACGTCCGTGCTCCCCGCTCTCTGGTGTAGCCCATCCACGTTCTGCGTGACCAGCGCAAACTCGGGATAGAGAGAGGACATCTCCGCAAGCGCCTCGTGAGCGGGGTTTGGTCTCACCCCTTCGAGGAGCCGCCTTCGCCAGACGTACCAGGCCCAGACCGTGGCGGGATCGCGGGCGAATGCCTCCGGAGTGGCAAGGTCCTCGGCCCGGAAGCGGGCCCAGAGGCCGGTCATGGCATCGCGGAAGGTCGGCACCCCGCTCTCGGCGGAAACCCCTGCGCCGGTCACCGCCACCACGCGGCGAGCCCGGCGGGCGGTCTCGACCACCGCCTCGGGAATCTCCACCTCCGGTGGGCTTTCCTCCGATCCTTCCTCCCGCTCCGCCATCTCCATTTCCCGTTGTACGGCGACCGTGTTAGCGGACCCCTTGCTCGCGCAGGACCTCCCGAACGCGCTCCAGGGGAAGTGCCTCGACCGTGCCCCGATGGCCAGTGGTGGTCTCGGCCCGAAAGAGGGCGTTGTAGATGGCCTCCTCGGTCGCCTCGGCCACCGCCTGGAAGAGGGGAGATGTACGGTCGTTCGGCAGCACCTCTACCATGTGCGCCTCGGCACGCCGCTCAGGGGTGCGCCGCACGGATTCCGCGGTGCTGAAAGCGATCACGTAGTCGCCCGAGCCGTTCGTCATCGAGGCGCCGGTGCGGGCCAGCCCGGAGACGGCACGCACCGCGAGTCGCTCCAGATTCCGGTCGGTGAGCGGCGCGTCCGTAGCCACCACGATCATGATGCTCCCGTCCGCATCGCCCCGGTCGAGCGCGTCCCGCAGGAAGTACTGGTCGAGCTCGACGCCGACCGGCGCACCCAGGATCTGGAGCACGCCCCCATAGTTTGTCTGCACCAGGACGCCGACGGTGTAGCCGCCCAGCGCGCCCGGAAGAACGCGGGAGGAGGTGCCGATCCCGCCCTTCCACCCGAAGGTGACGGTCCCGGTGCCGGCTCCCACGGCCCCCTCCTCGACCGCGCCGCCGGATGCCGTCCGGATGGCCTCGAGCACGTGCGCCTCGGTGACTGGCCGGCTGCGGATGTCGTTGAGGAAGCCGTCGTTCGTCTCGCCGACCACCGGGTTCACGCTACGGAGGTCCGGGTTCTCATCGATGGCGTGGGTCATCACGGCGTCCGCCGCCCGGGGCACGCAGAGGGTGCAGGTGAGGACGATCGGCGTCTCGATCTCTCCGAGCTCCTTTACCTGGGAGATGCCGGTCAGCTTCCCGAAGCCGTTGGCGACGTGGATGGCCCCAGGCACCTTGTCGCGGAAGAGGTTGCCGCCGTGCGGCAGGATGGCGGTGACGCCGGTGCGCACGCCATCTCCCTCGCGGAGCGTCACCTGCCCGACCAGCACGCCGGGAACGTCGGTGATGGCGTTCATGTTGCCGGGCGCCATGACTCCGGGGGCCACCCCGATGTCGCGGGCGCGGGGCCGGTCCTCGGACTGCGCTCGAAGCGGTACGGTGAGGACGAGGAGAGAGAGACAGGTGACGAGGAGGCGCACGATAAATCGCGACACGATTCGGATTCGGGGCCGGGGGACTGGTGGAATCGCTGAACGGTAGCGATGCCGGCGCGGGGCGGCAACCGCGCCCCGCCGCGGTCTACATGGCGTCGGCCGCGGCGGCCAGCTGATAGCTCCGGCGGCTCACCCGCTCCGCCCGCTCCAGGAAACGCCCCAGGCTCTTCTGCGCCCTCTTGAGGCTCTCGTCCGATGAATCCGGCTTCGCCTCCTCTGCGAAGGCGTGCCTGATCTCCTCGCCGAGAAGCTCGAACTCCCGTCCGAGGGCGCTCTCGCTCCATCCCATGCGGTATCGCTGCGCCCCGTGGAGCTCTGAGATCAGCTGCTGGATCCGGGTCCCGTCCCGAAGGATCTCCGCGGGATCCTCCCCGGATTCGGCCAGGACGATCATCGATTGCCCCACATCGGAGAGTAGCGTGGCGCTATGATCCTTCAGGCTCACGTCGGAACCTTCGGCCGCTCCCCGGATACCGGGATCCTCTCGCAAACGCGCGACCATCCGATCCGCGACGGCGCCGGCCGAGCGCACGAGCCAGCTCCCGAGCACGCCGAGCCCGTTCCCCTCCCCGTTCTGCGCCGACGATTCAATCGTGTCCGCCTCTCCGCCCTCGGTGGGCAGCCAGAGTGTGAACCGCGACCCCTCGTTCGGGGTGCTCCGCACCGTGAGGTCTCCGCCCATGAGGCGGGCCAGCTGCCGGCTGATCGTGAGGCCGAGCCCCGTCCCCCCCTCGGTGCGCGTGGATCCGGCGTCCGTCTGGGTAAAGGGAGCGAAGACCGCCCCGAGATTCTCCGGCGCGATTCCGATCCCGGTGTCCTCGACGTCGATGTGGACCCAGTGTCCCCCGTGCAGGATTCCGCTCTCCCGGCTCGGCGTCCGCTCCGCTCCCGCGGTGATGCGGACCGTTCCTTCTTCCGGGGTAAACTTCACGGCGTTCGTAAGGAGGTTCACCAGGATCTGCCGGACCCGATCCTCGTCGCCGACGAAGTGCAGCGCGGGGTCGTCGCCCACCTCGTTCTCCACGGTGATCCCCTTCTCGTCCGCGCGGGTGCTGATCATGCCGAGCGCCGGCATCACCACGTCCCGGACCGCGGTACGGTGCCGCTCGACGGTCATCTGACCCGACTCGACCTTGGCCAGATCCAGAACCTCGTTGACCAGCCGGAGGAGATGCTTGCTGCTCGCTTCGACCCGTTCGAGCTTCTCCCGTTGCTCCTCCGTGATCGGGCCGGCCAGCTCCATCTGGATGAGATCGACGTACCCGACGATGGCATTGATCGGCGTGCGGATCTCGTGGCTCATCGTCGCCAGGAAGATCGACTTCGCCTGGTTGGCCGACTGCGCGGCGGTGCGCGCCTCCTCCGCCTCCCGGAGAAGGCGCGCGTTCTCCACGGCGATGGCGCTGCGTGCGGCGAGATCCTCGGCCAGCTCGAGGTCGTGCTGCGTGAAGCGGTGCTCCGAGCTGTCTGCGAGGAAGGTGACCGCGCCGATCACCCTACCGTACGCCTGGAGCGGGACGACGAGGACCGAGCCGATGCCGAGCTCCCGGAGGATACGCAGATTTTCCTCGTTCTTGGCGACCTCGACGAGCATCTCATCGGGAACATGGGAGATGAGCTCCGAGGATCGCCTCCGGATCGCGAGCGGAACGCCGAGCGGATCGTCGGCTTCGGGGGGCCACCCCGATTCGAGCTTTCGGGCGAGGGCCTGCTTCCGCTCGTCGGGATGGATTATGGCGAGCCGGCGCATGGAGCCGTCCGACTCCAGCAGATCGACGATGCACCACCCGCCCAGGTGGGGAAGCGCCAGACGAGCCACGGTGGCCAGCGTCGTCTCGTAGTCGAGCGAGTCCGCGAGCAGACGGCTCGCCTCCGCGAGGAAGGCGAAATCCGACATCTGCTCCCGCACCTCCGGAGGGGCGTCCTGCGCGTGCGCAGCGCTCAACGTCGTGCTCCTCCGATCACTCCCCGGCTCCAGGGAGGGCTCATCCCTCATCTCTTTCCGCAAACCATTGGTAATGATAGAAATCCGCCCACGCGGCTCCGCAAGGCGAGGGCCACTCCGTCATAGCAGCCGGGCCGAGGTGCGGCCCTCCCGCTCGACCTGCTCCAACCGGCACATCTCGGGCGGCTTGTCGGGCCTCCAGCGGAGGAATTTCGTCCCGTGGCGGAACCGGCCGCCGCTGAAATGGTCGTAGCGCACCTCGACCACCCGCTCGGTCCGCAAAGGTTGCCAGTCACCTGACCGCTCGGTGCTCCACCGGCTTTTCCCGCCCGGGGCTCGGCCGGTGAAGCCCGGAGGCTCGACCAGGCGCTCCAGCTCGGGGGTGATCTCCTTCCGCACCTCCCGGGTGAGCGCGGAGGTGAAGCCGACATGGTGCAGCAGTCCCTCGGCGTCGTAGAGTCCGAGGAG
>SKRI01000043.1 GCA_007118565.1 Gemmatimonadota bacterium | reverse complement strand
CGGACGTTGGAGGCGGTGTCGTCACCCGAGAGGGTGGTGAGGTCGATGAGGGTGATGGCGCGCAGCAGCCAGGCCGCCTGCCAATCCTTCTTCACGCTGCGCCGCGCGGGTATGGTGGCGGCTCGCCGCTCGGAGGCGCTCCGGTTGACCCGGACCGCCTCCACCCAGTCGAGGTCGAGAACGGTGCCCGGATTCCGCGGATGCGACTCCGGCTGGCCGGACGCGTCCGCCCCCTCGGTCCTCCGCCCGTCGGGGCGCGGCTCACTCTTCAGCTTCACCATCTCCGGCATGTCGGTTAAAATGCGTCCCGAGCGGACACTACTTGGTCGTTAGGTAGAAGGGAAGCTATCCCGATCGGGCGCGGACCAGCAACCCGAATCGTCCTCATGACCCGCCCCCTGTTCGTCCAAATTCTCGCTCTTCAACTCCGTCAGTCCTCTCGCCAGTACTCCTCGATCCATGGGGTGGGCCGGATGCCGCGGTACCACTTCCCTCCTCTTCCCTCGATCGCCTCGTCCGGGTTGGGCCGGCCATGGAAGACGACCACCCGCGCACCCTCGGGGAGGCTTGGGGTGCGGAAGTAGGAAAGTGGCCAGGAGCTCACGCATTGAGCCTTGAAGCTCGGACACCAGCCAGCAGGCCAGTTCGAGAGCAGCCCGCGAGGGTGGAAGTAATGGGAGAGGAACTCCTGCTCGTTACTCACCCTGCGGCGGATACGCGGAAAATCCCGCCTGAAGAGCTCGAGGACCTCGGGGTGCCGCCCAGCCGGAAAACGCAGCACCGAGCTGTTGACGACGAAATAGTCTCCTTTGATCCGGATGACCCGGTAGTCGCGCGGGGCGATGATCTCCCCCGGATAATCGAAGAAGGCGTCGAGCGGGCCGGTGACGACGACGTCCAGATCGAGGAAGAGCGCATCTCCCTCGAGATCGCCCAGCTCCGCGCTGAAGAGCCCGACCTTGCGCCAGCCGCGCTCGTCCACGCCTTCGGTCCACCCCACGTCCGGGAGCGGCAGGGTCTCCACATCCGGGTCGAGGCTGTCGGGGTCGTCCGTGAAGCAGACGAACCGCAGCGGCCTGGAGAGGTTCCGGCGGCTCATGGCGTAGAGACGGTTCACGTACTCCGGTCCGAATTTGGTGCCCCATTTCATGCAGACGATCTGCGCGGGATTCGGAGGAGGGTTCATCGTCGATCGTTGGGTGACTCCGGTCCTCGGCGGCAAACAAGCTATCTCAGCGAATTGGCACGGGCTCTCCGGCTTCGGCGTCCCGATCCGTCGAGCTCCACGAACCACGCCACGACTACGGCCTGTTTGCCGGCTGCAGGGAGGCGGTCGTGCTTCAGGCTACTCGCTCCACGCTTCGGCGAGCCACTCCGAGCGGCCGATCCGCCGATACCACTTCTCTCCCCGCCCCGCAATGGCATCCGGGATCTTGAGGCTGCCAGCGAAAACGATGATCCGCGCGCCCACGGGCGGCGCCGGATCACGCAGATAGCTCGCGAAGAGCAGGGGGATGCAGTGCTTCTTGAAGCTCACGCACCACTCCTTCGGCCAGTACCTCAGCAGACCCTGGCGCCAAAGCTCCTCCGTCAGGTACTCCTGCTCGCGCCGGTTCGGTTGGTCGGCGATCGCCGCGGCCGGGTCGCGCACGAAGGTTTCGAGGATGTCGGCGTGGGCGCCGACCTCGAACCTGAACACAGACGAATTGCCGACCCGACTCATCCGTCGCGCTCGCGCAGGGTGGATCCACCGCAGCGGCTTCGCCGGCATGAGATCATCGTCCCGGATGATGAGGAACTCTCCGGGCTCGGCGAAAAACGGATCGAGCGAGCCCACGATCACCACATCCAGGTCGAGGAAGAGGGCCGTACCCTCGAGATCGTACAGCTCGCGCCTGAACACGGCGAGCTTGCGCCACCGCAGATCCAGCTCGCCGCTCGGAACCTCCACCTCGATGAGCGGGAAGTGCTCGACCTCCGGGTGCAGCCCCGCCGGATCGTCGGTGAAGCAGACAAAGCGGTGCGGGATCGCGAGGTGGCGTGCGACCCCCGCGTGGAGCCGGTTTACCCACTCGGGGCCGAAGGCTTCGCCCCACTTCATGCAGAGGACGTTCACAGGCCGGGCGTCCCCGTTTCCGCTCATCGGCGCCTCCGCCGCCTCCAGCGTCATCGTGGCGCCGGATCGGACCACGCCTCGCGCAGCCACTCGACGGGGGGAATGCGGCGGTACCAGCGGCTCGCGCGCCCCGTCAGCGCGTCCTGCATGGTGATGCCGGAGGTAAAGACGACGACGCGGGCCCCCTCGGGCACTTTCGGCTCATGGAGGTAGCTGGCCGGTCCGAACCGGACGCAATCGTCGCGAAAGCTCACGCAGGTGCCTTTCGGAAGGTAGTTCAGGATTCCCAAGCGGCGAGCCTCGAGAGTGACGAACTCCTGCTCACGACGGAACTTCCTTACGATCTTGCCAGCCTCCGTGCGGTACCGTTCGAAAATCTCCCCGTGCCCTCCAAGTTCGAAGCGAAAGACCGAGGTGTTCCCCTCGCGGTTGGCCCATCGATACCGGCGTCGCTTGAAGAGGAAGCGGCGGGCCGCGCGCATCCTGTGGGGAAAGAGGTCGCGCTCTCGGCAGACGTGGAATTGGCCCGGAAGCTCGAAGATCGGCACGAGATCGTCGACGACCACGACATCCAGATCCAGGAAGATCGCGGAACCGCTCAGCCCGAAGAGATTTTGACGGAATACGCCCACCTTACGCCAGCGCAGATCATCGGAGCCGGGCACCGCCACGTCGGGAAGCGGCAGCGTCTCGATCCCCTCCGCAAGCCCCCGGTCATCGTCGGTGAGGCAGACGAAGCGGAATGGCTGCGACATGTGCCGCCGAACGCCCGAGTACAACCGGTTCGCGTACTCGGGGCCGTAGAAGTCCCCCCACTTCATGCAGAGAACGGTGTAGGGCGGATCAATCAAGGTGCGTGTCGCTGCATCGAGTTCATCTCTCGGCGAGTGATCGTGGCCCGACACGAACCGCGCCGGCGAGCTGTGGGAAAGCGGGAGATGCCCTCACCGGGGCCGCAGCGACTCGAGCACGGAGCGACCCACCGCGTCCTGCGGATGCGGAATCCCGATCCAGTCGGCCACGGTGGGCGCGGCGTCGACGACCCGAACGGCGTCGATCCGCCTCTCGGTGAATTCGGCCCCTTCCGCGCAGAAGGCGGTGTGCATGTCCGGGTCGGTGGAGGGATAGCCGTGCCCGGCCCAGGGACCCGCCGGGGCGATGACCGGAAGGTCGGCCCGCCAGCTCCAGCGAATCCCAGCCGCCGTTCCGAAGTAGAGGTCCCCGCCCGCCGGGCCGCCGATGCCAAGCTCCGGATGCTCCTCCGGACGGTAGATCTCGGTAACGATGACGCGGCCGTCATCATCCCGCGCATTGCGCAGTGCCTGCTCCGCCTCGGCCCGCACGGCGGCGGCATCCTCCGGCGGCACGATGCCGTCCTTCCAATCGGTGGTGTTGACGTTGATCCAGTAGCCGTTGGGAGAAAGCGCCCGGGTTCGCGACAGGTCGATCCGTCCTTCCTCGTCCAGCGCGAGGAGACCCGCATTGGCGAGCACCGCATTCGGGCTGAACACCTTCCAGGAAGCGCGCATCCCGTGATCACCGGTCAGGAATAGCGCGGCATCGGGATCGCCGGCCACGAGCTCCCGGAGCTGCGCCACCCGGAGGTCGACGAGCCGCCACGCCCGGGCCCTCAGGTCGTTCATCAGCCAGGCGGTGGCAGGGTCGTAATGGGGAGATGCCGGGTCGACGTACCCGAAGAAGTTGTGGTCGATGGCGTCGCCCGCCGGAAAGTAGTCGAAGAGGATCTCCGCGCCGACCTCCTCCCACGCCCACTGCACCCCGCGCATGTACTGCCGGGTCACGTACTCCAGCGTCTCCAGGTAGCGGGACTCGGCGGTCCCGTCCCCGCTCTCGTGCTTCATCGGCCCGAAATCGCCACCCGTGAGGAGGCCGAGGGCGGCGTTGCCCACCCACCCCCGCACCGCCCGATCGTAGGCGAGCTGCACCTCGGGCCGGTTCCCCTCGACCACATGGAGTGGCGGCTGATAGATCAGGAAGTCCGAGCCGTCGGGCGCCATCTCGAAGACTCGCAACCGGAGATGGACGCGGCCACCGCCGCTCACCGGAATCTCGAGTGCCTCCGAGAAGTGACGGGCCAGCTCCCGCCCCTCGATATCGGCCGTCTCCACCGATGCGAGGTTCGCGCGCACCCCCTCGGCCACGTTCCGCGTTCGGGCGACGGTCACCGCGGTGTAGCGGTCGCCGCCGTGAAGGAGCGCGTAGACGGAATCTCCCGCCTCGCCAGCCTCCCACGTCACCTCCAGCGGAGTGACCCCGTTCGCCTCGAGTCGGTCGATGCCGCGCCACCCGTCTGCCGGGCGGGGAGGAAGGGTGGCCGCGGTGTGGAGGGTGTGGCCGGAGATCATCCGGTTGTACCCGTTCAGGATGTGCGCCTCCGACCGGTCGAGGACGGCCCGTGCATCCGCCCGGCGCGCGCGCAGCACCTCTTCTCCCTCCCCTTCCACCCCGGGGAAGGCGGCCGGATGCGGTGCCTGCGTCACATGATGCCCGACCACCGT
>SKRI01000062.1 GCA_007118565.1 Gemmatimonadota bacterium | reverse complement strand
GCCTGGAGGAGGTAGATCCCCGTGACCTGCCCGGAGGTGGCGCCCAGGCAGCGGAGGGTGGCGATGGTATCGCGCTTCCGCTCGAGGTAGACCGAGACCGCGCTGATCACCCCGATGCCACCGAGGAGGAGAGCAAAAACGCCGACCAGGGAAAGGTAGCGGGCGAGCTGGGCCACCGCCTCCCCCAGGCTGGCCTGCTGGTCCGCCACCGAGGTGAAGCGGGTATGCTCTGCGGCCACGGCGTCTCCCGCCTCCTCGCGCACGCGGGCCACCTCCCCGGCATCCGGAAGACGCAGGTAGGCGGCCTGCTCCACCCGGCTCCCGAAGCCGAGGAGACCGGTCGCAGCGACCGCCTCGCGGCGGACGAAGACGCGCGGGGCAAAGACGGAGGCGATCTCCGCGTCTCCGGGCACGCGGCGCAGCACCCCGGTCACAGTGAAGGTGGCATCGCCCACCCGGATCGCGTCCCCGGCGGAGATCTCCAGGGCGGCCAGGAGGACGGGATCCACGAGGGCATCTCCATCTCCCAGCCCCTGCCAGGCGTCGGCCGGCTCGGTCTCGATCGTTCCGTAGAAGGGGTAGGCGGCGTCCGCCCCTCGGAGCTGCACCAGGCGGGTCCGGCCGGTCTCCGGCGCCAGCGCCATTGAGGAGGTGCCGACGGTGCGCGCCACCGGGACGCCCGCCCCGGCGAGCGAGTCCACGAGCGCCTCGGTGGTCGGACCGAAGGTGGTGCGCGCCCGGATCTGCAGGTCGGCGCCGAGAAGCTCGCGCGCCTGCTCCTGCACCCCGCGCTCGAAGTTCACGGCGAACGACTGAACCGCGGTCAGGGCGGCCACGCCCAGCGCAACCGAGGAGAGGAAGAGGAGGAGGCGGCTGCGGGCAAAGCGGCTCTCCCGCCAGGCCAGCCGCAGGAGCGTCACGCCGCGGCTCCGTCCACCATACGGCCGTCCCGCAGGGTGATGGTGCGCTCGGCGCGCCGGGCCAGGGCGGTGTCGTGGGTGACGAGGACGATTGTGGTACCGCGCTCGCGGTTCATCTCCATCATCAGGTCCACCACGCGACCACCGGTGTCTGCGTCGAGATTGCCCGTGGGCTCGTCGGCCAGGAGGAGACGCGGCCGGTTGACGAAAGCGCGCGCCAGCGCCACGCGCTGCTGCTCGCCCCCGGAGAGCTGCACCGGGTAGTGGTCGATGCGATCGGCGAGGCCGACCCGCCCCAGGAGGTGCTCCGCGCGGCCTCCGGCGTCCGGGTCCCCGCGCAGCTCCAGCGGAACGCGCACGTTCTCCACGGCGGTGAGGGTGGGGATCAGCTGGAACGACTGGAACACGAAGCCCACCTTTTCCCTACGCAGTCTGGCACGGCCGTTCTCGTCGAGCGAAGCCAGGTCGGTGCCGTCCACGCGGACGGTTCCCTCGGTGGGCAGGTCTAGACCTGCCAGCAGGCCGAGGAGCGTGGTCTTCCCGCTCCCGGACGGCCCGACCACGGCCAGCACCTGTCCCTCGTCCACGCGAAAGGATATGTCTCGCAGCACAGAGAGCGGCGATCCGCCGCTCCGGTACGTCTTCCAGACCCCATCGACCCTGAGCACGATGCCCCGCCCCTCGTTGGCTGTTCTCGGCATGCTGATGACGTTGATTTTCGGGTGCGCCGACCCCGGCGGCAACGACCGCGTCGAGCGCACCCCAGCGGCGGATCCCGCGCCCGCCGCTGGCGAGGAAGACCCCGCCGACCGGCCGATGATCCTCTTCGTGGGAACCAGCCTCACCGCCGGCTACGGGATCCTCCAGGATCAGGCCTACCCCGGGCTGATCGAGGAGCGGCTCGAGCGCGAGGGGTTTCCGCACGAGGTCGAGAACGCCGGGGTGAGCGGGGAGACGTCGGCCGGCGCGCTCCGTCGGGTGGACTGGCTGCTCCGACGGCCCTTCGACGTGCTGGTCCTGGAGACCGGCGCCAACGACATGCTGCGCGGCACCGATCCCGACGACACGCGTGACAACATCCAGCAGATCATCGACCGCGTCCGCGCCGACCGGCCGGAGGTGCCGATCGTCCTGCTAGGGATGCGCGCCGCACCGAACCTCGGACGGGAGTACGTGGAGCGGTTCGACCGAATCTACCGAGAGCTCGCCGAGGAGAACGACCTCGCGCTCGTCCCCTTCCTCCTGGAGGAGGTGGGGGGGGAGCGGGAGATGAACCTCCCGGACGGCGTCCACCCCAACCCGGCCGGGCACGAGCGGATGGCGGAGACCGTCTGGCCGGTGCTTCGGGAGGTGCTGCGGGACGCACCGACCGGAGGGTGACCACCCCGCGCCTCCTCCTGCTGGGGTGCGGGCACAGCCACCTCTTCGTCCTCGAGGCGCTCGCACGCGGGGAAATGGGGAATGTGCGCGCCACCCTGGTCTCCCCCGAGGAGGAGTACTTCTACTCCGGGATGATCCCGGGAGTGATCGCTGGGAGCTACCGGCCCGAGGCGGCGCGCTTCCGGCCACGTCGGCTGGCGGCTGCCGCCGGCGCGGAGTTTATCGCCGGTACGGCGGAACGCGTCGACACGACAGCCCGCCGGGTCCACCTGCGCGGAGAAGGCGCGCTTCCCTACGACCTCCTCTCCATCGACATCGGCTCCCGGCCCGCGGGACTGGAGATCCGCGGCGCCGCCGACCACGCGCTGACGGTTAAGCCGATGCATGCCGCGCTGCGCATCCTCCCGGCGGCACGCGGGGCGATCCGGGCCACGGGTGAAAAGCGCCCCGCCCGCATCGCGATCGCCGGCGCCGGCGCCGCGGGGGTCGAGGTGGGCCTCTGCCTGGACGCCCGGCTGCGGCGCGAGGCAGAGCGCGGAGATCGCCATCACATCACCGTCGTGGAGGCGGGAGACGAGATCCTCGCGGAGCTTCCAAGGCGGTCGCGGAGACTGGCAGAGCGGATCCTCGAACGGCGGGAGATCGAGACGCGGCTCCGGGCGCCGATCGAGGAGGTGACCGGGGACGAGCTCCGCCTCGGCAAGGGCGGCTCGATCGGCTACGACGTGCTGGTCTGGGCGCTCGGCCCGGCCGCGCCTCCGCTCCCGGCCGGATCCGGGCTCCCGACGGACGACGAAGGATACCTGCTAGTCGAGCCCTCGCTGCGCGTCCCTGGCCACCCGCTCGTCTTCGGCGCCGGCGATTGCGTGCGGATGCGCGAGCACCCATGGGTCCCGCGGGCCGGTGTCTACGCGGTGCGGGAGGGCCCGGTGCTGGCGCGGAACCTAACGCGCGCGCTCAGGGCGGAGCCACTGGAGCGCTACGAGCCGCAGCGACGATGGCTATCTCTCCTCAACACCGGCGACGGCCGCGCCCTCCTCTCATACCGAGGCCTCGGCCTCCACAACCGGCCTGCCTGGTGGCTCAAGGACCGAATCGACCGCAGATTCATAAACCGCTTCCAGTCCCTGGAGCGCTCCTCCGGAAGCTGAAGGGCCGGAACCCTATCCCCGGGCTCGTTTACACAGGACAGATATTCCCGAAAGCCCTAACACAGGCAGCGACAACACGTGAGCCCAGAGAATAAGAAGCCGGACAGTTTCGCGGATCAGGCCCGCGTATGGACGGCCGGCGCGTGGGCGTGGACGCGTCGCCAGCGGCGGGCGTGGATCGCCCTCGCCTGGATCGCGGCGGGGCTCTTCGCCTTCGGCGTGGGGAGCGTGACCGCGGCGTGGGCACGCGCCTGCGCGGGCGGCTGCCCGGGCGCCGATCAGATCGCGGAGTACGAGCCGCCCCAGGCGAGCGAGATCTACGACGCGAATGGGGACCTGCTCGGCACCTTCGCAAGGGAGCGGAGGCGCCTCGTCTCCCTAGAAGACCTTCCGCCCCACGTGCCCCTCGCCTTCGTGGCCATCGAGGACCAGCGGTACTTCCGGCACGAGGGTGTGGATGTCCGCCGTCTGACCGGTGCCCTCCGCGACAACCTGATGGGCGGGTTCGGCGCCACCGGCGGCAGCACCATCACCATGCAGCTGGCGCGAGGCCTATTTCCCGAGCAGCTGCCGCGCGGTGAGACCACCTTTCGGCGCAAGGTTGCCGAGATCCGCGTCGCACGGGAAATGGAGGCCAACTTCTCCAAGGCGCACATCCTCGAGCTCTACCTGAACACGATCAACCTCGGTGCCGGGGCGTACGGCATCGAGGCCGCCGCGCGCACCTACTTCGACAAGCCGGCCGCCGAGCTGGACTATCTGGAGGCGGCGGTGATCGCCGGGCTCCCCCAGGCCCCGTCCCGCTACAATCCGCGGCGCAACCCCGAGCTCGCCGAGGCGCGGCGCAACCGGGTGCTGCGCTTCATGGCGCAGACCGGGGTGATCACCCAGGAGGAATACGCGGAAGGCATCGCGACCCCCATCGCCCTCGGACCGCCGCGTGGTGCCATTCGCGCCCCCTACTTCGTGGAGCACGTCCGCCGGGAGCTCGAGGAGCGGCTCGGGGAGACGCTCTACACCGCCGGGCTGCGGATCTACACCGCCCTCGATCCGGACATCCAGGAGGTCGCGGAGGCGGCCATCGAGGATCAGCTGGCGCGCATCGAATCCGGCGCGCTCGGCCCCTTCCGGCACACCACCTACGCGAGCCACATCGAGACCCTGAAGGAGGAGGAGGGAGATGTCGTCCGCGAGGGCGGTCCCACCCCGTACCTGCAGGGAATCGCCACGATCATGGATCCCCACACCGGGCACATCGTGGCGATGGTGGGGGGACGGGATTTCTGGCACTCACAGTTCAATCGGGCCGAGCAGGCGCACCGCCAGCCCGGATCCGCCTTCAAGCCATTCGTCTTCGCCGCGGCCATCGAGGAGGGACGCTCTCCTCTCTACCGCGTCTCTGACGATCGGGTGCACATGCGGCTTCCGGAGGGACGGACCTGGTCGCCGAGGAACTACGACGGCACCTACGGAGGCTATCGCACCCTGCGGGAGGGGATGCGGCTGTCACGGAACATGGTGGCGATCCGCCTCGGCAACGAGGTGGGGATCGATGCGGTCCAGAACGTTGCGCAGAGGGCCGGAATCCGGAGCCCCATCCCGACCTTTCCATCCATCTTCATCGGGGCCGCGGACGTCTATCCGAACGAGCTGATCGCGGCCTATGCCCCCTTCGCCAACGGCGGCACGCGGGTGGAGCCGCGCTTCATCGTCCGCGTGGAGGATCACGAGGGTCAGCTCCTCTGGGAGCCGCCCACGCAGAACCTGCCCGCGCTCGACCCCGGTGTGGCCTGGCTCACCACCGAGCTGATGCGGGAGGTCGTGGATCGTGGGACCGCCTATGTCATCCGGAATCCCGCGGAGGGCAACCTGTCATTCGATATCCCGGCGGCCGGGAAGACGGGCACGACCAACAATGCCGCGGACGTATGGTTCGTCGGATTCACCCCTGATCTCGTGGCAGGCGTCTGGTTCGGGATGGACCGACCGCAGCCCATCATGGGCCGCGCCACCGGAGGCCGTCTGGCCGCCCCGGTATGGGCCCGGATCATGCGCTCCGTCTACGAGGGAAGGGAGGCACCCCAACCCTGGTCCAGACCGCAAAACGTGGTGGAGCGGACGGTGGACAACCGGACGGGGAATGTGGTCGCGCCGGACTGCCCCTACGTGGGGGAGGTCCATGTGGACTATTTCCTCGCCGACGCGGTGCCCGCGCCGACCTGTGAGCCCCCGCAGCGGTTCGAGCCCGGTGAGGATCCGACACCGCACCTTCCCGGCCGGCCGGTTTTTCCGGGCGACCGCGGTCAGCCCCCGAGCTTCGACGGCGATGCTCGCCGCTAGGAAATTTCAGCAATTCAGCATCGATCATAGATGTCAGACCTAGTCAGCCCGATGGACAGCCCGCCCCCTAGGCGGGAGCCGAGCCCCTCCCGAAGCCGGGAGTGGATCGGATGGGCGCTCGTCGTTCCGCTCGGGCTCGGCCTCCTCCTCTTCCTCTGGATGTGGTACGCCCCGTGTGCGCTCGGCGGGTGCGCGCCGGTCGCGGACCTCTCCCAGTTCCAGGCGGAGGGATCCGAGCTCCTCGACGTCAACGGAGAGGCATTCGCCACCCTGGCCACGGTGAACCGGCGGGTCATCCCCCTCGATTCCATGCCGGATCACCTCACGCAGGCGTTCCTTGCCGTCGAGGACCGTCAGTTCTACCGGCACGACGGGGTCGATGCCCGCCGGATGCTCGGCGCCGTCGCGAGCAACCTGCAACGGGGTGGTGTGGCGGAGGGTGGTAGTACCCTTACCATGCAGCTGGCGCGCAACCTCTTTCCGGAGCAGCTCCCCTTTGCGGAGCAGACGCTTCGCCGGAAGATCATGGAGATCCGTGTGGCCCGGCAGATCGAGCGGACCTTTCCCAAGGACAAGATCTTCGAGCTCTACCTGAACCACATCTATCTCGGGTCGGGCGCATACGGGGTGGAGGCAGCGGCGCAGACCTATTTCGGCCGCTCAGCCCCCGACCTCGACCTGCCGCAGGCCGCGCTCATCGCGGGGCTTCCCCAGGCGCCCTCCAACATCAACCCGCGCCGCGACATCGACCGCTCGCGTGAGCGTCGCAATCTCGTGCTCAGGCGCATGGAGAGCGCGGGAGTGATCACCGCCGCGGAACGGGACGAGGCGAGCGAGGCATCGATCGAGCTCGCCGAGGAGGCTGGGGTCGGGGAGGAAGGCGTACGCGCCGGCTACTTCCGCGAGCGGGTCCGCCGCGCTCTGGAGGACGAAATCGGCAGCCAGTTCTACACGGCGGGCCTGCGCATCCACACCACCCTCGATCTGAGCGCACAGCAGGCGGCCGAGGAGGAGCTGGAGAACCAGATCTCGGCCATCGAAGCAGGTCGTTTCGGAGCATATCGCCACCCGGTGTTCTCCCGTGGGGTCGTCGACGAGGACGAGGACCGGACCACCGACTACCTCCAGGGCGTCGCCGTCGTTCTCGAGGCCGAAACCGGGGCGGTCCGCGCACTGGTCGGCGGCCGCGACTTCGATGACTCGAAGTTCGACCGGGCGGTGCAGGCGCTCCGGCAGCCCGGATCGGCCTTCAAGCCGTTCGTCTACCTGGCCGCCCTGCAGCGGAGGACTCCCCCCATCCACCGGATCGAGGACGAGCGCATCCAGCTCACGCTCTCCGGAGGACGGACCTGGAGTCCGCGCAACTTCGGGGGAAGCTACGACGGCCCGATGACCATCCGTGAAGCGCTCACCCGCTCCAAGAACACTGTTACCGTACAGCTCGCGCAGGACGTGGGCATGGGATCCGTGGTGCGGGTCGCTCGCGAGCTCGGGATCACCAACGAGATCTCGGAGACGCCCGCGACCGCGCTCGGCTCCGCCGAGGTGCGGCCCATAGACCTGATTGCCTCCTATGCCGCTTTCGCGAACGGGGGCCAGCGGGTGGAGCCCCACTTCATCGATCGCGTCGAGGATCGAAACGGCCGCGTCCTCTGGCAGTCGAGCCACAGTTCGCAGCGCGCGATCGACGCCGGCGAGGCTTTCGTACTCACCAGCATGTTGCGGGACGTCGTAGACCGTGGAACCGGCACTGCCGTCCGCGGCGCCGGGTTCAATGCGCCCGCGGCCGGCAAGACCGGCACGACGAACGACGCCACCGACGTATGGTTCATCGGCTACACGCCGGATCTCGTCGGGGGCGTCTGGATGGGCCTGGACCGGCCCGCCACCATCGTCTCCGGCGCCACCGGGGGGACGCTCGCGGCCCCGGTGTGGGGCCGGATCATGAATCGCATCTATCAGAACCGGGCGACGCCGTCCGAGTGGACGCCGCCCTCCAGCGTGTCCAGCGCCGAGGCCGACCGTGTGACCGGCCAGCTGGTCAGCGATCTCTGCCCGTCGACCGGTCAGAGCTATACCGAGTACTTCGTGGGATCCCCCCCTTCTCCGGGCCCTTGCCCGGACGATCCATGGGGCGACCGCCGTTTTGCCGAGGACGGCATCTGGGGAGACGAGGAGTTCGGCTTCGACGACGATGGCGTGGAATGGCCCGAGCTCGAGGAGCGTCGCCGCGGCGAGGACTGGTGGGAGGAGATGGATACCTTCCCCGAGGACACCCTCCCGGAGGAGGAGGTCGAGCCACTTCCGGATCCCGATACGCTCCCGGAGCCCGACCCTCTCCCCGAGCCGGAGCCTCTTCCAGAGGACACCATGCCCGACCCGGAGCCTCCGGATGTGCTCGGCGAGCCGGTCGATGGGGACGACGGATCCCGGGTCTAGAATCAGACCGGGAACGGGCGTTCCACAGGCGGGGTATGGGAAGGGGTCGGGCAACCTGGTTGTCCGGCCCCTTCGGCATGCCCGCTCCCGGATCCGAACCGCATCGTGACGCACTCCGCCAGGCTCTCCGTTGCTCTCTGCACGCTGACGCTGGCGCTCCTCCTGCCGGGCAGCCTGGTCTCCCAGCAGCCCGCCGACTCGACGGCCCCTGCAGCGGACGACCTCCCGACGCTCCTCGACCGGTACGACAGGGCGGTACAGGAGGCCCACGACCTGGAGGCCCGCCTCGAGCCGATCAGGCAGGAGGCGGTGGAGAGCTCGGACAGGCTCCGCCGGGCGGGAGATGCTCTCCGCGAGGAGCTTCTGGCGGCGTACGACGAGCACGACCCGGGACACGCGGAGCGGATGGCGCGAGCAGAGCAGATCGCCGAGGAAGCGCACGCCGCCTACGAGGCAGGCGATTTCGACCGGATGCAGGAGCTCGAGCGGGAGGCGGAGGAGATCAGGGGTCGACTGGCGGAGGCGCAGGCCACCGTCTTCGCCCGGCCAGACATCACCAAGCTGGTGGAGGGGTACCAGCTGCAGCTGATGGCGCGGATGTCGGAGATCGACGCCGAGGCCCCCCGGCTGCTCGACGAGCTCGACCGCATCAATGGTAAGATCGAGGAGATCGAGACCCGGCTCCGCGCCCTGCTCGCCACCTCGGGGCGCTGATCTCTCGCCAGGCGATAGGCTCCGGCACGCCGCCCCCTTCGATCAGCCTCCCCGTCCCGACTCCTCTCGCACCACCTCCGCGAGAACCCGGATCGCCGCCTCGGCCTGATCGTCGGTGAGCACGAACGGCGGGGAAAGGGAGAGGACGTTCCCTTCCACACCGCCGCCCAGCACCAGCACTCCCCGCCGCAGGGCGCCGATCATCACCCGGCGGGTGAGATCGGCGTCCGCGCCTCCGTCCTCGCGGACGAGCTCGATCCCGATCATCATCCCGAGCCCGCGAACCTCGGCGACCCGCGGGTTGCCGGCGAAAATTTCACGCATCCGCTCCATGAGCCTCGCCCCGAGCTCCGCGGAGCGCGCGATCAGCCCCTCCTCCCTCAG
Organism: Gemmatimonadota bacterium; assembly: GCA_007118565.1. Classification (GTDB taxonomy): domain Bacteria; phylum Gemmatimonadota; class Gemmatimonadetes; order Longimicrobiales; family Longimicrobiaceae; genus SKRI01. Next base: position 6,348 of record SKRI01000062.1, on the reverse strand, counting down.
CGTGCGGATGGAGGCGAGCGCGGCGGCGCACGCGAGCGGGTTGCCGAGGAAGGTGGAGGTATGCAGCGCCTCCCCGGAAGAGGCCGGCCAGGCATCCATCACCCGCTCCGTTCCGATGCAGGCGGCGAAGGGGAGTCCGCCGGAGAGCGCCTTTCCCACCGCCATCAGGTCCGGCACCACCCCCGCGTGCTCGCAGGCGAACCACCTCCCCGTCCGTCCGAAGCCGGTGTAGATCTCGTCCAGGATCAGCAGCCAGCCCCGCTCGTCGCACAGCTCGCGCAGGCGCGGGAGGAAGTCCACAGGGGGGACGACATCTCCCCCCCGCCCCTGGACGGGCTCGGCGAGGACGGCGCCGACGTCTTCGCCAATCTTCCGCAACCGGCTCACCACCTCGTCGACGCTCGCGCCGCCCGGACGCGGATACGGAACGAATACGCCGTTCTCGCGGAGCTGCCGGGTGAAGGGGGCGCGGAAATCCTCGCGTCCCGAGAGGGGGAGCGCCCCGTATGTCAGCCCGTGGTACCCGCCCTCGAAGACCGCGACCTTCGGGCGCCCCGTCGCGAGCAGTGCCGTTTTCAGCGCTGCCTCCACGGCCTCGGCGCCGGAGCTGGCGAGGATCGATCGAACGAGCCCGCCCGGTGTTACGGCGGCAAGCTCGCGCAGCAGCTCCACCTTGACGGCCGGAGGGTGGACATCTCCCATTCCGTGGACGAGGCGACCGGCCTGCCGGCGGATGGCCGCCACGATGGCCGGATGGGCATGCCCCGCCCCGGCCACGGCGAAGGCTGCGGTCAGGTCCACGTAGATGTTGCCGTCCACGTCGCGGACATTGGCGCCCCGGGCCTCTTCCCAGAAGACCGGGAAGTCCGGTCCCACGTAGGTGACATTGCGCGACTCGTACGCTCGCAGCTCCGTGGCCAGCTTCCGGGAGCGGGGGCCGGGCGGCAGCGTGCGCACATCCGGCACGAGGGTACCGAGCGCCCCGCTCATACGGACGGTCCGGCTGCGGTGTCGAGACGGAAGCGCTCCTCCCCGAGGAGCCGTCCCCCCGGCCCGAACGAGCGCTCCGCCACCTCCAGGAGGCCGTCCTCGCGTAAGATGACCACGGTGGAGGCACGGGTCCCGTACTCCGGCGTCACGATGAAGGCGGGGGAAAGGGCGCGTTCCCAAGGGAGGCCGATCCCGGTGTCCGGGAGCTCGGCGTCCGGCGCAGCCGCACGCTCCGAAAGAAGCTCGAAGAGAGGGTCGGGGGAGATGGGCTCTTCCGCGACGAGCAGGGTGGAGGCCCTCGTCCGCGCCCGCACGACCTTGGGCCACGGCGTGTCGAGGTCGGCGTTGCTCAGGCCGTACACGCCCGGCGGAAGCATGCGCGGCGCGGAGAGCCGGGAGCCCCCGTACGCCACCGTAGCCCCCTCACCCGCCAGGAAGTTGAAGTCCCGGTACTCGCCGCGGCGGGCCGTCACCGCTTCCAGGTACTCCTGGGGAGGCATCCTTCCCGTCACGAAGTCGACGACCAACTCGCCGCGGGAGCGGAGTGAGGGAGATGGCACGCCGGTGGAGCGGAGGTTGGTGACGGCGGCGAAGCGTCCGGTTCGGGTCACCGCCAGCCAGCTTCCGCCTGCCTCCAGATCGCGCCCGCCGAGCGCATCGGGGTGGTCCTGCCAGAAGCCGAGCGGCGCGGCGGGACGGTCGTAGCGCTCATCGCGGTTGGCCGCGATCAGGAGGGAAAGACCGGGCCGCGCCTCGAGCGCCAGGACGATCAGGCACACCGTCGGCTCAGTCCTGCGCGGAGCCGCGCGTCATCATGTAGCGCGCGCGCCGGACCTCGGCCTCGGAGAGGTAAGAGAGCTGGCGCGCCACCAGCCGGGTAAGGACGCGCTCCCGGGCTCGCGTCGCGGCCTCCGCGTCCGCGGGCGTCGCCTCGCTCTCGAAGCGCCGCCACCAGGTCCTTCCCGCGGACGCGGTCCGGATCATTGCCTCGTCCTGTATCTGCAGGTAGCGCTCGAGTCTCGCCTCGGTCCGATCCTCTTCCGGTCCGTCGAGGAAGCGGGACACGATCTCCGCGGCAGAAAGCGCATCCAGCTCCTCGGGGTTGGCATCGCCGAGATCGGCGTTGGCCAGCCGTGCGAGCAGGTCGAACGACTCCGCACCCGGCCGGCGCGAAGCATCTGCGAGGGATCTGGTCAGCGATGCAGCCCAGCGCTGCCCGGTGGGCTGTGCCGACCCGCCCTCGCCGGCTGCGTCCGCGAGATTCCCGTCGGCATCAACCGCCGACGTACGCGCCTCCACGAGCGCCCGCCCGAAGGCCCGGTAGTTGGCCACCCGCTCCAGTCCTTCCACGCCCGGCAGCTCGTCACGCTCCAGGAGACCGAAGAGGGTGCGGATCCGCCGCCACCACCCGCCCCGCTGACCGCGGTGCAGCGCTGACGTCCCGAGCTGCAGCGTGTGCACCGGCGTTCCAGCAGACGCCAGGTACGAGAGCGCGCTCCCCGCGTAGATGTAGGGAAGCGCGGCATCCCCCTCCCAGAGCGTGGCGAGCACCGCCAGATCCGTGTAGATCTGCACGTGCTCCGAGGCGAAGCTCGCCACCGAGTCGCCCTCCACCAGCGGGATCGCCACCTCCCACGGGCGCCGCTCGAGCAGGTTCGTGTCGGCGGGTGAGGCGCCGCGTCGTACCGAGAGCCAGGCGTGCGCATCCGAGTGCGGTCCCCGCGCCGGTCCGACATTGAGAACCAGGGGGTCGAAGGGGACGGGATCCCCCCGGCCGTCGAGGATCGGGCTTCCGTCGCGGGCCCGGAAGAGACGGTCGCGCGCGCGGCCGTCCTCCGCCGCGCCCTCGGCTCCGATGCGTACCACATTTCTCACCGCGAGGCTCGCCGGGCTCCGGCCGACGTGGTCCACCCCAACGACCCGCGCCTCGGAGTCGAGCATGAGGAGCTCCTTGAAGGCCCGCGTGTCGAAATCCGTGGGGGAGGGGTACCGGGCGTAGAACTCCGCCCGAATCCGGTGATTGGGGAGGCTGCCGACCTCGTCGTAAACCCAGCGGCGGAAGCGCCCCAACAGCTCGTCCCCGCCGAGGGCCACCACGGAGTCGCGGTCGGCGCCGAGGACCACCGAGGCGCGGACGATCCGGTCGATGGCGGCATCGGGGGGGCGCGCATCATCCGCGACGGCGCCCGACCCGAGCCCGAGGACGAGCACGGTGGCGAGTAAACCGATGGTCAGGCGTCTGGTCGTGAACAAGGGTCTTGGTGTGATGGGGCTCGTTACGCTCCCGCGGATTGGCCCGCAACGGGGAACGTTAGCGCAGAGGCCGGGGTCGGGCCACCCGGACCCGGAATCGTCCCCCGTCCGGAGAAAGGAGGATGGACGGGGGCAACGTCAGGAAATAGCTTGTGGCGAGCCGGTTCCAGCCCCCGGGATGGGGTGGCGGAGCGCACACCGGTCCCCTATACTGGCGAGGATCGGAACCGAACCTGCGTCCTGATGCGCGCCTCGTTTCGACAGCGCCCGATCGACGTTGCCCGTACTTCAACTCTGTTCTCCTCCGCGATGAAGGATCGAGTGCACCTTTTCCGGACCAGGCCGGACGGGGACCTGACGGCCCCGTCTCGCGACCGCCCCGCGGCGACGCGCCGAAGCCTCGTGTGGAGCCTGCCGCTCCTGCTGCTCCTTCTCGCCGCCTGCGGCGGAGCGGAGCAATTCCCCCAGACCTGGGCGGAGCCGAGGTCCGATTTCGCGCGGTCCATCGACGGCGTCTGGATGCTCTCGGTCTGGCTCGGACTCGGCGTCGGCGTCGTCACCTTCGCGGTTCTCGGCTACATCCTCTTCCGCTTCCGCTACCGGCCGGGTCAGCCGGAGCCCGAGCACGTGCACGGTAACACACGCCTGGAACTCGCCTGGACCTTCGTACCCGCGCTGATCCTCGCCGTTCTCGCCGTCCCCACGGTCCAGGTAATCTTCGAGACGCAGGCGCCGGCGCCGGAGGACGCGCTCACGGTGGAGGTGATCGGCTACCAGTGGTGGTGGGAATTCCGCTACCCGATGGGGAACGACACGGTGGTAACCGCGAACGAGGTGCACGTTCCGGTCGGGAGGACGGTGGAACTGGTCATGAACTCGGCGGACGTGATCCATTCGTTCTGGATTCCCCAGATGGGCGGGAAGCGCGACGTGATCCCGCGGGGTCCGGACCGGAGCCGCTGGAATAGGTTGGTGTTCACCCCCGAAGAGCCCGGCGTCTACCTGGGCCAGTGCGCCGAGTTTTGCGGCGAGTCCCACGCGCTCATGAAGATGCGCCTCGTGGCGCATGCGCCGGACGATTTCGCGGCATGGCTGCGCAATGAGGCCGCCCCGGCGGTTCCCGTAGCGGCGGCGGACACCGCGCTCATGGCCGGCGAGCAGATCTTCCGTACCGCCGGATGCGCCGGCTGCCACGCCATCCGCGGCGTGGACGAGAACGGGGATGCGACCATGGTTCCCGCCGGCATGGTCCAGCAGGGGCCCGATCTCACTCATCTTGGAAGGCGGCAGACGATCGGGGCAGGGATTCTTGCCAACAATGCCACCAACCTGACGAATTGGATCCGGGATCCGGACGCCATCAAGCCGGGCGTGCTGATGCCGGCTCACCCGCAGCTCACGAACGAGCAGCTACGGTTCCTTGTTGCGTATATGCAGTCTCTGGATTGATGACCGAGCGGAAGCCCCGACGCGCGATGGCCGCGCGCCGGACTCGGTAATCCCCGCTTTACCCCGACGCCGACGGACGAGGGCATGGAAACGACGACGGTAAGCGACGCGCCGCGAGCACCCAAGGCTCGCCCCACGGAATCCTCCCGGAGCGTCCTCTGGAGCTGGATCACGACGGTCGACCACAAGCGGATCGGCATCCTTTACGGGGTGACCGCATTCCTCTTCTTCCTCTGGGGAGGGCTGGAGGCCATCCTGATCCGGATCCAGCTGATGGTGCCGGAGAACACCTTTTTGAGCGCGGAGACGTTCAACCAGATGTTCACCATGCACGCCATCACCATGGTGTTCCTGGCGCTGATGCCGCTGACCGCGGCGTTCTTCAACTATCTCATTCCCCTCCAGATCGGAGCGCGGGACGTGGCGTTCCCGCGCCTGAACGCCCTCTCCTACTGGCTCTTCCTGTTCGGCGGCATCTTCATCACGTCGTCGACGTTCCTCCACATGGCCCCGAACGTGGGGTGGTTCGCCTACGCGAACCTCACGGTGCCGCAGTACTCACCCGGGCCGAACGTGGACTTCTACGTCCTCGGGCTCCAGGTCGTCGGCCTCGCCTCGATCATCGCCTCGGTGAACTTCATCGTTACCATCCTCAATATGCGGGCTCCGGGCATGCGTCTGATGCGCATGCCCATCTTCGCATGGATGACGCTGATCACCCAGGTCCTGATCGCGACGGCGCTCGCCATCTTCACGGTAGCCGTCACCCAGCTGATGTTCGACCGGCTCTTCGGCACGACCTTCTACGATGTCGCGTCCGGCGCCGACGTGGTCCTCTGGCAGCACCTCTTCTGGATGTTCGGCCATCCGGAGGTCTACATCCTGATCCTGCCGATCTTCGGAATGATCTCCGAGATCCTTCCGACCTTTTCCCGAAAGCCGCTCTTCGGCTACAACGTCATCGTCTTCTCCGGCATCCTGATCGGCTGGCTGGGCTGGGGCGTGTGGAGCCATCACATGTTCGCCGTCGGCCTCGGCCCCATCGCGGACAGCTTCTTCGCGCTCTCCACGATGCTGATCGCCATCCCGACGGGCATCAAGATATTCAATTGGCTGGCGACCCTGTGGGGGGGTGCGATTCGTTTCACCACGGCCATGACCTTCGCCGTCGGATTCCTCTTCACCTTCGTGATCGGGGGGATATCCGGCGTCATGCACGCGGTGGCGCCCGCGGACCTCCAGCAGACGGACACGTACTTCGTGGTGGCGCACATTCACTACGTGTTCTTCGGCGGAACGGTCATGGGTCTCTTCGCCGGGATGTACTATTGGTACCCGAAATTCTTCGGGCGACTGCTCGATGAGAGATTGGGCCATGTTCATTTCTGGCTGACCTTCATCGGGATGAACCTGACCTTCTTCCCGATGCACTTCCTGGGTCTGCACGGCATGCCCCGGCGGGTCTTCACCTATTCGGAGGGGCTGGGCTTCGACGGGATGAACATGATGGCGAGCCTCGGCTCGTTCGTGATCGGTCTCGGCGCGATCGTCTTCACCATCAACCTCTTCACCGCCTGGAAGTGGGGACGCGTGGCGGGACCCAACCCGTGGGGCGCGGCAACGCTCGAGTGGAGCATGTCCTCGCCGCCGCCGGTC
>SKRI01000249.1 GCA_007118565.1 Gemmatimonadota bacterium | reverse complement strand
GGTCGCAGGGAGTCGGCGATCCCGGGAGCTCGAGGGGCGAACTGTGTGCTGCCGGATCGATCTGACGGATGCGGTCGCGAACCGCTTCCACCCGATCGAATGCGCCGCGGGATCCGAGAACTCCCATCAGGACGCGCAGCTGCTCCACCGCCTCGGCCCGGCGGCCGTGCGTGTGGAGCTGTCCGGCGAGCAGCTCCCTGACCTCGACGTCTTCGGGGGTGAGGTTGGCGAGCTCTCGGAGTGCCTCGAGCGAGGCATCCACCTGCCCCACGCGGCCTGCGCGGCCGGCGTACTCGAGATAGCTCCCCCGGGCATCCGCCAGGAAGCCGTTCGCCGCATGCAGCCGAGCCAGGGTGAGGTAGACGGGGATCCGTCCGGGAGCCAGGCGGAGGATCTTCCTGCAGAGGGCGATGGCGTTGTTGTGAAACCGGGCGTCGCGATATGCCTCCGCCGCCCTCTCATAGAGAGCCAACGCCCCGTCCGCCTCGCCTGCGCGCACCCGCAGGTCGCCGACGCGGTTGAGAAGTGCCGGATCGACCTCCTCCCCCTCGCTGGCTGCCAGCACGCCTTCGTAGGCGCTCAGCGCCTCGTTCCAGCGCCGCGCCTGCTCGAGCTTGCGCGCCGTTTCCCTGAGATCCCGGAGTTCCGCCATGGTGAGGAAGCGATGAGAGCCTCGCCGCGGAACCGTATCCGGGCGCTCCATCCGTTTCGATGGCGGAATAATTTACTGTGCGCCAGAAGTTACGACAACGGCACGGCGAGATCAGCGCACCTGCTTCCCCTTCTTCCACACGGAGCGCACGATCGGGGTGGCCAACCGGTACGGCAGCTCGGCGACGGAGGACACATCCCAGAGCACCAGGTCGGCAGGCGCACCGGGGGCCAGCGTTCCGGTCGCGGCGGGTAGCTCCAGCGCGGCCGCGCCCCCCGCGGTCGATGCACGCAGTGCCTCCGCCGGGGACATCCCCATCTGCGAGCACGCCGCGGTCATGATGAAGGGGAGGCTCGGGGTCGGACACGAGCCCGGGTTGAAATCGGTGGCCAGCGCCACGGTGGCGCCGGCATCGAGGAGCGCGCGCGCCGGCGCATAGGAGGTCCGGCCGAGGAAGAAGAGGGTTCCGGGAAGGAGGGTCGCGACCGTGCTCGAACGGGCGAGCGCCGCGACCCCCTCCGGGGAGATGTCGCCCAGGTGGTCGGCCGAGGCGGCGCCCAGCTCGGCGGCCAGCTCGGCGCCACCGCTTCCTTCCAGCTCATCCGCGTGGATCTTAGGTCGAAGCCCTTGATCGAGCCCCGCGCGGAGGATCCGCTCGCTCTCCGCTCGGTCGAAGACGCCCGGCTCCATGAAGACGTCGCAGAAGCGGGCGAGGCCGCTGTCGGCGACAGCCGGGATCATCTCCTCGACGACCAGATCTACGTAATCCTGGCGGCGGTCCCGGTAGTCGGCCGGCACCTCGTGCGCGCCGAGGAAGGTCGCGACCAGCTCCACCGGCTGCATTTCCCGCAGCCGATCGATGACGCGCAGCGTCTTGAGCTCCGCCTCCGTGCTCAGCCCGTACCCGCTCTTGATCTCGGCGGTGGTGGTTCCCTGGTCGAGCATCTCCGCGAGGCGGGGGAGCGCCATCTCCAACAGCTCGTCCTCGCTCCGCTCGCGGAGGTGCCGCACCGAGGAGAGAATCCCCCCGCCGCGCCGAGCGATCTCCATGTACGGCACCCCGCGGGAACGGAGCGCGTACTCGTCGCCGCGCCAGCCGCCGAAGACGGCGTGGGTGTGCGAATCTACGAGTCCCGGGGTCAGCAGGCGGCCCGCGCAGTCCACGACCTCGGCCTGCCCGAAGCGCCCACCGAGCTCGCGCTCGCTCCCGATCGCGACGATCCTCCCGCTCTCGACCGCAACCGCCACCCCCTCACGGAGCCCGGCGGGATCGGCATCGTCCGAGCCACGCGCCGGACCGGTGCAGGTTGCCACGCCGGCCGCACGGGTGAAGAGCATTGCGCGCGGAGCGCGGGAGCCCGCCGCTCCGGAGTCCTGGTGGTTGGTCATCTCGACATTCTGGTGCAGGTACGGTCGCCGGCACTGTCGTTGCGACCATGAGGGATTCGTCACCCGAGCGGCAGTGCGAGCCGCGAGCCAACAGCCGCCAGCAGCCCCCATCCATGGTCCAGGTCCCCGAGCTTCCCCCTTCCGAACGCTACCCCGGCCGGCCGCCGGAGGGGCGCGTGATCGTCATCGCCCCCACTCGCGCCTCGTGCGAGACGATCGAGATGGGCGTGCAGCTCACCGGCATCCGGACGATCATGCAGGAGGAGCACGGCGGGGAGATTCGCACGCTCGCCGGGTCCGGACAAGGGTTCGGGATCGTGGCCGGGACCGGGACCGGGAAGACGCTCGCCATCCGTCCCATCGCCCAAGAGATCGTAGGGTCCGAGCTGCGCGTCGGGGTGGTGAACCGAGAGCGGGAAGCCACGCCGGAAACGCCGAGCTGGAACGTGGTGATCGTGACGACCGGCATCGCCCGCCGCTGGCTTCAGGACGACCTGATCTCCGGAGACGACACGATCGTCGTGGACGAGATCCACCAGACCTCCGCCGAGCTGGAGCTCTGCCTCGCGCTCGGCAAGCGGGCGGGCTGCCGGTTCATCTGGCTCTCCGCGACCGTCGACCCCGCCTTCTACCGGGAGTATCTCGATTCGTCCGAGGTCATCGAGAGCACGGCCTACGATCCGAAGAAGGCGGCGCGTGTCCAGGTGAGCACCAGCACCAACCCCCACCGCTTCCTGAGCGACCGCTTCCTCCGGCACGTGATCAGGGAGAACCGGGGCGTGGCCGTCTTCCTGCCGACCCGCGCGGAGACCGAGGACGTGGCCAACGGAGTGGCGGAGCGGTGGCCGCGCATCAACGCCACCTACTATCACGGCGGTGAGCCGATCTCCAAGCTCCGCCCCTTCCTGGAGGGAGATGCGCCCCACCCCTACCTGATCACCATGACGGCCGCGGGGCAGTCGGCGCTCAACATCCAGGGGCTGGACACGGTGGTGATCTCGGACGCCCACTTCAGCACCATCATCGAGGGGGGGCGGAGCGTGCTGACCCGTCTCCCGCTCGGTGCCAACGAGATCCTGCAGATGGCCGGGCGGGTGCACGGACGGGTGCCGGGGGGCGAGGTATTCATCCTGAGCGAGCGCAACCTCGACTTCGGATCGCTGCGCCCGGAGGCGCCCAACTTCCAGCTCGCCGGGGATCCGGAGAGGGTGGCGCTCACCTGCGCGGATGTGGGGGTACGAGCCGACGATCTCGAGCTTCCGGTGCCGCTCGACCGCACCGCCTATCGCCGTGCGGTCGACACGCTGGAGAAGCGGGGGCTGATCGATCAGAACCGTCTCACCGCCTATGGCCGCCGGGTCGAGGTGCTTCCCGTGGACCGTGCCTGGGCGGAGCTGCTGGTCCACGCGGACGACGACATCCTCCCCATCGTGGCGACCTGCGCGGCGGTCGAATCCCTCTACCGGATGACCCGCAAGGATCCGAACATCCGCGAGTTCATCGTTCCGGGGAGTGACCATCTCACCGCGTACAACCTGTACGCCGCCGCGCTGCGGCACTGCGGCGTCACCGGAAGCGTCTACGGTCTTCCGCGCCATGTCTTCGAGCCCGAGGCGCTGGAGGACTGGACCGAGGAGCAGGGCGTCCTGATCCGGGCGGTCGAAGACGGCGCCCTGGCGCTCGCCTCGATCTACCGCGGCATCGACATGCCGCTCCCCGACGAGCTCCCGCGGCTGGACAAGACGAAAATCCACGGCTGGCGGCGTCTCGTGGCCAAGGTGATGCCCTTCGATCTGATCATCGACGGCGAAACGGCGTGGGGAGAGGAGGTCCGCGTCTCCCGGGACAGCGTATGCCGCAACTGGGGTCCCGTGGCCGGAGACCTCCGCTACTTCTCCGATCGCTATGGGCGCACCCGCGGCTCCATCGAGGGGACGGACCTGCCGTACGAGATGGTGTGGGAGTTTGCCCAGGGCGGCGTGGAAAGCGTGGTCTACGACCCCGGTCACCCGCAGGCGCCCCTCCGGCACCGGAAATCGCGAGATTTTCACGGCTTCGAGCTAGACGCCGAGGAGCATCCGGTCCAGGCCTTCCCCGAAGGATTGGAAGCGGAGGGGCGCCGCGCGCTTGCCGAAGCCATGGCCGCGGGCGCCGCCAAGCACCCGGATGCCGCGCACAACCGGCGGACCTTCAAGCGACTCCGGGAGATCTTCCGCCGCTCGGGCGGCCTTGCCGGGGCGCAGAGCGAGCGGGAGCTCGCCGACCTTATCGAGGCACGGATGGACGGCGTACACTCGCTCGAGGACTTCAGAGACGCCGACCTCCGCATCGATCTGGAGGAGCTCGTCCCAGAAGAGGAGCGGGAGCGGTGGGAGGCACTTCCGAACGAGATCGAGCTTGCGGGTCAGACCGTTCCCCTGGACTATACCATCGAAGATGAGGGACCGGTCGTCCGCGCCCGGGTGCCCGCGCGGCTCGTCCCCAAGCTTCGCCGCCACCCGCTGCCGGACTTCGACCGTCCACTCCGATGGACCGTGCTCCGGGGAAAGAAGAAGGCGATCCGCGCGGACACCCTGGCCGAGGCGCAGGAGGCGTTGTACTCGGCCGAGGAGCGGAGCAAGGGGCCGCGGCGAGGCGGACAGCG
>SKRI01000238.1 GCA_007118565.1 Gemmatimonadota bacterium | reverse complement strand
CTACCCATGACCTGGATGTCCGGCCGATCCTCCGGGTCGAGCTCCAGGCGGATCCCCTTGTCCCTCGCCTCCGGCTCGAGCGTGGCCAGCACCTCCTCGGCGATGGGGAGCACCTCGATGGGCTTCACAGAGATCTCGAGCTTGCCCACCTCCGCACGGGTCAGATCCAGGATGTCGTTTATGAGGTCCAGGAGATGCCGCCCCGTCGAGCGGATCCGCTCCAGGTGCTCACGCTGCTCTTCGGTCACCTCTCCGGCGATCCCCATGAGGAGGATCTCCACGTAGCCGAGCACCGCGTTCAGCGGTGTCCGCATCTCGTGGGACATGGTGGCCAGGAAACGGTCCTTGGCCAAGGTGGCCTCGCGCAGGTCGTGGTTGCGCTGGCGGAGCACGTCCCGCGTCTCCTCGAGCTCCCGGTTGCGCTCGACCAGTGCCTCTTCCATCCGCTTCCGGCCGGTGATGTCGTCCTGGATCCCGACGAAGTGGGTGACCTGCCCCTCCTCGTCGACCACCGGGGAAATGTGCAGCTCGTTCCAGAACCTCGAGCCGTCCTTGCGGTAGTTGCGCAGGACGACCCGGCACGACTCCCCCCGGTCCACCGCGCGCCGGACGACGCGTGCGCCTTCCTGGTCCCGATCGTCCCCTTGGAGGAAGCGGCAGTTGCGACCGATCACCTCGTCCGCCGGGTATCCGGTGACCCGTTCGAAGGCTGGGTTCACGTAGATGACCGGCTGGTCGGGCAGGGTGGCGTCGGTGAGGATGATGGGGTTGGGAGATGCCGCCATCGCCCGGTCGCGGAGCCGGAGCGTCTCGTCGCGCTCGATCCGGCTGGTGGTGTCGCGCAGCACCACCCCCACCCCCCCCTCGGGAGCGGGGTGTACCTCGCCCCGGAAAGCCATCTCCCGGTCGTTTACCATGACCCGCGCTGGCGGGAGGGCGACCCGCGCTTCCTGCTCGAACGACAGGCGCAGCGGCTTCCGCCATTCCTCTGGGAGGTGGCTCTCGATGTCGGCTAGCGAGCGGCCGACGACGGTGCCGGGGTCGACGCCGAGGACCCGGGCGGCGGATCCGTTGACGAAGCGCAGGGTGCCGGATGCGTCCAGAAATAGCACCCCGTCGACGAGGTCGTCGAGGAGCCAGGCGAAGGGCGAGTCGTCGGATGCGTTTCGGGACACGGGCTCTGCGCTTCTCGGGGAGCAGCCAGCGCGCCCGAACGCATCAATTGTTCCCCGTTTGAGCGGCGGTGCGTGCCGTGATCTCCGGCCGGTGGGGAGCCGGTGGCACAACGGGTGCGCGCCGAGCTTAATCTCCCGACTCCCTGCCGTTGCATCGAACCGGATGTCGAGCGCGGCGGTCGCCCCGACACGCGACACATGGTCTTTCGGATATCGGTTGCGATCGTCCTGGTGGTCGCCGTTCTCGGAGCCCTCTTCCCGGACGGGTTCGCCCGCGTCTCCGGACACCTTCTCGATGTCACCACAGCCCGGTTCGGATGGCTCTATCTGGTGTCCGTGCTCGGCTTCCTGGTCTTCTGTCTTTTCCTGGCCTTCAGCCGACACGGCCAGGTCCGCCTGGGGATGGACGACGAGGAGCCCGAGTACGGCGACAGGTCCTGGTTCGCGATGCTCTTCAGCGCGGGAATGGGGATCGGGCTCGTCTTCTGGGGTGTGGCGGAGCCGGTAAGCCATTTCATCGATCCGCCGCCCGGGGTCGAGGGAGGAACGGCAGCCGCCGCCCGTGTCGCCGTCCGATACTCGTTCTTCCACTGGGGTCTGCACGCCTGGGCAATCTACGCCCTGATTGCCCTCTGCATCGCCTATTTCAGCTTCCGCAAGGGCCTCCCCGCGCTGATCAGCAGCACCTTCCACCCGCTTCTGGGAGATCGGATCCACTCCTTCCCGGGAAAGGCGATCGACATCCTGGCCGTGCTCGCCACCGTCTTCGGGGTGGCCACCTCCCTCGGTCTCGGAACTCTGCAGATCAACGGGGGGCTAACGCACCTGACCGGGATCCCGACGGGGATCGGCATCCAGCTCATCATCATCGCCGTGGTGACGTTCCTCTTCATGGGGTCAGCCATGACCGGTATCGACCGGGGGATCAAGATCCTCAGCAACGTCAACATGCTGCTTGCGGGAGGGCTGGTCCTGTTCACGTTCGTGATGGGCCCCACCTGGTTCGTCCTCGACGTCCTGACGACGACCGTGGGTGATTACGTCCAGAACCTCATCCCGATGAGCCTGCGACTCACCCCGTATTCCGGTGATCCGTGGGTGGTGACCTGGACCCTCTTCTACTGGGCCTGGTGGATCGCCTGGGCGCCGTTCGTTGGAATGTTCATTGCCCGAATCTCCCGTGGCCGGACCCTCAAGGAGTTCATTCTCGGAGTGCTCCTCGTTCCGAGCGCTCTCAGCTTCTTCTGGTTCTCGGCCCTCGGAGGATCAGCCCTATTCATGGAGATGTTCGAGGGGCGCGGGATTGCCGCTCTGGTGCAGGAGGACGTCACCTCGGCGCTCTTCATCACTCTGCAGCAGCTTCCGCTCGGAAGCATCCTCGCCGGGCTTGCGGTGCTGCTGATCTGTACCTTCTTCGTGACCTCCGCGGATTCGGCGACCTTCGTACTGGGCATGCTCTCGTCGGAGGGGCGGCTCACGCCGTCGACCCGGATGAAGCTCACCTGGGGCGCGCTCGTCTCTTCGATCGCGGCCGTGCTGCTGCTGAGCGGCGGTCTCGAGGGTCTCCAGACGGCGGCCATCGTCGCGGCGGCTCCCTTCGCCGTCATCATGGTGGGTATGTGCGTCTCGATCTACAGGGCGCTCGTGGCCGAGGACCGGGCGCGGCAGCGCCAGGAGCGTCGCAGGCGGAGGAAGGTGGACCTGCTGCTCGAGGCGGAGGAGACGCCGTGATCACCCGCTTTCTCCCCATGTGCCGATGATCCCGGACGGACTGTGGACCTTCGCGCTCCTCAGCGTGACGTCGCTCTTCGCGATCACCAACCCGCTGAGCGCCGCGCCTGTCTACCTGGCGCTCACGCACGACTACACCCCGGAGCATCAGAGACATACGCTCCGCATCGCGATCCTCACCGGGGCCTCGGTGCTGGTCGTGTTCGCGCTCCTGGGCGCGGCGATCTTCGCGCTCTTCGGGATCACCGTGGACGCGTTCCGCATTGCCGGCGGGCTGATCATCTTCGGCGTCGGCATGGACATGCTCCAGGCCCGCCGGACGCGGGGGAAGACCACGGAGGAGGAGGAGCAGGAGGGGATGACCAAGGACGAGGTGGCCATCACCCCGCTGGGCATCCCGATGATCGTGGGGCCGGGCGCCATCACCACCGTCATGGTGCTGATGGCGGACGCCCACACCGTCGCTCACATGGCCGTCGTCCTGGTGGCCATCGCCATCGTGCTGGGGAGCATCTACGCCGCGCTCAGCATGGGGCCGCGGCTCGTCCGCATCTTCGGCCAGACCGGGCTCAACGTGGTCACGCGCATCATGGGTCTGCTGCTCACGGTCATCGCCGTCCAGTTCATCGTGGATGGCGCCCGCCCGATCCTGACCGACATCATCCACGGACCCGCACGTTAGCCATGGGAAGCTGGCTGCTCGACAATGCACCGCTGGCCGCGAACATCGCCAGCCTGCTGATGCTCCTGGTGTGGCTTTTCTACACCCTGATCTTCTACCGGGAGTTCAGGAGACAGCGACGCCCGCTGATCATCCTGCACCAGGCGCGGGGGTACGACCTCGACTCGACCTGCCTGCTGGTCAACCTGAGCAAGGAGCCCATCCACGTCCTCTGCGTGCTGATGCGGATCCGCACCGAGCACGGCCAATACACCAAGCGGCTACGGGACTTCCAGCAGGTATCCCCGGATTCGGAGCTGGGATCGCGTGACGTGCAGACCATCCTCAAGCAGGGGCCCCTCATCTCCGGCGCATTCCTGGTGCTGGGAACCTTTCGGGAAATGCTGGACGCCGCCGGGGAAGATGCCGCCCGCACCACGCTCGGAACGACGGAGGATGCATCACCCGGGGAGTTGATCCCGGCTCTCCGGGAGATCGAGTTCCAGGCGGTGGCGCTGCACGGTGCGTACGATCGGCCGGTGGGAGCGGCGCGGACGTTCGTGGTGGCACCCCGCGAGCGCGGCGTGCGCATCCAGCCGAAGTCGCCGCTCACCCGTCCGATGAGCTCTTCGTCCGAGAGGCGTCAGGTGGGGAAGTGGCTGGAGGAGTGCTTCCCGGAGCCGATCGACGGCGGGAGATAGCGCCGCGGTCCACAGCCAGAGATAGGGGGCAGCAGCCGGCGTCACCGCACGAAAAACCGCGAGCGAAGCAAGCCGGGGTGAGGGCCGTCCGCGGAGAGCGCCAACCGGAAGGCAACTCGCCAGCCCTGGCGCCACCCGCAGTTGCGAGCCGCCAGCCGCGAGCAGCGAGCCGCCCCCTAGGTCCCCCCCATGAAGTGCTCCACCGTCTCCGGCGTGATCATCCGCCCCACCAGCCGAAATGGCACCCGCTCGCCGTCCACCAGCGCCAGCGTGGGGATCTTGCGCATGCGCAGCGCCTCGGCGCGTTCGCGCCCCTCCTCGGTGTCCAGATCGATCACCTCCAGGGGGAGGTCGTGCGCGGACGCGATCTCCTCGGCCACCGGCGCCTTCTCCCGGCAGACGCCGCAGCCGGAGGCGCG
>SKRI01000187.1 GCA_007118565.1 Gemmatimonadota bacterium | reverse complement strand
TTCTCTTCCACCACGGGCGAGGGGCGGGAGGAGCTGCTGGAGGGGGTGGCGTTGCTGCTGGAGACGGAGTCGCTGCGGGAGGGGATCGAGCAGGTAGATGCGGCTGATGGGGGTCGCTGACACCCACCCATCCAACCCCCTACTCCGTCAGCTCGTACTCCTTGATCTTGCGGTAGAGGGTCCGCTCTCCGATCCCCAGCATCTCCGCCGCCCGGCGGCGGTTCCCGGCGACCTCGTGGAGCGCCGCCTCGATGGCCCGCTTCTCCATCTCCTCCATCGTCATTCCCGGTCGGTACACCACCTCCCCGCGCGCCCGGGGCGTGACCTCCTCCGCCTCCTCCTCGTCGGCCGGCACGCCCGGGAAGGCGGGTACGGCGAGGTAGCTTTGCTCGTCCTCCCCGCGGTACGCCTCGAACTCCTTCCGCAGGTCCTCCACGTCCATCTTCAGCTCAACGAGCGTGCGGAAGACGAACTCCAGCTCGGGAGCGGGGCGGCCCTCCTCCGGCCGGGACTCGGGCGGCTTCGGCCGGGGGACGTGCACGGGAAGGAGCGAGCGGCTCCCCCCCGGGTGGCGTACCTCCGGCGGGATGTCCTCCGGGCGGATGGGCCGTCCCGGCGAGAGCACCACCATCGATTCCACGAGGTTGCGGAGCTCGCGGACGTTCCCGGGCCACTCGTACTCCACCAGGATTCGCATCGCCGCCTGGTCGATGCCGGGAAAGGGCCTGCCGTGCTCCTCGGAGACCTCGCGGACGAAGCGCTCCACCAGGAGGGGGATGTCCTCCTTCCGCTCCCGGAGGGGTGGCATGTCGATCCGGAGCACGTTCAGCCGGTGGTAGAGATCCCGCCGGAAGTTCCCCTCCACCACCTCCTGCCGGAGGGAGCGGTTGGTGGCCGCGAGGACGCGGACGTTGACGCGAATCGTCTCCTCACCACCCACGCGCCGGAACTCCCGCGTCTCCAGCACCCGGAGGAGCTTGGTCTGCGTGGCGGCAGGCATCTCCCCTAGCTCGTCGAGGAAGATCGTGCCGCTGTCGGCCAGCTCGAAGAACCCCTTGCGGAGCGAGGAGGCGCCGGTGAACGCCCCCTTTTCGTGTCCGAAGAGCTCGCTCTCCAGGAGCGTCTCCGGAAGGGCCGCCACGTTGACGGCGATGAACGGGCGGTGGCGTCGCGAGGAGAGAGCGTGGATCCCGCGCGCCACCAGCTCCTTCCCGGTCCCGCTCTCCCCCTGGATGAGCACGGTGGACCCCACCCCGGCGATCTGGACCACGCGCTCGAGCGCCTCCTCGATGGCCTCCGTCTCCCCCACGATCCCGGTGATCTGCCGGAGCCGCTGTAGGGAGATCATGCGGCGACCGACCAGCACCACCTCGTCGATGTCCGCCGGCTTGGTGAAGCAGTCGGCGTAACCGAGGGTTCGACAGCCTGTCCCCGGGCTCTCCTCCGGCCGGAAGAGCCCGAGCGCAGGGATCCCCGCTCCGTTCAGCGACCGGAGACGTCCGCTCTCCGCGGCCTCCCTGGCACCCCCCGTCACGACGACGAGCACGGGATCACCCACCGCGTCCGCCGCGGTCTCCCCCGGCGTCAACAGCTCCACGTCCAGCTCGGCACGCTCGAAGGCGTTACGAAGCGCGCCGGCAGCAGGCAGGTCGTCGGTGGTGATCAGTACGACTTCGTCCAACGGCTCCTCGCACGCGAAAGATCTCGTTTCGACATGGATCGGGATGGTTGGGGCGCAACCGGGTGGGGCCGGCCGGGACTCAGCGGCGAATGCTTCCCTCCCGGTAGAAGGGGGGCCGCTCCACCCGGGCGGGGACGGCCTTCCCCCGGATCACGACCTCGAGCTCGGTACCCGGCTCTGTCGATTCGACCGGGAGATAGGTCAGGCCGATTCCCACGCCGAGCGTCGGGCTGAGAACACCGCTCGTGACGGCTCCGACCTCCCTCCCGTCCAGC
Source organism: Gemmatimonadota bacterium (assembly GCA_007118565.1). Taxonomy (GTDB): domain Bacteria; phylum Gemmatimonadota; class Gemmatimonadetes; order Longimicrobiales; family Longimicrobiaceae; genus SKRI01. Next base: position 2,741 of record SKRI01000187.1, on the reverse strand, counting down.
CGCACAGGATACCCCGGACGGGGAAACCCCCGCTCGCTGAGGCGAAAGCCGGTGAGCTTGACCTCCGCACCCTCCTCCTTCTGGGCCGCGAGGGCGTCACGGCCGACGAACTCTCCCTTCCCCAGCTTTACCGTCCATCCAAGACCGGCCTCGTAGGCGGTCCGTGACTCGTCGATGTCGTTTCCATAGAGCGCGTAGCCGACCTCGAGGCGGAGCGAGTCTCGCGCACCCAGCCCGGCCGGGAGCAGGCCATCCTCCGCGCCCGCCTCCACGAGCGCCCTCCACACCAACGAGGCATCGTTCGCCCCGAGGTAGAGCTCGAAGCCGTCCTCGCCCGTATACCCCGTGCGGCTGATGAGCACGGGGCGATCCTGCACCTCGCCGTCGGCGGAGCGGTAGTAGGCGATGGCGTCCAGATCCGCCTCGGTCACCCGGGCGAGGATCTCCTGTGCGCGCGGTCCCTGGAGGGCGATCAGGCCCGTCTCGTCCGAGCGGTCCGAGAGCTCGACGTCGAAGCCCCTGGCCTGGCGCTCGATCCAGGCGAAATCCTTTTGCCGGTTGGCTGCGTTCACCACCAGCATGAACCCACCGGGACGACGGTACACGATCAGGTCGTCGAGGAGGGTGCCGTCCTCGCGCGGGAGGAGCGCGTACTGCGCCTGCCCCTCCTCCAGCTTCGAGGCGTCGTTCGTGACGACGTGCTGCACGAGATCGAGCGCCTCGGATCCCTGTACGATGAACTCGCCCATGTGGGACACATCGAAGATGCCGGCCGCTTCGCGCACGGCCTGGTGCTCCGCCCGGATCCCCGAATACTGGATGGGCATGGCGTACCCGGCAAACGGTACCATGCGAGCACCGGCGGCCTCGTGCTCGTCGTGGAGTGGGGTGCGGCGGAGCGTCTCGGTCATGTCTCGCGAGGTGCGGTGTGTCAGCCTGCCATCAGGCGGAGCATGATGGCCTTCTGGACGTGGAGCCGGTTCTCGGCCTGGTCGAAGACGCGGGAGCGCGACCCCTCGAAGACCTCCTCGGATACCTCCTCGCCCCGGTGGGCGGGGAGGCAGTGCAGGAAGATGGCCCGTTCCGTCCCCGCGTCCATGATCGCATCGTCCACCATGTACCCGGTGAAGGCACGAGCGCGCGCGTCGGCCTCCTCCTCCTGCCCCATCGATGCCCAGACGTCCGTGGTGATCACGTCCGCGCCCAAGGCCGCCTCCCGCGGATCCGATGTCGTGACGACCGTCGTGCTGGAGCGGGCCCGTTGCAGGATCTCCTCGTCCGGCTCGAATCCCTCGGGGAAGGCGAGCCGCAACTCGAAGCCGAGGCGGTGCGCCGCGTTCAGCCACGAGTTCGCCATGTTGTTGCCATCTCCGATCCAGGCAACCTTCACCCCTGAGAGGTCGGATCCGAAGTTCTCCCGGATGGTCATGACGTCGGCCATGATCTGGCACGGGTGCAGGAGGTCGGTGAGCCCGTTGATCACCGGGATCGACCCGAACTGCGCCAGCTGCTCCACATCCTCCTGCGCGAACGTCCGGATCATGATCCCGTCCACATAGCGCGAGAGCACGCGGGCGGTGTCCCGGATCGGCTCGCCGCGGCCGAGCTGGATATCGCGCGAGGAGAGGAAGAGGGCGTGGCCGCCCAGCTGGAACATGCCCGCCTCGAAGGAGACGCGTGTCCGGGTCGACGACTTGGTGAAGATCATGGCGAGCGTCTTCCCGGCCAGCGGCCGCCCGGCCTCCCTTCCGGATTTCAGGTCGGCGGCCAGATCGAGGGTCTCGTACAGCTCCTCGGTGGAGAAGTCCGGAATGGAGACGAAATCCCGCTTCCGACGTTCGGTCATGGAGAAGGGTTCAGGTTGATGGTGAGGGGCGCTTGCGCGGCCGGAATGTATGATGGAGTATGACGAGGTACCATCCCCGCGGGCGAGGTGCACCGGGGAGCAATTTCGCAGGAAACGGGGTATCCCCTGACAACCCGGTTCCGCCCACCGACCCGCGCCCCGTCCATGCCGCCAGCGTCCAGCACCCCCCTCCGCCTCGCCGCATCGGCAGCAACGCTGCTCGTGCTGGCTTCCGCATGCAAGGATTCCACCGGTCCGCGCGGCGAGCCGGACGAGCTGAACATCACCCTCGCCGCGGGAGAGGTCTTCTCCAGCACGCAGCGTGCGACGAGCCTCTCGGTGGCCGAGGGCGAATACATGCTCGTCACCTCCTTCTTCTCGACGGCCGCAGGTGCGACCCGCTCCGTCACCGTGCGGGCGACGGACATCGTCGGAAGCGGCGGAACGGCAAGCATCGGCGCCGAAGCCGGATCACTCTTCGACCGGCATGGCCGGGCCGATGATGCGGACGGAGCTCCCCGGCCGGATCACGGATTCCACCACCGCTTCCGCGAGCGGGAGCGCCGGACGCTGGAGCCGCTGATGGAGGACGCGCGACGCGCGGTCCGCGCAAGCGATCTGCAGCCGATGGCGTCGGTCGCGACCGCCGCGCCGCCCGCGGTCGGGGACAGGATTACGATCCGCGTCCCCTGGTCCACCGACGAGGAGGGGGCGAATCTCTGCTCGACGAGTGATCCGGAGGAGCGGGAGGGGATCGTCGCCGCCGTCTCGAGCCGGGCAATCGTGATGAGGGACCCGGAGAACCCGTCGAACGGCTACTCCTCGGCCGACTACCAGAGCTTCGCCCGGGAGTTCGACGAGAAGGTCTGGCCGCTCGCCGACCGCTACTTCGGCC
>SKRI01000156.1 GCA_007118565.1 Gemmatimonadota bacterium | reverse complement strand
GCCGTCCCGGATCCGGTCCACGATCTCGGTGACAGCCGGACCCGGAGACTCCGGATCGAGGCCGCGGAGAACCGCCGCTTCGGCATGTCCGGCCTGATTGCGGAGCCCCACCTCCACGTTCACGAAGGGGGCGACTCCCACCACGCCCTCCACCTCCCGGATCTCCCGCAGGGCCGCCTCCCAGTCGTCGACCCTGACCGATGCGCCGTAGGTGGTGACCCAGATGTGAGGGTTGGTCCCGAGGATCTTGTCGCGCAGCTCCGTCTGCAGCCCGTTCATCACCGAGGTCACGATGATGAGGGCCATCACCCCCACGAAGATCCCCCCGATCGAGATCAGGGTGATGAGGGAGAGGAATCGAGCGCCACGCCGCGACGCGAGATAGCGGCGGGCGATGAACCATTCGAGCTTCATGACGAACCGAAAACGAGGTGCGCGTGGCAGGTCGGCATCAGTCCGGTCGCCAACCGCCTGCCGGAGCTTCGGACCCGGACGACCGGCCCCGCCCGAAGATACGCATCAGTTCGCTCGATGGTCCGGTTTCCGAAGATCCGAGCGATGTCGACGTGCCTCCGGTCGCTTGCCGCCACCACTTCCCTCATTCGGGGCGCATCGTCGGGAAGAGGATGACGTCCCGGATCGATGGCTGCCCAGTGAGGAGCATCACGAAGCGGTCGATGCCCATCCCCAGACCGCCGGTGGGTGGCATTCCGTGCTCTATGGCACGCACGAAGTCCTCGTCGATTCCCGCCGCCTCCTCGTCCCCCGCGGCCCTTAGCCGGTCCTGCGTGACGAAACGCTCCCGCTGATCGATGGGATCGTTGAGCTCGCTGTACGCGTTCATGATCTCCTTCCCCCCCATGATCAGCTCGAAGCGCTCCACCAGCTCCGCGTTGCCGCGCTTTGGCTTGGCGAGCGGAGACATCTCGTGCGGATAGTCCACGATGAAGGTGGGCCGGATGAGCTGGGGCTCGACCAGCTCACCAAAGAGCTCATCGATCAGCTTCCCCCGCCCCATGGACCCCACGTCCGAAACGTCCAGCCGACGCACGCGCTCCCGGAGCGCCTCGTCGTCGAGGGCCTCGACATCGACCCCGCCCACCTCCCGAAGCGCCTCGTAGAGCGCGAGTCGCGGTACAGGCTCGGAGAAGTCGATCGTTTCGCCCCCGATCTTGAGACGCGAGCTCCCGGTCGTCTCCCGAACGACCGTCTCCATCATCTCCTCCGCAAGCGCCATCACCCCCCGGTAGTCCAGAAAGGCGGCGTAGAACTCGAGCATGGTGAACTCGGGGTTGTGGAACCGGCTCATCCCCTCGTTCCGGAAGTCCTTACCGATCTCGTACACCCGCTCGAAGCCGCCCACGATCAACCGCTTGAGGTACAGCTCGTCCGCGATGCGCAGGTAGAGCGGCATGTCCAGCGCGTTGTGATGCGTGAGGAATGGTCGCGCCGTGGCGCCCCCGTACATCGGCTGGAGTATGGGCGTCTCCACCTCCAGGAACCCCCTGGCGTCGAGGAATGCACGCAGGGACCGGATGATCGCCGCGCGGGTCCGGAAGACCTCGCGCACCTCCGGGTTGACGGCGAGATCGAGATACCGCTGTCTGTAGCGGGCCTCCCGGTCGGAGAGCCCGGAGAACACGCGTCGCTCCCCGGTCTCCTCGTCGACTTCCTCCTTCCCCAGCGGAAGGGGCCGCAGCGATTTGGAGAGGACCTCCAGAGAGGCGGCGCGGACGCTGACCTCACCGGTGCGTGTGCGAAAGAGGGTGCCGGCCGCTCCGATCCAGTCGCCCAGGTCGAGATGGTCGAGCAGCCCGTACACCTCCTCGCCGAGATCGCCCCGCCGGAGGTAGAGCTGGATCCGCCCCTGCTCGTCGGCCAGATGCAGGAAGGTCGTCTTCCCCATGTTGCGCAGCGACACGATCCGCCCGGCCGCCCGGACCTCGACCTCCCGCTCGCCATCCGACTCCTCCACCTCCGTGAACGCGGCCAGCGCCTCCGCCGTGCTGTGGGTGCGGTCGTATGCGTAGGCGTACGGCTCCACGCCCGCCTCGCGCAGGGCGTCGAGCTTTTCGAGCCGCACGCGAACGAGCCGGTCGTCCGTGGCCTGCATCATCTCCAGCGTCTCGGTCATTGCGCCCCACCGAACTCTTTCAGGTACGAGTGGATGAACGGATCGATCTCGCCGTCCATCACCTTCTGAACGTCGCTCTCCTTCCGCTCGGTACGGTGGTCGTTGACCATGGTGTACGGCTGGAAGACGTACGAGCGGATCTGGCTTCCGAAGGCGATGTCCCGTTTCGTGGACTCGACCTTCGCCTTCTCCTCCTCCTGTTTCTCGAGCGCCTGCTGGTAGAGGGCGGCGCGCAGCATCTTCATGGCCGTCGCTCGATTCTTGTGCTGCGACCGCTCCTGCTGGCAGGCCACCACGATTCCGGAGGGGAGGTGGCGGAGCCGCACCGCGGAGCTCGTCTTGTTGACGTGCTGCCCACCCGCGCCCGAGGCGCGATATACGTCCATCTCGATGTCATCGTCCCGCACGTCGATCTCGATGGTGTCGTCAACGACCGGGTAGACGAAGACCGAGGCGAAGGAGGTGTGCCGGCGGCTCTGCGAATCGAACGGGGAAATGCGCACCAGCCGGTGGACTCCCCTCTCCGCCTTGAGGAAGCCGTAGGCATATTCGCCACGGATCTCGATGGAGGCGGACTTGATGCCGGCCTCCTCCCCCTCGGCCTGGTCGAGCAACACGACTTCGTAGTCGTGCCGCTCCGCCCATCGCGCGTACATGCGGAGGAGCATCTCCGCCCAGTCCTGCGACTCGGTTCCTCCCGCACCGGAATGGACGGTGAGGATCGCGTCGCGCACGTCGTCGTCACCGCGGAGCATGTTGCGCAGCTCCAGGTCATCGATCGCGGCACCCGCCTGCACCGTTTCCCGCTCCCACTCCGTGGCGAGCTGCGGATCCTCTTCGTCCTCGAGGAGGTCGGCGAACTCGATGAGGTCCGCCACCTTCCGATCCAGCCGGTTCCATGGCTCCACCCATCCCTTGAGCCGCTTCACCTCCCCGATCACCTCACGAGCCTTCTCCGTGTCGTCCCAGAAGGACGGATCTCCCATGCGCCGCTCCAGCTCCGAAAGCCGGGCCTGCTTTGAGGGGACGTCAAAGAAACCCCCTTAGCTCATCGAGCCGGTTGCGATACCCGTGCAGCACGTCGTTCGTCTCACCACTCATCTTTGGCCTGTCGATCCTTGTTGTCGCATACGAGAAAGGCCGCCCCGTGGGACGGCCTCTTAAGTCACCGAAGCTACCACCCCGCCGGACCTCGAGCAAGGCGGCGTCAATACCGAACCCCGCACGGAACAGCTGGTTCCCCCGGGCTCCAAGCGCGGATACCGCTCCGGCGCGAGCAGCCTGGGAGGAATCCTTTAGCCGCTCACCGAGCGCGCCTCGTCAATGAGCATGACCGGAATTCCGTCGCGCACCTCGTACGCCAGCTTGCACTGCTCGCATACGAGCTCGTCCTTCTGCTCGTCGTAGCGAAGCTCCCCCTTACACTTCGGGCAGACGAGGATTTCCAGAAGCTTCGGATCCACCGGCATGCTCACCCTTTCGATTCAGTCCATGAATAGCCGAGGCGTCGGAGCGCCACCGGATCCTTCTTCCACCGCGGAAGAACCTTCACCCAGAGATCGAGGAAGACCCGCGTTCCGAGGAATTCCTCAATCTTGGCGCGTGCCCGCTGCCCGAGATTCCGGATCCCCTTTCCCTTCTCCCCGATCACGATCCCTTTCTGGGAGGCACGCTCGACAAAGAGATGCGCGCGGATGTACAGCGGCTCCGAGCCCTCCCGGAATTCTTCGACGCGGACGGCAATACTATATGGAATCTCCTCACCGTACAACTCGAAGGCCGCTTCGCGAACGAGCTCGGAGACGAAGAACCGGACCGATTGGGCTGAGATCTCATCCGCCGGATAGAGAAAGGGGGATTCGGGAAGCAGCTCCACGATCCGGTCCCGAAGCGTGTCCATCCCCTCCCCCGTGGTGGCGGAAACGCGGAGGCCGTCGGTCCCGAATTGCTCCCGGGTCCATGAGGCCAGCGCCTCCAGTTGCCCCTCCGAAGCGAGATCCACCTTGTTCAGGACGGGGATGACAGGGGCGGAATCGGAGCGGAGTCTCGAAAGGACGTTCTCCTGCGGAGTGGCTCCCGTGTCCTCCGCATCCAGGACGAAGACTCGGACATCCACGTCCTGCATGGCCTCGAACGCAGCCTCCAGCATTGCCTCCTGCAAGAGATAGCGAGTTTCCAGGATGCCGGGAGTATCGGTGAATATGATCTGCGAACCCTCCCGCGTGTCGATCCCGAGCACCTTCTCGCGCGTGGTCTGTGCCCGTGGGGAAACGATGCTGAGCTTCTGCCCGAGGAACCGGTTGAGCAGCGATGATTTTCCCGCATTGGGAAGACCGAGCAGCGCCACCGTCCCCGCGCGGGTGCTCGATTCTCCAGGAGTGTCGGATGGGAGCGAAGCCACGGATGTCAGCTGTCGTTGGACGCGTTCGGAAACCGGAACCTATCATGGGCGCACGAAAAAAGCACCCACGGGCGTAGTGCCTGTGGGTGCTTTTTGGTGTAGGTGGTTGGCGGCGTCGTACTCTCCCACCGGATCTCTCCGGCAGTACCATCCGCGCAGCGGGGC
>SKRI01000302.1 GCA_007118565.1 Gemmatimonadota bacterium | reverse complement strand
TCGCCAATCCGTATATCGCCGCCGCGCGCGGCTACGTGGACGACGTGATCGATCCGCGCGACACGCGGGCGAGGCTGATCAGCGCCTTCGACATGCTCCAGAACAAGCGGGACGAAAACCCATGGAAGAAGCATGGGAATATTCCGCTGTGACATCCGGGGTCGGTGAACGGCGCAGCCATTCAGCCTCCCCCATCCAAGAAGCAGGGTACCATTCCAATGTTAGGGCTCCGGTCAGTGGAGGGGTGACTCGCTATCGCCTTATTTTACAGAAGGTTGTCGAGAGCCATCTAGAATAATTCCAGCCCGCCGATACGCCGCCGTGATCCCGACCGGACCGCTTCCGCGGAGGTCCTGATCTACTCACTTTCCCCGCTCGACTGGACACTGATCGTCGCCTACCTGGTCCTTGCCCTCGGGGCCGGGATCTGGGTGTCGCGCCGGGCGGGCGGATCGATGGAGTCGTACTTCGTGGCGGGGCGCTCGCTCCCCTGGTGGTGGCTGGGCACCTCCATGGCCGCCACCACCTTCGCGGCCGACACGCCGCTCGCGGTCACCGGCCTGGTCGCCAACCACGGCGTGGCCGGCAACTGGTTCTGGTGGTCGTGGGCCATCTCCTACGTGTCCATGGCCGTGGTCTTCGCCGCGCTCTGGCGGAGGGCGCGGGTGCTCACGGACGCCGAGCTGGTCGAGCTACGCTACACCGGACCCAGCGCCACCTTCCTGCGCGGGTTCAAGGCCGTCTTCTTCGCCGTCGTGATCAACGGGATCGTGCTGGGTTGGGTGATCCGGGCGATGACCAAGATCACCAACCCTTTCGCCCGCTGGGAGGCCTGGATCGGCTCGGAGCTCTACGCCGGCATCGCCGAGGCGTGGCCGGCCTGGCTGCTGTTCGGCACGCTCGGCGACACCCTCACCATCCTCGTACTCTTCGCCCTCGTCGTGGTCTACTCCACGCTCGGCGGCATCCGTGGCGTCATCCTCACCGACCTCGTCCAGTTCGCCATCGGCATCGTGGCGAGCGTGGCGCTGGCGGTGATCGCCGTGCAGCATGTGGGCGGGCTGGAGGGGATGCGCACCGGGATGGACGCCCTCTATCCCGATTCCCGGGAGATGCTCTCCTTCGTGCCGTCCTGGGACGCGGCCTGGCTGCCGATCCAGGTCTTCGCCATCTACCTGGCGGTGCAGTGGTGGGCCCAGTACTTCTCCGACGGCACCGGGTACCTGGCCCAGCGGCTCTTCACCGCGCGCACGGACCGGGATGCCGAGGCGGGCGGCCTCTGGTTCTGCGTGGCCAATTTCGGCCTGCGGACCTGGCCCTGGATCCTCGTTGCGGTGGTGGCGCTCATCGTCTTCCCGCTCGGGGCGGAGGGGAGCGGCCCGGCCGCGGCCGCCGTGGCCGGGGACCGGGAGATGGCCTACCCGATCCTCATGGGGGAGCTTCTGCCGGCCGGTCTGCTGGGGCTGATGATCGCCAGCCTGCTGGCTGCCTTCATGAGCACCGTGGACACGCACATCAACTGGGGATCGAGCTACCTCGTCAACGACCTGTACCGCCGCTTCCTGCGGCCGGATGCATCCGAGCGCGAACTGGTCGCGGTGAGCCGCGCCACCGTGGTGGGGCTGGCGCTGTTGGCCGTGCTGATCGCGGCCCGCATCACCACCATCGAGGGGGCGTGGCGCTTCTTCGTGGCGCTCGGTGCCGGGCTGGGGCTCCCCGCCATCCTCCGCTGGCTCTGGTGGCGGGCGAACGCCTGGACCGAGATCGCCGGGATGGTGGTAGCGACGGCGGCGGCGCTGATCCTGTACTCGATGTATCCGGACGCGCGCGACGAATACCTGCTGGTGGTGATCGTGGCGCTCTCCACGACTGCCTCCCTGGCGGCCACCTTCCTGACCGCGCCCGTCCCGCGGGCGCACCTCGAGGCGTTCGCAGCCCGAGTTCGGCCGCCGGGGTGGTGGCGGGACTACGGGGTGGGCGGCGAGCTGCAGGTCATGAGGTGGATCGCGGCCACCTGGGCGGTCGCCGTGCTCGCCGTCTTCGGCCTCACCTTCGGCACGGGCCACATCCTCTTCGGTCGACCCGCGACGGGAGCGCTGATGCTCGTGGCAGGCGCCCTCGGAATCGGAGTGACCCTCGCGGGAAGTCGCCGTGCGCGCCAGGTTGCCACCTCCCCCGCGCCCGGTCCCACCACAGGTGCGGCGGCGCGCTGAGCCCATCTCCCGAACCGCACGGAAAGAGGATCCATGTCGGCAGCGATGATCTACGAGCTCATCGGGTACCTGGCCTCCATCCTGGTGGCCGTCTCCCTGATGATGACCTCGGTCCTGCGGCTGCGGGTCATCAACATGATCGGCGCCATCACCTTCACCGTTTACGGCCTCCTGATCCAGGCCTACCCGGTCGCGGCGGTGAACGTCCTGATCGTGGGCATCAACATCTACCACATCTCCCGCATGTACCGGGAGCGGGAGTACTTCCGAGTGCTGGAGATGCAGCCGGACGCCGAGTACGCCGACGAGTTCCTCCGTTTCCACGAGGAGGAGATCCGCAGCTTCCAGCCGGGATTCGAGCGGCCTTCCGGGCCGGAGGCCATCGCCCTCTTCGTGCTCCGCAACCTGGTGCCGGCCGGCCTCCTGCTGGGCCGGGTGGAGGGAGATGTGCTCCGCGTGGACCTCGACTTCGTGATCCCCGGCTACCGGGACCTCAAGGTGGGGGACTACCTCTTCCGGCAGAGGGCGGAGCTCTTCCACGAGAAGGGGATCCGGCGGATCGTGAGCCCCGCCGAGACGGACGAGCACGCCCGCTACCTGGAGCGGATGGGGTTCAGGCGGGCGGGCGAAGGGATGATGGAGCGGGAGGTGGACTGACTGGCGGCTCGTAGCTCGCGGCTCGCGGCTCGCGGCTCGCGCCAAACCCCGACGCGCGGGAAGGCACCCTCTCGAGCCCTCGGGTTTCGCCGCGAAACAGCGGCGACGGCTCCTAGGTCAGGGTGCGAGCCGCGAGCAGCCAGCCGCAATCGACGCTAGGCGTCTTCGTCCGCGCTGGTGATCCACGCCGTCCACCAGAGGTTCCGCAGGGTGCGCGCGCCGTCCGCCAGCCGGTCGACAGCGAAGGCGTGGTGCTCGGCGGACTCGGTGCCCGGGCCGAACGGCTCCTGCTGCTCCAGCTCGTAGAGCCGCACCACGTGACTGTTGGCGTGGCGGAGGTGGTCGAGGGCACCCTCCCGCAGGTCCGCGATCACGCGCGGAGCACCCAGCTCGGCGCGGCGCAGGTCGTCCAGCGAGACCCGCGCTCCCACGAACTGGCTCTCGAAGCGGCTGTGAAAGGTGCGGTCGGTGGTGAATCCCCGCGGGTTCGGGGTGTTTCGATCCCACCCGTTGAAATGGATGGTGGTGTGGTGCGGGTTCGAGCCGTCGGTGACATAGTGGCCGAGGATGCCGGCGTCGTTGACGATCCGCGCCTCGATCCAGCGCCGCTCCTCGGGGCTCTCCGCCTCCCGCCAGCGGCGGAAGCCGTTCCGCAGCCGCTGCGTCTTCTCCACGATGGCGAAGGGGAGGAAACCGGGGATGTTGCCGTCGATCCCCGCCGCGCGCAGCGAGTCCACATAGGCGTAGCGATCCCGCGCCTCCCACACCTCGTCCGGGACCCCTTCGAAGTTGACGTAGTGGTTCGGGTTGTAGTGCCCGCCGAGCGCCGGATCCGCCTCCTGCTCGGCCCGGTCGCGCCAGCGGTCCGGCTCTGGATTGAGCCAGACGAGCTGGTGGGCCGCCTCGCGAAAGAAATCCGGCATCTCCCCGGGAAGCCCCTCGGTTGCCACGCGCGCGGCGATCTGGTGGCCGTGGAAGCCCCACGCGGCCACGACGGGGTGCTCCGGCTCCGGATGGCTGCCGGAGAAGGGGACGAGGAGCAAGGCGACGAGAGCGGCGGCGATGTTCATCGATGCGTCGGTGAGGGTGCGATCGTTGCGCGTGCCTGTACGCGCGCGCCGCGACCGCGGTTCCCCGGCGCTGTTTCGCCTCCTCGGCCGTGGCGGTATCTTCGTGCCGACAACGGCACCGCGAGCAACGAAACGCGAGCAACGAACGCTGATGTTCTCCAAGATCCTGATCGCCAACCGCGGCGAGATCGCCCTGCGCGTCATCCGCGCCGCACGGGAGCTGGGCGTACGCACCGTGGCCGTCTACTCCGAAGCGGACCGTACCGCGCCGCATGTGCTGGCCGCGGACGAAGCCTATTGCGTGGGGCCGCCTCCCTCGGCGGAGAGCTATCTCCGGGTGGAGAAGCTGATCGAGGTGGCAAAGGAGAGCGGGGCGGAGGCCGTCCATCCCGGATACGGCTTCCTTGCAGAGCGTGCCGGCTTCGTCGAGGCGGTGCGGGATGCCGGACTCACCTTCATCGGCCCCTCTCCCGAGGCCATCGTGGCCATGGGTGACAAGACCGCCGCCCGCAAGCGGGTGATCGCGGCGGGCGTCCCCGTGGTGCCGGGAACCGAGGAGGCGCTCTCGGACCCCGAGGAGGCGCGGCGGGTCGCGGCCGAGGTCGGCTACCCCGTACTCCTGAAGGCGGCGGCCGGCGGTGGCGGCAAGGGGATGCGTGTGGTCCGAACCGAAGGAGAGATCGAGCGGGCGCTGGAGGCGGCGCGCAACGAGGCGCGCTCCTCCTTCGGGGACGATGCCGTCTACATCGAGAAGTTCCTGGACGGACCGCG
>SKRI01000199.1 GCA_007118565.1 Gemmatimonadota bacterium | reverse complement strand
TCCATCACCTCGGTATCGCCGCGGCGGGAAATCTCGTGGTAGTCGACGTTGCGCGGGTCGATCATCTGCGGGGGTGGGGGGAAGGATGCATGCGCGCCCCGGCAGACGAACGGCCGGGGCACACACGTGATGCGGTAGCTTAGGGGTGTGTGGCCCTGCCTCAACGGCGCTCCAAGACGATCTCCTCCCAGAAGTTGTCCGGGACGTTGCGGTCGAAGAGCTCGCCGTGGATCCGATCCACGGTCTCGACCTCGCCCTCGAAGCGGTACACGGGCGCGTCGATCTCGACATGGAAGCGGAGGGACACCTGCGTCGGAATCACCTCTTCGTCGGCGTGCTCGACCTCCCCGTCCACCTCGAACTCCTGAGGGGTTCCGTCCTCGATCACCACGGTCCCGGTTCCGGCCAGCTCGTCACCGATCTGGGTGAGCTCCATATCGATCGTCACGTCCTCGGAGCTGCCATGCCAGGCGCCCGCCAGGGAGATCTCTGCCGGCGGGGGCTCGACCGGCCCGGCCGTGCCACAGGAAAGAACGAGGAGGGAGCAGAGGACAGCCAAATATCTCATAACCATGATCATACGAAGGTCGTGGTCCGGTGGCGACCCACATCTCGTGGCCGGGGGGTGGCTCGACGACACGGATCGCCATCGCCGATTCCAGCAAGGAGCACACCTGCCGACCGAGGGATCGACGGGCGACACGAGCGACGGGAACGGCTCGAAAGGTGGGAGATGTGCTTCCGGGGTCTCGATGCAGCGAGGGACGGCCCCGCGGCCGCCCCTCTCTTTCCTTTGCTCCCGCCCGCCCCTCCCTACCTGCTCGGGATGGTGAGCGTCTGGCCGGCGATGATCCGGTCTCCCCGCAGCCGGTTCTCGGCCCGGATGTCGTTCACCGTGACCCCGTGCGCCCGGGCTATCCTGGTGAGGTTGTCACCCCGGCGGACCTGGTAGCGCGCCGCCGGAGCGGAGGCCACCTGCTGGCTTGCGCCGGGGATCACCAGCGTCTGGCCGGCGATGATCCGGGTGCCGCGGAGGTTGTTGGCGGAGCGGATCGCCGCCACGCTGGTGCCGTGGCGCTGCGCGATCGATCCAAGGTTGTCCCCGCGCCGCACCCGGTAGCGGGTGGTCGATTCCTCCGCATCAACCTGGCTCGCCTGCGCGGTGCTGAGCTGCTCGCGGTTTGCGGCGAATAGCTGCGCGGTACCCTGCGGGATCCGCACCGCATACGAGCGGTTGACGGGCACCCGGGCATTGCGCAGGTGCGGGTTCAGCGTCCGCAGCTCCGGAAGGTCGACCCCGATGGCGCTGGCCACCGCGGAGAGATAGGTCCCCGGCTCAGCCTCGACCTCGTCGAAGGCGAGCGCCGGCTGGAACTCGACGTCATCGAAGCCGTACCGCGCCGGATCCTTGGCGATCCGGGCCGCCGCGACCATGAGCGGCACGTAGTCCCGCGTCTCGCGCGGCAGCCGGTCCCAGATGCGGTAGAAGTCCTCGTCCGTCCCCCGCTCGGAGCCCGTCACCTGGCGCATGATCCGCCCCACCCGGTTTTCTCCGGTGTTGTACCCGGCGGCCGCCAGATACCAGGAACCGAAGCGATCGTAGAGATAGGTGAGGTAATCGAGCCCGGACTCGGTGGCCCGCACCGGGTCGTACCGCTCGTCTACCACCCGGTTGACCGTGAGACCGTACCGGGACCCCGTCTCGGCGATGAACTGCCAGAGCCCGGCGGCGTGGGCGTGCGAGTACGCCTGCGGATTCATCCCCGACTCGATCATCGCCAGGTAGATGAGGTCCTGCGGCATGTCTCGCTCGGCCAGCGCCGCCTGGATCATCGGGCCGTAACGGCCGGAGCGCTCAAGGAAACGACGGAAGTCGTTGCGCTTGGGTCCGGTGAAGTGCCGGATCCAGTGGTCGATCCGGGGGTGGTCGATATTGGAGATGTCCCAGTCGCGACCGGCCAGCACGAACTCCCCGAAGTCCTCCTCGGGCTCGGACAGCACCTCGGCGAGATACTCCGTATCCGCGACCTGCTCCACACGTTCTCCTGCGCCGAACTTCTGCTCCCCAACCCACGTTCCGCCCATCCATGCGAGCGCGAGGATGCCGCCGACGGCGACGGCGCCTCCCGCTCTGCGAACGACTTTCCCGGATGCGCTGCGATCCCTGTAATCCATGAAGCCTCCTCGGCAGGTGAATGGGGGCCGCCGCCCGGCGCCGCCCGCTGGCAGGCGGATCGCAACCGTTGGCAGCGGAAGGTCAATCGTCTGGGCGGATCGGCCCGGTGCGACGGTTCTCGCTCTGGTTGTCTCGGATGTGGGGGCCGGCACGGAGGGATGCATTCCGCGCCTGGCCGCAATATTTCCACCCCACTCCCTGCCCGAAGGTTCCGCCCAGGGGCATGCAAACCGTTGCGAGGCAGCGGGATGAGCAGAAAAGGGGGAAGGGGAAGGAGACGACCCCCGAGGCGCGATGAGCACCTCGGGGGTCGCATTCTCTCGTCCTGCCAGGTGGAGCTGTGCGGCGACGGCGGCGGCCGAGACGCTGCCCTGCGTCCCGCGGCCGGCTTCTACGGCGTTCCGGTCAGGATTCCGGTCGCGGGGGTCGACTCCGGGGAGCCTCCCCAGCGCTCGAACCAGCTCCTGAGGTAGAGCTGCGTGCGGATGAAGTTCGACGGGTTCGAGCTCGTCCCGTGCCACTCGTCCTGAAAGCGGATCATCGCGGTCGGGACGCCGAGCACCTTCAACGCCGCATAGTACTCCTCGGTCTGCGGCATGGGGGTGCGGAGATCACCCTCTCCGGTCATGAGCATCGTGGGGGTCGATACGTTCCCGACGTACATGAGCGGCGAGCGGCGGAGGTGCTCCGACGGGTCGTCCCAGGGAAAGTGCTCGAAGTTGTTGTACCAGCCCACCCCATCGGTGGTGCCCACGAAGGAGAACCAGTTGACGACCGGGCAGTTGGACGATGCCGCCGCGAACCGGTCCGTGTGCCCGACCACCCATGCCGTCAGCACGCCCCCGCCAGAGCAGCCATAGACGTACATCCGCTCCTCGTCCACATATCCGCGGGCGATGAGCGCGTCCACCCCGGCCATGAGGTCGTCGTAGTCCTTGCCGGGGTAGGCGTTGTTGATCTCGTTCGCGAAGACGCTCCCGTAGCCGGTGCTCCCCCGCGGGTTGGTGTAGAGGACCAGGTATCCGTTCGCGGCGTGCTCCTGCCAGGCGTAGTTGAAGCCCACCCCGTACATGGCGTGCGGCCCGCCGTGAATCACCAGCATCATCGGGTACTGCCGAGCCGGATCGAAGTCCGGCGGCTTCACCACCCATCCCTGGATGTCCAGGTCGTCGGTGGAGGTGTACCAGATCTCTTCGACATCTCCCAGCCTCACGTTACGCAGCAGGTCGGCGTTCGCCTCGGTCAGGCGCTCCATACGATCCGGGCGCGAGGGATTGAGGAGGTAGATGTCCCCGGGCTCGTGAAAGGAGGAGAGGGTGACTGCGATCCGCCCGTTCCCGCTCATGGAGTGCGCCGAGATCTGATGGGTGCCCCGGGTGACCTCCCGGACCCCACCGTTCACGGAGACGTAGTGGAGGTTTCGATCTCCCTCGGAGTTGGCGGTGAAATAGAGCCCCCTCCCGTCCGCCGCCCACATCATGTCCTGAACGCCGCGGTCGAAATCCCCGGAGATGACGCGGGGGTTCGAGCCGTCCCGGTCCATCAGGTAGACCTTGCGGTTCCGGTACGTATCGGTATGCCAGTCGTCTCCCAGGTAGGCGATGCTGCGTCCGTCCGGCGAGGGAAGCGCCCCGGAGTCCTGCCCCCGGCGGTCGGTGAGCTGGCGGAGCGTCCCGTCCGCGACGTTCACCGAGTAGATCTCCGAGTGGCGCCACTCCAGCTCCGCATCCTCGACCCGGAGCGAGGAGAAGACGAGCTCCCGGCCGTCCGGCGTCCACTCCGGAGAGGAGTGGTTCCAATCGCCGTCGGTGAGCTGGCGAACCGCGCCACCCTCGGCGGAGACGACGAAGATGTGCGTGTAGGCGTCGTCCACATACCCCTGCCGATCCCTCCGGTAGACCGCCCGCTCCACGACCTTGGGCTCGGACGTCCAGGTGGCACCCTCGGGGCGCTTCGGCATGGAGATCGACCAGGAGGTCTTGTCGTCCACATCCATGTTGAAGGCGATCTGGCGCCCGTCCGGCGACCACCGGATGTTCGAGGCCGCCTTCTCCAGGCGGGTGATCTGGCTGACGGCTCCCTCATCGTCCATCCACCGAACATTGATCTGGTTCCTCTCCCCGTTCCTCGAGGCGAGGAAGGCGATGCGCGTCCCGTCCGGGGACCAGGTGGGAGAGGATCCCTCCGCGAGCGCGCGCTTCCGCGTTCCGTCGGCGTTCATGACCCAGACCTCGGACCGCCGCCGATCGCTCTGCTTGTCGATCCATCCGCGGGTGTAGATCACCTGGCGGCCATCCGGGGAGATTTCCGGATTGCCCGCGGTCTGGAGATCCCAGTACATCTCCAGGTCCAGGGTGCGTGCCCCGGCCCCCGCCTGCGCCTGGACCATGGCCGGGAGGATGAGGAAAGCCGCCGCGGCGACCAGGAGGAGCAGCCCCGCCAGCGGGGCGCGACGGATCTGGCTGCGGCAGTGACAGTCGTTCATCGGTCTTTCATCGGAGTGACAGTGCGGGAGCGGAGATCGTGAAGCTCCGCTAGCCAAGGTATCCTGCAGATCCATCGATCAGGAGCGCGGATCGAGCGCGTGGTCGATCCGGACGATCACGTCCTCCAGGTGCAGCCG
>SKRI01000049.1 GCA_007118565.1 Gemmatimonadota bacterium | reverse complement strand
TTGCAGGAGTACCTCGAGCCGTTCAAGGCGCACCACGCCGCGGTCGCGCGGACCATCGAAGGCGGCGGCCGCCTCACCTCCATGTTCGGAGACGCCGCGTAGTAGCGCACGAATTCACGTGTGCTCACCCGGGTGGCGGCGTCAGCGGTAGAACCCCTTACAAATTGCTCCGAGCGGATGCAGGACAAGAGGGGCTGCGTCACCTCGCTCTTCTCCTGTTCGTTCGCGCCTCCCTTCCGCGCCACGCCGGATCGATTCGACCACCACGTTTTCCGGCTACCGAGTTTGTAGCCGCCGGATCGCGACCCCTACGGCCAGCGCCGGAAGCATGACAGCAGCGCCGATCCGGGTGGCCCGCCCCAGATCGAACGACGCCTTCCCTTCCCATCCTCCGCGAACCGCGGCGTACTCCTCCATCGGCTCGTACAGGTTCCCCTTGGACCGAGGCGCCGGCTGGTCCTTGAAGTGCTCCCGGTCCATCTTCCGGGCCATCGTTCGCTCGTACAGTGCCGGAGCAACGGCGTGCTGGCCCATTAGCCCGTACGCGGCGTTGCCCGCCACCGTCTCCCGCCTCGGCTTGTGGGAGACGCGGACGATGACGTCCGCCACGAACTCCGGCGCGTACGTCGGATCCAGCGCCCGGGGGGTCCGGCCGGTGTAGTTGGCGCCCTGCTGGAAGAGGGGTGTGTCGATCGAGGCGGGCGCGACATGGCAGACCTCGATGTCGAGGTCGTCCTCAAGCGCCATCTCCATCCGCAAGCACTCGTTCAGCCCGCGGATGGCCCACTTGCTGGTCACGTACGCGCTGGTGTACGGCTGGGGAACCGCGCCGACCACCGAGCCGACATTGATCAGGACGCCCCGCTTCCGCTCGCGGAAGTGGCCGAGCGCGGCCCGGGCGCCGTTCACATACCCGAAGAAATTGGTCTCGATGACGCGGCGGAAGTCTTCGGCCGGCACATCCTCGAACCGCCCGAACGCGGTCACCGCGGCGTTGTTGACCCAGACGTCGATGCCACCGAAGCGCTCTTCGGCCAGCTCGACGACCGCCTGCAGCGCCTCCTCGTTGGTGACGTCCGCCGGCACGGCGACCGCGCTCGCCCCCCGCTCCTCACACGCATCGGCCACCTCCTGGAGCGCTCCCTCGCGCCGGGCGGTCAGCACCAGCCGCGTCCCCTCCTCGGCGAAGGCGTATGCGGCGGCCCTGCCGATTCCGCTCGATGCACCGGTGATCACCACGGTGCGGGGCTCCTTCCTTCTGCGACTGTTCAATTTCATGATCCGACTCTGCTCGATGATCGAAAGCTGGTTCTCGACAGGTGCGCCCCTCTGCCCGGAGCGGTCGGCTCCGGGGTGGGTCATGGCAGCGCGAGGCTTCAGCGGCTGCGACCCAGCTTCTCGGCCGCCTCTCCCGCCTTCCGCTCGGCCGCCTCCATGGCGTCCGCCGCCCGCGCCTGGCCGACCTCCATCGTGTCCGTCGCCCGCCGGGCCGCGTCCGATCCTTCAATCGACTCCAGAACCGACACCACCCAGGCGTAATGGCGCTCCTCATCGGCCGCCCCTCTCGCCACGACATCTCCCACCTCTCCCGCATGCCCCTTCTCGGCATGGCGGCGGTACTTGTCCCGCGCTTGGCGCTCGTTGGTCTTGAAGGCGGTCAGGATCCCGCGATCTCCGCCGGCGCGTCCGGCCTGCTGCACGGCCGCCTTGACCGCTCCGGTGGTGAGGTGGGGGCCCCCGACCGGCTTGCCGCCCTGCTGTCGGATGAGGCCGCTGAGCTGCTCGATATGGCGCTCGTGATCCGCGCGGAACTCGCGCAGCTTCTCCTGGTGGGCAGCCGCATCGAGGTGCTCGATGGCGATGCCGTAGCTCTGGACAGCGTCGTGATCGAGCCGGAGCAGATCGTTCAGCTCGGCGATCAGGCCGTCTCGGCTGGAGCCTTCCTTCTCCATCTTCTCCTCCGGGAGTAACGTGTCTGGAAACATCTGGCGGACACCGGCGGGAGGAGCGAGAATCGTTCCGGTCGGAGCCCCGGCGTGGGAATCGCGGAACGACGGAAAACGACGCAACCCGCGAATGCCTCTCTCGCCGATCGATGACCAGATCCAGGACGCCCGGAAGGCTCACTACGCTGCGTCGTTACTGGCCGCTCGCGGTTACGCTGCCGATCACCGCGATCGGCTTCATGCAGCTGGTGCGCGCCGCGCCCGTGCAGCGGCTCTCCGGCCCGGTGCCTCCTCCCTCGGACCCAGCCTTTCGCGAGACGCTCCACGCGACGCTCGGCATCCCGCTCGTGCCGGGATCGACCGTCGAGCTCCTCCTCAACGGAGAAGAGCTCTTCCCGCGCATGTGGGGAGAGATGGAACGGGCCGAGCGGTCGATCAGCCTCTACAGCTTCTTCTGGGATTCGGGTGAGGTTGCCCGGCGGCTCCGCGAGGTGCTGGCGGAACGCGCGCGCGCAGGAGTCAACGTCCGGGTGCTCTACGATCAGCTGGGGGCGATGGGCCATGGCGGCTCCGCTTTCGATGAGCTGCGGAGCGCCGGCGCCGAGGCCGTTCCCCATCGGCCCGCCGGGTATCGCTCCTGGCACGCCATCCACCGCCGCTCCCACGCGCGCTATCTCCTGATCGACGACCAGATTGCCTACACGGGAGGGTTCGGCTTCGCCGACCAGTGGTCGGGATCGGGGAGGCGGAAGGGAGAGTGGCGGGACAGCGCGGTGCGGGTGCAGGGAGGGCTCGTGCCTCCGCTCGACGCCGGCT
Source organism: Gemmatimonadota bacterium (assembly GCA_007118565.1). GTDB lineage: Bacteria > Gemmatimonadota > Gemmatimonadetes > Longimicrobiales > Longimicrobiaceae > SKRI01. The sequence goes on along the minus strand of SKRI01000049.1, from coordinate 2,046 downwards.
TCCGCTCTCTCTGGGCCGAGGCATCCGGGGAGCTGATCGCCGATCCCGGCGGCGGCGGGGACCCGGCTCCTGGTACAGGCCGGGAGGTCGAGGCGCTGGCCTTCAACTCCTCCCCGACCTCCATCAGCATGCCGGTCGAGCGGATGTTCGCGCTCTCCATCGCCTCGGCGCGCGAGCGGCTGTACCTCTCGATCGCCTACTTCATCCCCAACACCTTCTTCAGCGGACTCCTCGCCGACGCGGCGCGGCGCGGCGTGGATGTCCGCGTCCTGACGGCGAATCGGCGGTCGGACGTCCCTCCCGCCTGGTGGGCGGGACGTACCCGCTACGACCGGCTCCTCCGATCGGGCGTGCGGATCTACGAGTACCAACCCTCGATGATGCACGCCAAGACGCTGGTGAGCGACGGGATCTGGTCACTGGTCGGGGCCATGAACCTGGACAACCAGTCGCTCACCAACCTCGACGAGTCGGGCGTGGCCGTGCTGGACCGCGGGTTCGGCCACACCATGGAGGAGACGTTCTTCGATGACCTGGAGCGGTCGAACGAGATCCTGCTCGAGGAATTCCGGCGGCGTCCGCTCTACGAGCGGGCGGTGGAGCGCGGCGCCTCCGCGATCTCCCGGGTCCTCTGAGCACCGACCGCAGCTCCCCTCCGCCCGCGCGCGGCGGCCCCGTTGTTGCCCCCTCCGCCGTCGTGAAACAGTGCGAGGATCGAGACCGGAGGAAAGCAATGGCGAAGCGAAACGGAGCGTCCCTGCCGAAGGCAAGCGTGCGGGAGACGGCGGGAGTCACTGCCGACGTGGTCGTGCCGACGATCTCCAAGGGCGTCATCATCCGGCGGCCCCGGGTGGTGGGGGTGGCCGAGCGCCTGGATCTGGACCGGCGCGCCGTGCGCCGCATGCAGAAGCTGCGCGACCGGCACGGCGACGGACCCGTCCTCCTCCGCATTCCGGTGCGGCACCAGGCGGTCATCCTCTCGCCCGATCATGTGCACCGCGTCCTGGAGGAGTCCCCCGAGCCGTTCGCCACCGCGAGCAGCGAGAAGGAGGCGGCCCTCTCCCACTTCGAGCCGAAGGGCGCCCTCATCTCCCACGGTCCCGATCGGGTGGACCGCCGCCGCTTCAACGAGCAGGTGCTGCGGAGCGAGACGCCCGTCCATCCCTTCGCCACGCGCTTCGTGAGGATCGCGGAGGACGAGGCGGAGGGGATGATCGATCGGTCGGAGGGAGATGGAGCCCTCACCTGGGACCACTTCTCCGAGGGGTGGTTCCGGCTGGTGCGGCGGGTCATCTTCGGCGAGGGCGCCGCCGACGACCACGAGCTGACCGAGATGGTCGCCGAGCTCCGCACCGCCGCGAACTGGGCCTTCCTGCACCCCAAGAAGCGCCGCCTCCGCGAGCGCTTCCACGAGCGGCTGCGCGACCACATGGAGCGTGCCGAGGAGGGGAGCCTGGCGGCGATGATGGCGCGGGTGGCCACCACCTCGCAGACGGCGCCCGCGCACCAGGTGCCGCAGTGGCTCTTCGCCTACGATCCGGCGGGGATGACCACCTTCCGCTCGCTCGCCCTCCTGGCCACGCACCCGGAGCACGCGGAGGCGGCGCGCGACGAGATCGAGGCCTCTCCCGACCCGGGCAGCCACCCGCTCACCCATCTGCGCGCCACCGTACTCGAGTCGCTGCGGCTCTGGCCCACCACGCCGATGGTGCTGCGGGAAACCACCCGCGAGACCGAGTGGGAGAACGGGGTGATGCCGGCCGGAACCGGCGTGCTGATCTACGCCCCGTTCTTCCACCGGGACGACGCCCGCCTCGACTTCGCCGACCGGTTCGCTCCGGAGCTCTGGAAGGAGGAGCGGACGGCCGAGGACTGGCCGCTGATCCCCTTCAGCGGCGGCCCTGGGATCTGCCCCGGACGGCACCTGGTGCTGCTCACGACCAGCGCCATGCTGGCGGCGCTGCTCCGGCGCAGGAGGCTGCGGCTCACGGAGCCGGAACGCCTCGAGGACGAGCAGGGACGCCTGCCCGGAACGCTCGACAACTA
>SKRI01000081.1 GCA_007118565.1 Gemmatimonadota bacterium | reverse complement strand
TCCGAGGTGGCTGCGATAGAGCACCACCTCTCGCACCTCCATCGGCACGCTCGGCCCCTCGGCACGCTCGATCAGGTCGGCCACCGGTGACGGCGGACGCAGGCGGCTGAGGGTGAGGTGGGGGTGGTACGGTCTGCTCTCGTGCGGGAAGCCGGCCGCACGCGTGATGCGCTCCACCCTCTCCTGCAGCCGGGAGAGCTCTGCCTCTCCGCGATCGATGCCGAGCCAGAGGACCCGCGCCCGCTCCGGGCGCGGGAAGGCTCCGAGCCCGCCGAAGCGGAGCGGGAAGGTGCCCCCGAGCGCCGCTCCCTCCATCTCCCCGATCAGCAGAGTCTTCCGGCCCGGCTCCGTGTCTCCCAGGAAGCGGAGGGTCAGGTGCCACTGCTCCGGTCGGGTTCTGAGCCCTGGCAGGGGCCGAGGAATCCCCTGCCGAATCCGGTCGCGCACCTCCTCCGGAAGCGGGACGGCCAGGAACAGCCTCTCTCTCCGACCCGGCGCCTCTTCGCGGGTCTCCGCTTCCCGGGGCATCGTCAAAAGTTCGGTGATCTCCGTGGTGTCGAGCGAAGGAGCGGACGGAGGAGACGGCATGATGCGCACCGGTGGCTGCGGAGCCGGAGCGCAAAGATCGGAGGGGAGATGACTTGCCGGACCGAAAATTGATTCGCTGGCCATCCCGTGCGATATTGAAGCTCCATAAACTCCGAGCACGTAAGCGCATAGATGATTTTTCCGGCATTACGAAGGCGGCGGTACGGATCGCGCGGGATGTACTCGCTCAGCACCTGTTTCGCGGTGGTCGTCGCTCTCCTCGCGCTCTCCCTCCCGGCGGAGGCGCAGGACGCCGACGAGAGGCCGGAGGCGGTGCCGCTGGGTCAGGAAGCGATGCCCCGGCTCTACCTGGATTGCCGCCGCTGCGACGATGCGTTCATCCGGCAGGAGGTCACCTTCGTCGACCATGTGCGTGACCGTGCCGCGGCGGACGTGCACGTCCTCGTGGTCGACGAGCGCACCGGCGGTGGCGGCCGGCGCTACACCTTCTCCTTCATCGGGCAAAGGGGTTTTTCGGACGTCGGGCATACCCTCACCTACACCGCCGGCCAGAACGAGGCCGAAGCCGAAGTACGGGAGGGGATCTCCGAGGTGTTGAAGGTCGGCCTGGTGCCGTATATGCTGCGGACGGAGCACGCTTCCCGGCTACAGGTCAGCTTCGATGCTCCCGAGGGGGTGGAGACGACTCCCGCGGAGGATCCGTGGCGCCACTGGACCTTCGAGGTCTACGGCGGTGGCAATGCCAACACCGAGTCCGCCCAGAGCGCCTGGAACGCCCGCTACGGATTCTTCGCGGACCGGGTGACGGAGGACTGGAAGATCCGCCTGCGACCCTATTTCAACCACAACGTTCGTAGGATCTCGCGGGAGGACGAGGAGGATCTTCTCAGCAACCAGCGCCGCCACGGCTTCCAAAGCTACGTCATCAAGAGCCTCGGGGGTCACTGGGGGGCCGGTGTGTTCGCCAGCTATCACACCAATACCAGTGACAATTTCCGGCACAGCGTCCGGCTGACGCCGGCGGTGGAGTACAGCATTTTTCCTTACGAGGAAGCGTCACACCGCCAAATCACCTTCAGCTACCGGATCGGATATGAGGGGGTCGACTACTTCGAGGAGACGATCTTCGAGAAGACGGAGGAGCACCTGCTCAGTCAGGAGCTGGACTCGTCGATCCAGTACCGGCAGCCATGGGGATCGATCTCCTCCAGCATCACCGGCTCCCGCTACTTCCGTGAGGGCAACCACCACCGGTTGACCGCCAATGGGAACGTCTCCTTCAATCTGGGAGGCGGGCTCGCCTTCAACGTCGGGGGCAGATACGAGCGGATCAACGACCAGCTCTCGCTGCCGCGGGGAGATGCCACGCTCGAAGACATCCTGCTCGACCAGCGGCAGCTGGCCACCGCCTACCGCGCGTCCCTGAACATGGGGCTCTCGTACACTTTCGGATCGATCTTCACCAACGTGGTGAACCCCCGGCTCTGAGCCGCCTGCCTCACCGCCTCAGCTCGCCGTCGCCACTGCCGGTCGGCGGGCATCCACCGCCGAGGGGGATCTTCCGGGCTCCGGCGCGTCCGCCTCCCGGTACCTCAGCAGGCGGAGAGCGTTGGCGATCACCACCAGGGTGCTCCCCTCGTGCACCGCCACCGCCACCCCGAGCCCGACGAAGCCCGTCGCCGTTGCCGCGATGAGGAAGGCGATCACCGCGAGGGCAATGAAGAGGTTCTGGCGGATGATGCCTCGCGCCTGACGCGAGAGGCCGATGGCGAAGGGGAGCCGGTCGAGGTCGTCGGCCATCAGCGCCACGTCCGCCGTCTCGAGCGCGACCGCGGTGCCGGCGCCCCCCATCGCGATCCCCACAGAGGCGTGGGCCAGGGCGGGAGCGTCGTTGACGCCGTCGCCGACCATGACCACCTCGCCGTGTTGCTTCCGCAGCTCCTGGATCAGCGCGAGCTTGTCCTCCGGCATCAGGTCGGCGTGCACGGCATCCACCCCCACCTCGCGCCCGACCGCCTCCCCGACGCCGCGGTTGTCCCCCGTCAGCATCAGGATCGGGCTCACCCCCAGGCCCCGCAGCCGGCCGATCACCTCGCGCACGCCCGCGCGCGGCCGGTCCGCAACCCCGATCACCCCCAGCCAGCGCTCGCCCTGGCGCACCACCATTACACTGCGCCCCGCCTTCTCGAGCCGACCGATCGAGGCGTGGACATCGGAAGGCGGCGCGATCCCCTCGTCCTCCCACAGGTGCAGGTTGCCGATCCCGACGGGCTCGCCGCCGATGCTCGAGCGGACCCCGCGCGAGGTGAAGCTCTGCAGCTCCCCCGCCTCCGGGAGCGCGAGCTCCGCCGCCTCCGCGCGCCGCACCACGGCGCGGGCGAGCGGATGCTGCGACCGCCGCTCGACCGCCGCCGCCACTCGTAGCAGCTCCAACTCCTCCACTCCCGAGGCCGGGACCAGATCGGTGACCTCCGGATCGCCGAAGGTCAGCGTTCCCGTCTTGTCCAGCGCCAGCGCGCGGATCGACCCGAGGTGCTCCAGGTAGGCGCCGCCCTTGAAAAGGACGCCGCGCCGCGCGCCCTGCGCGATGCCGGCGAGCACGGTGGCGGGGGTGCCGAGCGCGAGCGCGCAGGGGGACGAGGCCACCAGGAGCGCCATGGCCCGGTAGAAGGCGACCGACCAGTCGAGGAGCCCGAGGAGCGGGGGCACGAAGATCATCAGCGCCACCGCGCCGAGAGCCGAGGGGACGAACACGCGCGCAAAGCGCTCGGTGAACTGCTGCGTTGGCGCCTTGCGGGTCTGCGCCTCCTCGACGAGCTGTACCACCCGGTCGAGGGTGCGGTCCCCGGCGGGGCGGGTGGTGATGACCTCCAGCGCCCCGTCGCCGTTGATGGTGCCGGCGAAGACCTCGTCCCCTTCCGTCTTCTCGACGGGCACGGACTCCCCGGTGATGGTGGACTGGTCCACGGCGGAGCGACCCTGCCGCACCTCGCCGTCTACCGGGATCCGCTCGGCGGGGCGGACGAGCGCGACCTCTCCCGGCATCACCTGCTCGACCGGAACATCGACCTCGTGTCCGTCCCGCAGCACCCGGGCGACGGGCGGGGCCAGGTCGGCGAGCGCACGGATGGCGTTGCGGGCACGGCCGAGCGCGTAGTGCTCGAGGGCGTGTGCCAGCGAGAAGAGGAAGAGGAGGAGCGCGCCCTCGGCCCACTCGCCGAGCACCGCCGCACCGAGCGCGGCGAGCAGCATCAGCAGGCCGATGTCGAGCGACACGCGGCCGTTCCGCAGCGCTCCCACCCAGTGTCGGACCAGGTCGTAGCCGCCGAAGACGTATGAGAGAACGTAGATGCCGACCGCGGCCGGCCGCGGCAGCCCGAGGAGCCACTCGCCCACGAAGCCCGCGATGAGCAGTGCCCCTGCGGCCACGCTCATCGCCAGCTCGCGGTGCCGGATGTGCCAGCCGGCGTCCTCCGCGACCGGCTCCTTCGGCGCGCAGCAGCCGACGTGCGGCGGATGCGCGTGGTCGGGCGTGTGCACCGCCTCGCCCACGCCGTACCCCATCTCCCCCAGCGTCCGCTCGATCTTGCCGATCGATGTACGGCTGCGGTCGTACTCGACCCGCACGCGCTGCGCGGCGAGGTTTGCGGAGGCTGAGAGCACGCCGGGGATGTGACAGAGCACGTGCTCGATGCGCTGTCCGACATCCTCCCCGTCCACGGCGCGGATCGGAATGGCCTCGTGGCCATAACGCTGTGTGATCTCGGCGCCGGCAGCGCGGGCGGCGCGCTCCACCTCCGACAGCGGGATCACATCGGGATCGAACTCCAGGCACAGCTGTGCCTTCCGGCCGCCCTCACCGGGGATCAGCACGGTGCGGAGGATGCCGGGCTGCTCCCGGATCACCGATTCCAGCCGGGTCACGCACGCATCGCGCGTGTGCGGGACCTCCGGCAGCAGAAGCGGCACATCGATCTTGGTGATGCGCGTCATCGGTTCGTGCAGTTCCCCGCGGAATGCCGGCGCAGCGCGCGACCCGCGATGTTTAGCGGAAACAAAAGGGGGATGACGACAGCGCCATCCCCCCGTTCCTGCGCTGTCCCGGCATGGGCTCAGGCCAGGTTGACAGGTCCGTGGTCGTCGCAGTGCCCGTCGTGGGGGTGATGGAGATGGCCGCCCACCAGATAGTCGACATGGTCCCCGTGCGGAACGGGCTGGTGGCCGCAGCCGGGTCCGTGTTGATGCTCGTCGGCGTGCGCTCCCGAGAAGCCGGGCGTGCACTTGTCCGGATTCGTCCCGTTCACTG
>SKRI01000266.1 GCA_007118565.1 Gemmatimonadota bacterium | reverse complement strand
GCGGGTCGGGACGGTTGAAAAAGATCTCGCGGCCGTCCGCGTCGGTGACGCGGCACCCGACCTCCCGCGCGACGACCAGCGGCGCGCAGAGATCCCACTCGTGGCGTCCTTCGCGGGTCAGGTACCCGTCACCCTCGCCCGCGGCCACCGATACGAGCTTCCACGCGGTGCCACCCACGTCGCGCAACGACCACTCGGGTCGCCAGTCGTCGTGCTCGCCGCGGCGGTTCTCCGCACGGGACACGAGGAGCGTGCACGACTCCGGGCTCTCCCCGATCTCCTTCAGCGGCCTGTGGTTGCGATACGCCCCGAGTCCCGCCACGGAGTAGTACAAGATCCGGCGCGCAGGGTTCAACACGACGCCGAGGCGAGCCTCCCCGCGCTCGGCGAGCCCGACGCAGACGGTGAAGTCCGGCACCCCCTCCACGAAGGAGCTCGTCCCGTCGATCGGGTCCACGATCCAGACGCGCTCCGCCTCCAGCCGCTCCGGACCGTCCGCCGTCTCCTCGGAGAGCCAGCCGTACACGGGACGGGCGCTCCGGAGCGCCTCCCCCAGGATCCGGTCGGCAGCCAGATCGGCCTCGGTGAGCGGCTGCCCGTCCGCCTTCCGGTCAACCCGTCCCGGCCGGCCGAACGACTCCATGACCGCGGCGCCCGCCTGCCGCGCGGCCCGGACCGCGAGCTCGAGGTCCGGGTCGGCGATGCTCAGCGATTCCACGCCGCTTCCCGGACGGAGGGTCATGATGCGAAACGCGGCGCGCCGGATGCACCGGCGCGCCGCGAATCTTCGAGCGGAGGGGCGGAGTGCCGACCGATCACTTCCCCGAGAGCGCCCGTGCCTGACGATACATCTCGGCGGCCCGCCCGGGGAGCGCCATCCGGTCGTAGGCGATGCCCATGGCATAGTACGCCTTGCTGTTCTCGGGATCGATCCGCACGGCGTGCTCCAGCGCCTGCACCGCCCCCTGCGGATCACCCAGCTGGTTGAGCGCCTCCCCGAGGAGCTGGTAGGCGTGGCTGTGCTCCGCGTCGATGGAGACCACCTTGCGCAGCTCCGACGCCGCCGAGTCGTAGACCCCCCGCTTCAGCAGCGCGTTGCCGAGCTTGTAGTGGACCTCCGCATTCGAGGGGGCAACCCGCAGCGCGCGACGCAGCTCTTTCTCCGCCGCCTCGAAGCGACCCAGCGCCAGGAGCGAGGACCCCAGGCCGAGCAGGGCGTCCACATCCTGCGGATGCTCGTTGAGGTAGACGTGGAACTCCTCGACCGCCTCCCCGTGCTTGCCCACCTCCATGAGCCCCTGGGCACGCCGGACGGCCGCCGGAACCTGGGGCGTCTCGCCGGGCGCATCCTGTGCGTCCATCTCTTCCATCGCCTCCTTCTTCCGGCTCATTCCGCCTTCTCCCCGGTCTCGTCCGAGACCCACTGGCAATATGTGTCCAGCCCCCCCTCCACGGGGAGCGCAAGCACCTCGGGCACCTCGTACGGGTGGAGCTCGGACACTCGGTCGACCACCTTCTGCACCATGGAACCCCTCGTCTTCATGAGAACGACGACCTCTTCATCCTGTTGAACCTCCCCCTCCCACCGGTAGATGGATACTGCCGGGAGGATGTTGGCACATGCCACCCCCCGCTCCTCCACCAGGGTCCGCGCGATCGAGACAGCCGCGTCCCGGTCGGGCGCGGTGGCCACGATCATCTTTATGTCCTCCGCGGTCACGTCACCTCCTCGCCGGTCAGCTCGGTCAGCGTGCTGCGGGCGTGGTCGATGTGCGCCTTTGCCTCCTCCACCTCCGGGGGACGCGCCAGGAAGGCCCGAAGGTGCGCCACCGCCTCGTCCTCCTCCCCACGCTGGAGCAGGAGGAAGGCCAGGCCGTAGTGCGCGGCCGGCTCGTGCGGCTCGTTCTCGAGAACCTTCCGGTAGGTCCTCACCGCCTCGTCCGTCATCCCGATCTTGGTATACGCCACCGCCACCTGCTGCAGGGCGGCCGTATCGTTCGGGGTCTCGCGCAGGACGAGCCGGAAGGAGGTGAGCGCCTCGTGGAACTTCTCCGCCCGGAGAAGCTCCGTACCCTCCTGATAATAGTCGGGCTTTTCCTGCTCGGAACCGCCAGAGATGAGATTATTCCACCAAGACATACAGTCCGCTGTCAGCGATTGTGGAGGTCGGGTCCCGGCGCCGAGCTCGCGCCGCTATCGCGGCGATCCACCCAGTTGATGCAACGCGCGCGCCGAACCGTCGGATGCGGGTCTCTCGGCCACCAGCACGCCCTCCTGGTCCAGGATGACGGATAGCCCTTCCCGGTCGAGGACGGCTCCCGCATCGCCGTCCTTCGTGCAGACGAGCAGCCTTCCCCCCGGAGCCACGACCCGCGCGGCTGCGGCAATCTGTGCATCCCCGGCCCGAAACGGAAGGGCCACCGCGCGAACCGATCGGGGATAGAAGGGGAACACCCCCTCCACGCGGAGAATGCTGCCGGAGCGCTCCTCTTCAGGAAGCTCCGTCACCACCAGGCTCACCGGCTCCACATCCGGGATCATCCCGCCGATCCGCGTCGAGAGGCCGGCGGCCGGCCCGGCGAGCACGATCATCGCCGGCCCCTCGGTGACGCCGAGGAGGGCGGTGACCCTCACCGCGGCCTCCTCCGGATCCCCGTCGAAGGGCGGCGCGAGCTCCATCTCCCATCCCTCCCCGGTTCCCGTGCGGAGATCCGCCACCCGCTCCTTCACCCGGTAGCTCTCGCGGCAGTTGGCGCACCCCAGTCGGCCCGTGGTGACGCGCCGGTCGGCGATCACGTCCGCGAGGAGGATGAGCCCGAAGTCCGGCCCGCAGCGCGGGCAGGTGAGGATGTCCGTGAGGAGGATGTGCATCAGGCTCGCGGCTCGCGGCTCGCGGCTCGCGGCTCGCACCAGACTCGACCACTCTTGAAAGGCAGGATTGGACTCGGCAGGCTTCGCCGACCGCTATCTCCATCACGTGGCCACCCGAGAGCGAGCCGCGAGCCGCGAGCCGCGAGCCGCCTCACTGAAAGACCGCCCGCTCCGAGTACTGCGCCCACTGGTTGGGCGTTTCCCAGAGCCGAACATAGACCAGCGAGTCCCGGACATCGGACAGGCTGACCTTCAGCCGGTCGTAGATGTAGCGCGCCTGGTTCTCCGCGCTCGGCTCGATCTCGGTGAAGGGGGGAATGTCGTTGATGTTCCGGTGGTCGAGGTCGTCGGCGATCTCCCGGAGCGCCGCCTTGGCCACGGAGAAGTCGAAGGCCATGCCGCCCTCCCCCACGTCGTCGAAGGCGAAGGCCGCCTCCACCTCGTAGCGGTGGCCGTGCAGACGCTCGCACTTCCCGTGGTAGTTCCGCAGGAAGTGGGCGGAGTCGTAATGCGCCTTGACGTTGATCAGGAACATGAATGAAACGGTCGCCGCTCAGCAGTCGGTGGGGGAACGATCCTCATCCGGCCTGGATCGAGAGGGTCGGGATCTCCACTCCCCGCGGACGCGTCGCCGCGAAGACGACGGCCTCGGCCACCCGGCCCGCGTCGAGCATCTCGCCGCGGGAGGGAAGCTCGTCGCTCCGGTCCGGATCCACCGGGTCCCAGAGCGGCGTGTCGGTGGCGGAGGGGTCGACCAGGGTGGCATGGACACCGCTTCCCCGCAGCTCCGTCACCAGGACCTCGTGCATCCCGCGCAGCCCGTACTTGGATGCGCTGTACGCCGCGTTGCCGGGGAGCGCCGTCCGGCCGGCCACGCTCCCGATGTTGATGATCCGACCGCTCCCCCGCTCCAGCATGGCGGGGAGGAACTCGCGGATCACGCGGAAAGGCCCCAGGAGGTTGCCCCGGAGCTGCGTCTCCACGTCGTCTGCCGAGGTGGATACGAAGGGGGCGATGAGGAAGGTGCCGGCGGCGTTGACCACGAGCTCCGGAGCGTCTTCCCAGAGGGAGCGGGCTTCCTCGCCGATCCGGGTGATCCCTTCCGGGGTGGAAACGTCGGCCGGGACCATGCGCCCCCCCACCTCGCCGGCGGCCGCGGCCAGGCGTCCCTCCCCGCGCGCCACCATGAGCACGTCGGTCCCGCCTTCGGCCAGGCGCAGGGCCACGGCGCGACCGATGCCGCTCGACGCTCCGGTGACCAGTGCGGTGCGCGGAAACGAATCTCCCGACATCAGAGAACGCCGTCCACCGGGCAGAGCCGCAGGAACTCCTCGCGGGTGCGGAGATCCTCGAGGAAGACGCCCTTCATGGCGCTCGTGAGCGTCTTCGAGCTCTGCTTCTCCACCCCGCGCATCATCATGCAGAGGTGGGCCGCCTCGATGATGACCCCCACCCCCTGCGGCTGGAGCACGCGCTGTATGGCCGAGGCGATGTCCTCGGTCATCCGCTCCTGCACCTGGAGCCTCCGGGCGAAGACCTCCACCACGCGGGGAAGCTTCGAAAGCCCCACGATCCGCCCGTTCGGGATGTAGGCGATGTGCACCTTGCCGAAGAAGGGGAGCATGTGGTGCTCGCAGAGCGAGTACATCTCGATGTCCTTGACCAGGACCATGTTGTGATGGTCCTCGGCAAAGACGCCCTCGCCGATGGCGTCCTCCACCGTCATCCGGTACCCGCGGGTCAGCCACTGCATGCTCTTCCGCACCCGCTCGGGAGTGCGGAGGAGGCCGCCGCGCTCCGGGTCCTCCCCGAGCAGCGCCAGCTGCTCCCGCACGAGCTCGTCGTATCTCTCGGGATGGTCGGTTTCCGGCTCGGCGGGCGGGCTCGGCGCGTCCACCGTGGTAATGTGCTCTGTCATGATCCCCTGTACTCGACCGAGTTGCGAGGCGTTTCCCAGAGCCGGATCGAGACCAGCCTGCCGTTGGGGATACGCGGCTCCAT
>SKRI01000281.1 GCA_007118565.1 Gemmatimonadota bacterium | reverse complement strand
ATCACGCATTCGCAGACGGGCTCCACGCAGGGGAGCGGGAGGCGCTGGAGCGGGCTCTTGGGCCTTATGCGGAGCGGGTCGAGCGGGAGCCCCGACTGGCCATCGACTTCATCGCGCACCGCATCCCCGCCATGATGCCGCGATACCGCCAGATCATGGAGACCGTCCACGCCATGATCTCGGAGGCTTTCTCCAACGCGGTGATCGAGCCGGGGGTGACGACGACCGATGACGTCGTCTGGTGGTTCCGGGAGAAGATCCGGGAGATGGGGATGTCCACCTGGTTCCAACCGTCGGTCTCGGTACAGCGGGCCGGGGAGGTGCCGTCTTCGGGGGCGGTGGTGATCGAGCGGGGAGATCTCGTCTGGACCGATGTGGGAGTCGACTTCATGGGGCTGAAGACCGACACGCAGCACAACGGGTACGTCCTCCGAGATGGCGAGACCGAGGTTCCGGAGGGGCTGCGGCGCTGTCTCACCACCTCCAACCGAATGCAGGACATCCTCCTCGAGGAGATGGAGCCCGGCCGCACCGGGAACGAGATCCTCGCCTCGACGCGGGCCCGCATGGCGCAGGAGCGAATCGATGGAACGGTCTATACCCATCCCATCGGTGATCACGGTCACGGCGCCGGCCCCCTGATCGGCCGCTGGGATGCGCAGGAAGGGGTTCCGGTGAGGGGCGATGTGGTCCTCCGCCCCTCCACCTGGCACTCGATCGAGCTTCAGGCCACCGTTCCGGTGCCCGAGTGGGACGGAAAGGAGGTCAGCTGTCGGCAGGAAGAGGAAGCATACCTGGACGAGTCCGGAGACCGCCACTGGGTCTTCCGCAGGCAGGAGCTGTTTCACCTGATCTGGTAGCCGCGCGTCCGGCGCGGTCCGTCGGTGCGCCGATGAGCCTCACCCCCCGTAGTACATCGGCGCGCCCGGCCCGAGCGGGATCCCCAGGAGCATCCAGACGATGAGGGCCAGGAGCCCCACCACGAGGAAGGCGAAGGAGTAGGGGATCATGGCCGAGAGGATCGTCCCGATCCCGATCTTCTTGTTGTACTTCTGGGCGAAGATGATGACCAGCGGGAAGTACGGGAGGAGCGGCGTCAGCACGTTGGTCACGGAGTCGCCGATCCGGTAGGCCGCCTGCGTCAGCTCTGGCGAATACCCGACCTGCATCAGCATCGGCACGAAGATTGGACCCATGATGGCCCACTTCGCCGAGGCGCTCCCGATCAGCAGGTTCAGGAACGCGGAGACGATCACGAAGGCCACGATGAGCGGGATCCCGGTGAAGCCGATGGCCTGGAGACCGTCGGCCCCCACCACCGAGAAGATCAGCCCCAGGTTGGACCAGGCGAAGAAGGCGACCAGGTGCGCGGCCACGAAGGCGAGCACGATGTACGCGCCCATGCTGGACATGGTCTCCGCGGTCATCTTGGCGGCGTCGGAATCGCTCCGGATGGAGCCGGTCACGATCCCGTAGACCAGTCCCGGGATGAAGAAGAAGAAGAGCATGAGCGCCACGATGCTGCTCAGGAACGGCCCGAGCCGCTCGGTGAGGAGCTCTCCGGTCGGATCGTAGAGCGGCGGGGTCCACCAGGGCGTGGGCACGACCAGAAGGGCCACCGCGATCAAGGTCGCGAGCACCGCCAGTCCGGCCGCCACAAGCCCCCGCTTCTCCTTCGAGGTCAGGCGCTGCTCGGTGCCCCCCGGCTCGGGCAGCCCCTCCTCGGCATCCGAAGGATCGTAGGTGCCGAGCGACGGCTCCACGATCTTCTCCGTGACGATGGTCCCCGCGATCGTGAAGATCGGTACCAGGGCGATCATCAGGTAGTAGTTGGCCGTCACCAGGACCCCGTACTCGGGGTCGAGCAGGTGCGCCGCCGGCTCGGTGAAGGAGACGAGGAGCACGTCCAGCCCCGTCAGCAGGAGGTTGGCGCTGAACCCCGCCGATACCCCGGCGAAGGCGGCCGCCAGCCCCGCGATCGGGTGCCGCCCCACCCCGTAGAAGACCACCGCGCCGAGCGGGATCAGCACCACGTACCCGGCGTCCACCGCGATCGAGGACATCATCCCGGCGAAGACGATGGCACCGCTCAGCATGACCGGCGGCACCGAGCCGACGAAGCCCCGGAGCGCCGTCTCGATCAGTCCGGAACGCTCCGCCACGCCGATTCCCAGCATGACCAGGAGCACCAGGCCGAGCGGCGGGAAGCCGGCGAAGGTTTGCGCCATGTCCGTCAGCGTCTGCCGGATCATCTCCCCGCCGAAGAGGTTCACGGGGGAGATGGTCTCCTGCGTCCCGGGGTGGACCGCCGTCCACCCTACGGCAGCGGCCACCGCCGAGGCGATCATGACCAGGAGGATCATGATGATGAAGAGGGTGACCGGATCGGGCAGCTTGTTCCCCCAGCGCTCCACGCGGTTGAGGGCGCCCAGGGTCAGGCGGCGAACGATTCCGACTTCGGCTTCGGTCTGGGCCACGGTGCGGATGGAGCGGGAGATGGTGGTGCGGGCCGGGAGGGAAGGCTCCGGCGCTTGGATGGGGGAAGATCTAATGGCTGGACGTCCGGATCGCCAGCACCGGCTTGCCCGGCGCGGCGTTGGGGGCCACACTCCGGCGTGCCCCCTCTCCCGCGACGCACCCCATGACTCCGGTCGCCACCAGCCGGCTCCAGCTCATCGGCGCCGCGCTCCTCTTCTCCACCGGGGGCGCGGCCATCAAGGCGACCGCCTTCGAGGGATGGCAGATCGCCGGCCTCCGCTCGGGCATCGCCGCCCTCGCTCTGCTTCTCCTCATCCCGGCGGCGCGGCGGGGGTGGAACCGGCGGGTCATTCTGGTCGGCCTGGCGTACGCCGCCACCATGATCCTCTTCGTGCTGGCCAACCGGATGACCACCGCGGCCAACACGATCTTCCTCCAGTCGACGGCGCCGCTCTACATCCTCCTCCTCGGTCCCCTCCTTCTGGGCGAGCGGATCCGGGTGCGGGACGCCGTCTTCATGGGGGCGGTCGGTGTGGGGCTCTCCTGCTTCTTCATCGGCACCGAGGCGCCGCTCGCCACGGCGCCCGACCCGGCGCGAGGCAACGTCCTGGCCGCGCTCGCCGGCGTGACCTGGGCCTTCACGGTGATGGGGCTGCGCTGGATGGGGAGGGAGGAGGGGGGCGGACACGCGCTGCCGACCGTGGTCGCCGGCAACCTCATCGCCTGCCTGGTGGCGGTGCCGTGGGCGCTCCCCCTCCCCGCGGTGGGGGCGGCGGACATCGCCATCGTCGGCTATCTCGGCGTCTTCCAGATCGGCCTCGCCTACCTCCTCCTGACGAAAGGCATCCAGCGCGTGGGCGCATTCGAGGCCTCGATCCTCCTCCTGGCCGAGCCGGCCTTCAATCCGGTCTGGGCCTGGCTCCTCCACGGCGAGGTGCCGGGCCCGTGGGCCGCGCTGGGAGGGGTGCTGATCCTTTCCGCCACGGCGGTCAAGGTCGGGTGGGATGCCCGCCTGGCCCGCCGGGAGCGGGCGGCGAGCGCCTCAGCGCCGACCGCCCCGCAGGAAGCTGCCGAACTTCGGAAAGACCTTGCCGATGCCGCGGAAGACGAGGGTGGCGACGACGGACTTGACGACGAAACGGGCGATCGTGCCGAACATGGCCTGTGAGGTCGGGGGAAGTTGAACGTCAAATCCTGAAACCGGGAGGCTGCCCGGCTCGTAGGGACGATCAGGAGACGGCAAACCTGATACCCGGAGAGATCGAAATGACCGAAACGTCCCTGTTCACGAAGCTGCTTGTCTGGTTCCTGATCGGCCTGGCGGTGATCGTCGCCTTCAAGGTGGTCCTCCCGCTGGTGATGGCCATCTTCGGAATCACCCTGGCGCTCCTCGTGCTCACCGTGCCTCTGCTGATCGTGGGCGCGTTCATCTACTACGTGCTCCGCTGGCTGGCGAGGCCGACCGCCTGACGGCGGCCGGAGGAACCGCAAAGAGAGGAAGGCCCCGGCGAGACCATCGCCGGGGCCTTCTGCATGTCGGGAGCGAGTCGACCTCAGCTGGACGGCTCGTCCCCAGGTGGCTCGCTTCCCGGAGGGGTGGTGGGCGGGGCGTCCCGCGACTCCGCTCGCTGCGCGCGCTTCCTGAGCTCCTCCCGCATCTCCCCGATCCCCTCCTGGAGTCGCTGCGCCAGGGCGTCCAGCCGCGGCTCGACCTCGGCGATGAAGCGGTCGACCTTCGGCCGGACGTCCTTCATGGCGTCCTCCACCCGGGGACGGGCGTCCCGCACCACCCCGTCCACCCGCCGATCGAGCTCGTCGAGCGTCTCCTTGAGCCGCGGACGGGCGTCGTCCAGCAGGGCGCGCACCCGGGCCTCCAAATCGGCGATGGTGTCGCGCGGCTCCCCCTGATCCTTACGGTTTCCTTCCCTCTGCTCCTCCGTCATGGTGCCTCCGTCGAGTGAGTGTTCTTCCGTACCGCACCCTACGCAGTGGCGGGAGCGCTGGTTTCAGGGGAAGGTCGCTGAAAAGGGCGTGTAATCGACGACGGGCCCCTTCGTCACTCCCCCTCGTCCCCGAAGATCCGCACCACCACGTTCCCGTCCACGTCCACATAGCCCCGGTACATGCCCGGGGTATTGTGGGGCATGGCGATGTTCCCTTCCGCATCCAGAGCCACGACGCCCCCGGTTCCGCCGTGCTCGACGAGCTTCCGCATGACCACGTCGTCGGCCGCCTCGGAGAGGCTCACCCCGCGGTACTCCATCTGCGCGCAGATGTCGTACGCCACGGCGTTTCTGATGAAGAACTCGCCGTGCCCGGTGGCGCTCACCCCGCAGGTGCGGTTGTCCGCCCAGGTCCCGGCCCCGATGATCGGCGAGTCGCCCACCCGGCCGAAGCGCT
>SKRI01000124.1 GCA_007118565.1 Gemmatimonadota bacterium | reverse complement strand
GCCGAACTCCTCGACGCGGATCCGGTCCGGGGAGACGATGTGCCGGAAGTTGGCTTCGGCCCAGCTGCTCTTCCCCGATCCGGGAAGACCGACCATGACGATCAGCACATCTCCCTCCCCGCAACGGCGGTCCGCGAGCCGCCGGTGGAGTCTAGATCCCCAGGTCCACTACCCGGGGCTTATCTCCCGAATAGTCGTAGAAGCCCATGCCGCTCTTCCGGCCGTAGTACCCCATGGAGACCATGCGCTTCAGCAGCGGCGGCGAGGCGTACCGCTTCTCCTTGTACTCCTCGAACATGATATCGCCGATCTTGTCGGTTGTGTCGAGCCCCACGAAATCCAAGAGGGTGAAGGGCCCCATCGGGTAGCCGGTGCCGAGCATCATCCCCTTGTCGATGTCCTCCACCGAGGCGACTCCCTGCTCCGCCGCGCGGATCGCGTCCATCATGTAGGGAACGAGGAGCAGGTTCACCACGAAGCCCGAGTTGTCTTTGCAGGTGATCGGCTCCTTGCCGAGCGAGCGGGCGAAGTCGAAGGCGGTGTCGAAGACCTCGGCGTCGGTGGCGATGGTCTTCACCACCTCCACCAGTTTCATGACCGGCACCGGGTTGAAGAAGTGGAGCCCCACCATGCGGCCGGGCCGGTCGGTGGCCGCGGCCATGTCCGCGATGGTGAGCGAGGAGGTGTTGGAGGCGAAGATGGTGTCGGGGCCGCACAGCCCGTCCAGCTCCCGCCACATATCGTTCTTGATGGCGAGATCCTCGACCACCGCCTCGATGACGAGGTCGCAGTCCGCGAGGTCCTCGAGCGAGGTGGTGCCGCTCAGCCGGCCCAGGATCTCGTCCTTCTTCCCCGCATCGAGCTTCCCCTTGTCCACGGATCGCGCCAGCCGCTTCTCGATGGAGCCGAGCCCCTTCTGGAGCGGCGCCTCGTCCACCTCGCGGACGACGGTGTCATACCCGGCCTGCGCCGAGACCTGGGCGATGCCGCTTCCCATGAGGCCGCATCCGAGGACGCCGACCTTGCGAATCTCTGCCATGAGGAGTCTTGTGATGTTAGTGTGATGGGGTGCGGCGCGGGCCGGAAGCCCGTGATGCGCGCACCGCGATGTGCCACGGGCAACTTTCCAGCCCGTGCACGCATTGGCAAGGGCGGAATCTTCAACCCGACAGGGGAGGCGACCGTGACGGAACACATCACCGAGCGCAACCTGGAGGAGATCTGCCACCGCGCCCAGCTGGCCATCCACCAGCACGACCACGACCGCTTCTACGATGACCTTGTAGACGTGGTGGGAGACATGGTCGATCTCATGGTGGAGCTGCGAAAGGTGTGGGAGGAGCAGCGGAGGGGGCGGGAAGGACGCGCGCCCGGCGATCACCTGGATCCGCACCAGCGGCTCCGGGCGCTGGAGCGGTTCTTGGACGAGCGGGGAATGCTGGACGAGGCCATCCGCTGGCTCGCGGAGAGCCGTGAGGCGTCCGGCCGGCGTGCGGGAGGAGAAACCCGGGTGGAGCGCGAGTGACGGCAGCCGGGAGACGCCTTCTCGTGGTCCTCAACCCGACGGCGGGTCGAGGGCGGGTGCGTGGTGCCTGGCCCCGTGTGGAGGCCCACCTCCGGAAAGCCGGCGCCGACTTCGACCTGATCCAGACGACCGCTCCCGGCGGGGCCACGGAGGTGGCGGTCCGGGCCTCGGACGATGGATACGACGTGGTGGTCGCGGCCGGTGGTGACGGAACGGTCCAGGAGGTGGTGAACGGCCTGCTCGCCGGCTCCGGAAACGGAGCCTGGCCGGCGCTGGGACTGCTGCCACTCGGGAGCGGGAACGATTTCGCCAAGCCGACCGGCGTCTCCGACGCCGACGTCCCGGGCGCAGTCCGCGCCCTCATGCAGGCGCCGGTGCGACAGGTGGATGTCGGACGGATGAACGACCGCTACTTCGTGAACGGGGTGGGCGTGGGGTTCGACGCGCGCGTCGGGATCGAGGCCGCCCGCTCCACCCGGCTCCGCGGCCTCCCGATGTACGGCTGGGCGCTGCTCAAGGTGCTCCGCGACCACACCAACCCGCGCATGCGGGTCGAGGTCGACGGGAAGGTCGTCGCCGACCGTGATCTCACTCTCGTGACAGTGGGGAACGGAGGCTGCCACGGAGGCGGATTCTGGCTCTGTCCCGAGGCCTGCATCGATGACGGTCTCTTCGACATCTGCATTGCCCACGGGCTCCCCAGGCGGCGCATCCCCTTCCTCCTCCCCGCGGTGATGCGCGGCACCCACCCGCGTCTCCCCTTCGTCGAAATGCACAGAGGCCGCCGGGTGCGGATCACCAGCGACGACCCCCTCCCGATCCACGCCGACGGGGAGATCGTGACCGCCGCGGGCCACGAGCTGGAGATCGAGATGCACGCCGGAAAGCTCGGACTGATCTCGCCCGGTCGGCCATCCTGCGCCCCCAGGTCCGCCCCTCGCTGAGCCGTCCCGGAGCCGGGAGGCGCTTTCCCGCCCGCAGGGGCGGAACCGGGCGCTTCAATCCACCTCAGCTGCCTCGCCGTCTCCTTCCCCTCTCGAGGGAGCCGAAATTGCCCCGGCCCGACCAGCCACCACCCGCCGCGCGGCCGCCACCTCGTCGAGCGCGGTATGCATCCGCGCGTAGAGCGTGGCCTGCAGCGTGAGCGCATCGTCCCGCCCCAGGTCGATCACCTGGGCTCCGTCCTGCCCGCCGCCCACTGCCGTATCCACGATCAGCGTGGCCAGCCCGTGACGCCGCTGGAAGGGGGACTCGACCACGTGCAGCGTCTGGATCTTGTGCAGCGGCACCATCCAGGTAATCCGGGTCCAGAACCCGGAGCGGGCGATCACATAACCCGGCGCGAGCGCATACCCGAGGTGCCGGTAGTGGAGGTGAGCGCCGAAGAGGGTCAGGGGGACCAGACCGAGCAGCCAGAGCCAGTCCGCGCCGCGCCAGGCGGAGAGCGCGACCGTCAGGAGGAGGAGCGGCACCGTATAGCGGATGGCGGCGCGGAGACGGGCGCGCGGGTGGACCGGGAGGATTCGTAGCGCCCCGAAGTCGAGGTCCCGGAACACCTCGCGGACGAGCCGCGGAACGTCCGCGAGGCTAGCGAGCGGCAGGAAGGCCTCCACCCTGCCCTGCTGGCGAGCGCCGAGCTCCGCGCCCGCGGACTCGACTCGCATGGCGGTGAGTCCCAGCCACCGCCGGACGACGGACTCCTCCACCCGCACCGCCTGCACCCGCCGCAGCAGCACGGTCGCCTGGCGGCGGCTCAGGAGGCCGTAGTGCTTCTGGATCTCGTGCTCGGTGCGCTCCAGGGTGAAGCCGAAGTATTCCAGCGTCACGGTGACGATGGAGAGGACCCAGCCGATCACCAGGAAAAAGGTGATGACCGCCAGGGCGATCAGTGTCCACATCACCGCCGAGAACGCTGCTACCGCCTCCTCCGGATCGACCGCCGGCTCCGGGATGTCGATGCCGAGCTGCAGCGCGAACTGCAGCAAACCGAAGAGCGCGGCCGCAATGATCCCGACCCGGTTGGAGGTGGCGCCCAGGAGCGCCAGCTGGCCGAGGGAGAGACGCGCCACCGTCCGTACCGGCGGCGGCTCCGACATCTCCCCCCCCGGCTCCACCCCCGCCTCGACCGCCCGCCTCCGGCGGAGCAGCTCGGCGCGCACGGCCTCGGCCCGGTCGCGCGCGAGCACGGTGAGGGTGGCGTCGGCCGAGTCCCCGCTCGCCGTCTCCACCCTGAGCTCCGCCATCCCGAAGAGGCGCTGGAGGGCGCTCTGGCTCGTATCGATGTTCTGCACCCGGTCGAGCGGGATGATCCGGCGATGCTTGTGGAGGAGCCCGGACTGGATGAGCAGCTCGTCCCCGGTCACGCGGTACCGGTAGGTGGCGTACTTGACGACCGAGCGGAAGATGGCGGGAACGGCCAGGACGGCCAGCGTCCAGAGGGCGAAGCGCTCGACGCCGTCGCCGGCGGTGAATCCGACGATCAGCGCGGGGATCAGGAAGGCGCGAGCGACGCGCAGCGCCTCGAAGAGGAGGGTGAGGGGGTGGAGCCGCTGCTCTACGTCGATGGCCGCCGACTCGTCCGTCTGCGGGTCAGACGGCATCGTCCCCCTGGCCCAGCCGTCCGAGCAGGTCCCGCAGCGACTCTGCGTCCTCCCGCGCAAGCCCGGGGATCGTCGTCTGCGCGCCGCGGTTCCCGGCCGTGTAGATCACGATCCGCGCGAGGCCGAGCCAGCGCTCCAGCGGTCCGCGCTCGGTGTCCACGTGCTGGAGGCGGCGGTGCGGGATGACCGAGGTTACCCGCCAGAGGACGCCGTAGCGGACGAAGACGTCGGCGTCCCGCACCCGGTACCCCCAGCGCCGGAAGCGTAGCGGAGACCAGAGGAAGGAAAAGATCGCGGTTGCGGCGAATACCGCGAGCCCCGGCCAGAGCCCGTCGATCCCCTGCTCGAAGAGGAAGGCGATGACGGCGCCGACCAGAGCGCCGGTGACGAGGCCGCGGATCAGGCCGGCCAACCGCCACTGAACGACCACGCGCCGATCCAGGCTGCGGAGCTCGTCCGGGATGGTCGGGAGGAGCGGAGCGTCCGCCTCGGTGGTGGGATCGGTCGTCGCCTCCGCCGGCGCCTCGTCCGGATTCGCCTCCCCTCCGGGAGGATCGGATCGGTTGTACGAATACTGCATCAACGCGGGCAGCCCCCCATGACTCCGAGAGAAGATCCAATGACCGAGAGATCAGACGCCGACTCCGTGGAAGAACGGATCCGGCAGGCCGTAGCGCAAGAGCGGGCCGCCTGCATCGGACTCGCCGAGCAGCACCTCCGCGACCTGCAGCACGGCCACGGCGTCCATGGGGAGAGGATGATGATCAGCCTGATCCACGAGCTGGAGGCGCGGGGCCGGGAGGAGGAGGGAGCGGGAG
>SKRI01000287.1 GCA_007118565.1 Gemmatimonadota bacterium | reverse complement strand
TCCTCCGGGAAGTAGCTCCGGACCGTGGTCCAGAGATCGTCGAGAAAGCCGCCGAGAGGGTGGTCGGGGGCGGTCCGCACCCCTCCAAGATCCAGATCGTGGAACCAGGGTCCCAGCTCCTCGACCCGCTCCCGGATAGCCGCCCGGCTCACCGCCCGACCTCGGTGCGGGCGTCGTACTCCTGGCTCCAGCGGTGGAGACGGGTGTGCACCTCGTCCGACCAGACGCCGCTGACCAGCCGCTGAGCCAGCTGGACGCCGAGGCGAATCTGCTGCGTGGTCTGAGCGCGCTCCTCCCTCCCTGCCTCCAGCTGCTCCGATCCCTCCATCTCCAGCGCGAAGGCGAGGCGGTCGAGCTCGTCGAAGAGGGTGGCGCGCACGGCACGCTCTTCCGCGGTCCACTGCTCGGCGCCGATCATCCTCGGCCGCCTGTCTCTAATGTATGGAGCCGCGGCATGGGTCCCCCGTTCGCTTCATCTGTTTCGGAGGGGGAGCAGCAGCCGCAAGGGGTATGCCGGGTGCGGCCTGTCCGGGTGCGGACAGGCCGCTGAAAATCAGGCGGCTGCGGGATAGGGAGGCGGGGTGAGGCGGTTGCGCCCGGTCGCCGCGCCCCGGAGGGGCGCCGCTGGGCTGCGCCGCCGCTCCTCAGGCGGCGGGGCTCGCCGCCGGCGCGAGCCCGATCTCCTCGTCGGTGAGGTAGCAGCCGGGATCTTCGGCCCACGGATCCCCGTGCACCTGCAGGGCGCGCACCCGGAGCGCTCCCCCACAGACGTCCTGCCACCGGCACTCGGAGCAGCGGCCCGTGAGGAGCGGCCTCCGGTCCCGCAGCCCGCGGAGGAGCGGCTCATCCGGATCCGTCCAGATCTCGCTGAAGGGGCGCTCCTTCACGTTGCCGAGCGAGTGGCTCATCCAGAACTGGTCGGGGTGGACGTTCCCGAACCAGTCCACGTCCGCGATCCCCACCCCGGAGCTGTACGCCCCGCCCCCGTTCCACCGCATGAGCGCCAGCACCTCCTCGGCCCGCTCCGGGTCCTCCTCCCGGAGCTTCAGGTAGAGGTAGGCGTTGTCCGCATGGTTGGCCACGGTGTAGATCTCGGTCGTGCTCCCCCGCTCCGACATCTCCCGGCTGCGGCGGAGGATGGTGTCCATCGCCTGCCGCGTCACCTCCGGCGTCAGCTCGTCCTTGACGTTCCCTCGCCCGCTGTAGACCAGGTGATAGAAGCAGGCGCGCTCGATGGCCTCCGCCTCGATGAAGTCGAAGATCTCCTCCAGGTTCTCGCAATTCCGCCGGGTCAGCGTCATGCGGAGCCCCACCCGCTGACCCGCCGCCTTGCAGTTGCGGAAGCCGGCCACCGCCTTGTCGAACGCCCCCTTGTGGCCGCGGAACATGTCGTTCACCAGGCCGATCCCGTCGAGGGAGATCCCCACGTATCCCATCCCCAGCTCACGCAGCAGCCCCGCCACCTCCGGGGTGATGAGCGTCCCGTTCGTGGAGAGCGTGGTACGCACCCCCTTGAGGCGCGCGTATCCGATCAGCTCGAAGATGTCCTCCCGCATGAGCGGCTCCCCGCCGGAGAAGAGGAGCGAGGGGATGCCGAAGTCGGCTAGGTCGTCTATCAGCGCCCGACCCTCCGCCGTCGTGAGCTCCCCCTCGAATGCCCGATTGGAGGAGTCCGAATAGCAGTGCACGCAGTGCAGGTTGCAGCGCCTCCCCACATTCCAGACGACCACGGGCTTGCGCTCGGACGCAGCCTTCGGCGGCGTCGTCGTGATGACGTCCTGCGCCCGGACGCCCTGCATGCGCTGGCGGCCGTAACGGAGCCCGTCCGAGGGGGTGTTCCGTCCTGCGTAGAGTCGGGTAATGCCGATCATTGTCTTCGTCTTCGTCGATGATTTTTCGTGGGACGCATCCGGCCGCAGGCCGGACCGCGCGCTATCCGCTTCGCGGCGGTGCGACAAGAGGGCGTTCCACGTCCCCCTCCCACCGCTTCGGCACGTAGGCGCAGAAGGGCTCGGCGGCCATGGGATCGCCGGTCATGGCGTAGGCCCGCGCGCGCGAGCCGCCGCAGACGGAGCGGTACTCGCACACCCCGCACTTCCCCTTCAGCTGGTCCGGATCGCGGAGCAGCTGGAAGAGCCAGTGGCTCCGGTATACGTCGGCCAGGTCGTCGTGCCGGACGTTCCCCGCCGAGATGGGGAGGAAGCCGGAGGGGTAGATGTCCCCCACATGGTTGACGAAGAGGAAGCCGTTCCCGTCGTTCACCCCCTTGGCGCGGCCCACCCCGTCCCGCAGGCTGAAGCCGATCCCTCCCGTCATGGCCGAGGGCTTCTCGGTCCGCTCCCTGGCCCGCCGCTCCTCCACCTGGCGCTGCAGGACGACCCGCCTGTACTGCGGCGCGGCCGTGCTCTTGATGTCGAAGGGAGCTGTCTTCGAAAGGTCGTACATGCGGTGGAAGACACGCTCGAAATCCTCCGCGCTCGCCACGTCCTCGTCACGAGCCCGACCGGTCGGCACCAGGAAGAAGACCGACCAGAGGGAGATGTCGAGATTCGCCATCAGCTCGATCATGCGCTCGAAGTCGGCCAGGTTGTGGCGCGTGACCGTGGTGTTGATCTGGGTGGTGAGGCCGATCTCGCGGGCTGTCCGGAGCATGCGGAGAGTCCAGGCGTAGGACCCCTCGACTCCGCGGAAGGCGTCGTGGATCTCCGCCGTCGAGGCGTCCAGGCTGACAGCAAGCCGCGCCAGTCCCGCGCGCTTCAGCTCCTCCAGGATCGGCCGGGTCATGAGCGGGGTCCCCGAGGGGGTCAGCGCCATGCGGAGGCCGATATCTGTTCCGTGGCGGATGAGCTCGACCGTGTCGGGCCGCTTCAGCGGATCACCCCCGCTCAGCACCACGAGCGGGCGGCCGAAGCCGCGGACTGCCTCGAGCATCCGCTTCCCCTCCTCGGTGTCGAGCTCGCGCGGATCGCGGTTCGGGATGGCGTCGGCCCGGCAGTGGAGGCAGGCCAGGTCGCAGGCGCGCGTCACCTCCCAGATGACCAGGAAGGGTGCGCGGTCGAAGTCGATCTCCGCCAGCGAGGGCCGGAGATTCCCTTCGGGTGGGAGAGGGGGGGCTGGCTTCATGCTGCGGCCTCGCCCGGAGCCGTCATCCCCCGGTCGGATCTCTCGGTCCGCCGGGTCGCGGGTTTTCTCTTCATCGCTTGCGTTCTTCGCTCAGGAAGCTTTCGCCTGCTGTAGATCGTTCACCCTCCGCGCGCCAGCCTGACCGCGACGTAGATCAGGACCACCCCGGCGAGCGCGTTCACGCGGGCCAGATGGACGGCCAGCCGACGCAGCTTCGCCGCCTGCGGGGAGCCGGGCGCCGCCTCGGCCGACCGCGGCCCCACCCCGAAATCGTGCACTGCGCTCAGCGTCAGCATCAGCGCCACGAGGCCAATCTTCCACCCCAGCGCGATCCCGTACGGGGTGCTCCAGAAGGCTGCGCTCCCGAGCACGGAGGCGCGGAGGTAGCCGAGCATCCAGAGATTAAGGACGCCCGTGACCGCCAGGACCCCGATCGCGATCCACCCGACCCGTCGGAATGCGATCCCCATCTCCCGGAAGAGCCGTCCGCGGAGATCCGGCTCGAGACGGCGCAGAACCGGGGCGCCGACCGCCGCGAAGAAGAACATCCCCCCGAGCCAGAGCAGCGCCGCCAGTACGTGTACCGTGACGTTCAGGTGATACCAGGGCATGGCTCATCCCGAGAGGAGCAGGCCGAGGAACGCGGCGATCGAGCCGAGCCCCAGCGCCACAATGTGCACTCCCACGAAGACGCGCCCCCGCGTGCGCGGCACCTGGATCCGGGCGATAGTGCCGAGGGCCGTCAGGTAGATCACGATGAGGAGCGCCACCACTCCCATCTTGGCCAGGAAGATCCACCCGATCCGCCCGTACACCCACGGCGGATTGCTGAGAAATCCTCTCCACCACGCCAGCACCAGTCCGGAGGATACGAGGGCCAGCACCGCTATCCCCACCACGATCCGCAGACGGCGCTTGATGCTCCTCAGGAGCGCGTACCAGGCATGCCGTTCCATGCCGGACGACCGCACGGCAGGGCGAAGCACGAAGAGGAAGTACGCCACCGCGCCGAACCAGACCACGATCCCGGCGAGATGCGTCCACAGGACGACCGAGCGGAGCGGGTCCACGCCTCAGGCCGCCGGGACGGTCCCGCACGGGTGGTTCATCTCTCCTCGCCGGGTTCGATCTCGTGAGCTCTTCTGCCGGGAAGGAGAATGCCTCCTGGGCGAGGCCCTGTCTGCGGGGCAGCTTCCGCGGGTCGTGTCCGGCGGCTGTACATGGCTCGTGAGGGGAATTCCCCCCTTCGTATCCGAAATAGTCGTCCCTGAAGCATCTTCCCCACTCTCAGGATTCGGCGCATACACCTCCTCTTCCGGCCCTCAAAACCAAGGGCTGGGCCGGGAGCGGTCGGGAAAACTCCGACAGACCTTCCGAAAAACAGATTGGCGCCCTACAAACGGTCGCGGGGATTTCCCGATGCCGAGGCCATTCAGTATTTCGGATATTTAGATCAGAATAACGCAAACCCAGGCGCCAATGCTGTCCCAGACCTCCGAGCATGCCCTGCGGGCCGTCCTGTACCTGGCGCGCCAAGACAACGGATCCCCCGTACCGGCCGAGGTCATCGCCAGGGCGCTCGGAGCGCCGCCCAAGTACCTGGCAAAGACCCTGAACGTGCTCGCGAAGCGCGGGATCCTCGTCAGCCTGCGGGGGCCGACCGGGGGCTTTCGTCTGGGGGTGAGCGCGGAGGCGCTCCCGCTCGCCCGGGTCATCGAGCCCTTCGACGAGCCAAGAACGAACGGCACCTGCCTCCTCGGAGGACGTGCCTGCGATGCATCGACCCCCTGCGCCTCCCATGCGCACTGGAAGGCGATCGGGGAAAAGGTCTGGGCCCCGCTCGAGAACAGCACCATCGCCGAGCTTCTCGGCGATGCCCGTCCGCAGTCCGAAGCCGCCGGGTCGACGCCCGGCATCTCCCGCTCCGACCGTCTCGAGGCCGGGGCAACATCCAGCACAGGAGCGTAGCATGAAAGCCCTACTCACCTCCCCCAGGACGGCGTGGATCGTCGTCGGCGTGATGGCCGCCATCCTCGTCGTGGCCGTCACCACGCTGCAGGCCCGGAGCGCGACCGCCTCCGCCGGCACGGCAGCGGTCAATCACATCTCCACCAATACCATTCCCATGGCGGAGCTTCCGTCGATCCGGGGAGAGGAGATGGCGGTGCTGACCGCGCCCCCGCACGTACCTGCGCCGATCACGCGGAACTACGCGACCAAGGTGAAGGTCGAGCTGGAGATGTTCGAGAAGACTATGGAGATCGCCCCCGGGGTCGAGTACAACTTCTGGACCTTCGGCGGAACCGTTCCGGGCTCCTTCATTCGCGTCCGCGAGGGGGATCTGGTCGAGTTCACCCTGAGGAACCACCACTCGAGCACCGTTCCCCACAACATCGACCTGCACGCGGTGACCGGACCCGGCGGCGGCGCCGAAGCCTCGCTGGTGGTCCCGGGGCACGAGGGCGTCTTCAGCTTCCGCGCGACCAAGCCGGGGCTGTACGTCTATCACTGCGCGACCGCACCGGTGGCACTCCACGTGGCCAACGGAATGTACGGCCTGATCCTGGTCGAGCCGAAGGAGGGCCTTCCCGAGGTGGATCACGAGTTCTACGTGATGCAGAGCGACTTCTACACGGAGGGCGCGCATGGGGAGCAGGGGTTCCAACCCTTCAGCATGGAGAAGGCGATCGCCGAGCAGGCAGACTACGTCGTCTTCAACGGCTCCACCACGGCGCTGACCGGTGACAATGCGCTCAAGGTGCGTCAGGGCGAGACCGTCCGCATGTACCTCGGCAACGGCGGGCCGAACCTGATGTCCAACTTCCACATCATCGGCGCGGTGCTGGACAACGTCTACCTGGAGGGCGGCACCGTAGCGCAGAACAACGTGCAGACGACGCTGATCCCGGCGGGCGGCTCGGCCATCGCGGAGTTCAGGGCAGACGTCGCCGGCGATCTGATCCTGGTGGACCACGCCATCTTCCGCGCCTTCCACAAGGGAGCGATCGGGATGATGCATGTGGAGGAGGTCCCCGAGCTCGCCGAGCGCGGGCGGCAAATCTTCAGCGGCCCGCAGGCAAACCGGCCGTACACCTCCTCGGCGGTGATCGAGGACTGACCTCGCCATCATGCTACGCTCCGCCGCCCTGGTCCTCGCCCTCGCGCTCTGCCTCCCGCTCCCGGCTTCCGGGAGCGGGGTGGCAGCGGTGTCGCTCGACACGGCGATGGTCCGGGTGCCGGCGGGCAGCCACCTTCCACTCTACGCGAACGCCGGCGCCCGCATCGCGGTGCCGGCGTTCGAGATCGACCCCTTCCCGGTGACCAGGAGGGATTTCGCCGCCTTCGTCAGGGAGAGCCCGCAATGGCGGAGGAGCCGGATCAACCCGGCATTCGCGGGGGCGCGCTACCTTGACGGGTGGAGGGGCGACCTGTCATTCGGCACCCCCCACGACGCCCTCCGTCCGGTGACGCAGGTCTCCTGGTTCGCGGCGCGCGCCTACTGCGCGGCCGCCGGGAAGCGGCTCCCCACGACCGCCGAATGGGAGTACGTGGCCGCGGCGAGCGAGGCGGAGACCGATGCGTCGCGGAACGGCCGGTTCATCGCCGATGTCCTGCGCACGTACGGGGCGCGCCGCACCCCGGTCGCGCCGATCGACGGAGCCGCTCCCAACCGCTTCGGGGTGCACCATCTCCACGACCGGAGCTGGGAGTGGGTCTCCGACTTCAACAGCGTCCTGATGGGAGACGACTCCCGGGGCGCATCCGGTCACGACCGGCGGCTCTACTGCGCGGCCGGCTCGATCGGCGCGACCGATCCGGGCAACTACCCCGCCTTCCTCCGCTACGGCTTCCGCGCCGGCCTCGAAGGGCGGACCACCGCGGACAATCTCGGTTTCCGCTGCGCAAGGAGCATCCCATGAGCATCCTCACCCGTTTGGTCCCGATCTTCGCGGCCCTCCTCGGCGGGCTGGCTATCCTTGCCGGCTGCGGCGAGGCGCCGGCCATGCCCGCCGAGGGAGCGGTAGAGGCGGAGAAGGTCGGCGATCGCTTCTCCGTCTACGCGCTGGACACCGAGAGCTGGTGGGACCAGACCGGGGAGATGCGTGCGCTCGGCTCGCTCGAGGGAAGGGTCCAGGTCCTCGCCATGGTGTACACGCACTGCGCCCACACCTGCCCCCGGATCGTGGCGGACATGCTCCAGCTCGAGGCCATGACGGAGGAGCTGGGCAAGGAGGTCGGCTTCGTGCTGGTCTCGATCGATCCGGACCGGGACCAGCCGGGCCGGCTCGCCAGCTTCGCCGACGGGATCGGCCTCGACCCCGCGCGCTGGACGCTCCTGCAGGGGACGGACGACGGCACCCGCGCCCTCGCCGCCCTCCTCGGCGTCCGCTACCGGCAGGAGGCGGACCGGGAGATCGCGCACACCAATGAGCTCACCGTGCTCAGCCCGGCCGGGGAGATCGTCCATCAGCGCAAGGGGCTCGACGAGCCGCTCGAGCACACCCTCGATGCGCTCGTCGCGGCTGCGGACACTCCTCCCGGGAGCGATCCCGCCCGGCGCTGAGTCTGACGGGGAGCGAGAGCCGCGCCGAGATCCGCGGCGAAGTGGCGAGCTCCTCTGCGACGCCGAGCCTGTACCGAGGAACTCCGGGGGATTAGCTTTGGGCCTCGCACCGTGACCGAGGCCGCCGCTGCTCCTTCTATTGCCCTCCATGGAACTCGCCATCATCCTCCTCTTCGCGCTCTTCATCATCGTCATCCCGGGAGTCGCGGCGATGCCTGGCATCATCAAATGGGTGCAGGCGGGCGGCCCAGGCGGGGCCCCCGCCTGGAAGATGGCGCGCTTCTGGCTCGACCTGGCCGTGCTGGTCGGGGTGGTGGCCTTCGGCGTGTGGCTGATCGCCTTCGACGGCCTCTTCATCCTGGAGGACGCGCCGTGGGTCTGGTGGGCGGCGGCGGCGATCCTCACGGTGTACGTGCTCGCCCGCATGATCATGCCGGCGGCCGATCGGGGTGTCGACGAGGCCGAGAAGGAGAAGGGATAGCGTCTTGGCCAGCCCCGCACCCTCCGCCCTCCCGCACGTCGTCATCGTGGGCGGCGGCTTCGGCGGGCTGAACGCGTCCCGGGCGCTCCGCCGTGCCCCGGTGCGGATCACGCTGATCGACCAGCGGAACCACCACCTCTTCCAGCCCCTCCTCTACCAGGTGGCGACGGCCGCGCTCTCCCCGGCGGAGATCGCCGAGCCGATCCGGGGAATCCTCCGCAGCCAGCAGAACGTGGAAATGCTGCTCGGCGCGGTCGTGGACGTAAATCCGGCCGGGCGGCGCATCCGCCTGGACGACGGTGAAGAGATTGTTTTCGACTACCTCGTCCTGGCCACCGGCGCCACCCACCACTACTTCGGCCGGGACGACTGGGCCACCCTCGCGCCCGGGCTGAAGACGGTGGAGGACGCGCTCGAGATCCGGCGGCGCTTCTTCCTGGCCTTCGAGCGCGCGGAGCGCAGTCCCCACCCGGAGGAGCGCAGCGCGCTCCTCACCTTCGTGGTGGTGGGCGCGGGTCCCACCGGGGTGGAGCTGGCCGGGGCCATGGCGGAGATCGCACGGCGGTCGCTCCGGCGCGACTTCCGCCGGATCGACCCGACCACCGCGCGCATCGTCCTGGTCGAGGGGACGGACCGCGTCCTTCCCGGCTATCCGCCCGAGCTCTCGGCGCGCGCCGAGGCCGACCTCCGCCGGCTCGGCGTGGAGGTGCGAACCGGTACCATGGTCACGGAGCTGAAGGAAGGTGTCGTCCGTATGGGCGAGGACTCCATCCGCGCCGCCACCGTCACCTGGGCGGCGGGGGTGCAGGCCTCTCCGCTCGGGGGGCGGACGGGCACGGAGACCGACCGCGCCGGCCGCCTCCTGGTCGAGCCGGACCTCTCCCTGCCGGGACACCCCCGGATCTATGCGATCGGGGATCTGTCCCTCTTCCTGTCGGAGGAGGGGGAGCCCCTCCCGGCGCTCGCGCCCGTGGCCAAGCAGCAGGGAGAGCACACCGCCCGGAACATCGTTCGCCAGTTGAACGGCGAACCGACCGAGCCCTTCACCTACCGGGACAAGGGGTCGATGGCTACGATCGGCCGCGGCGCCGCGGTGGCCGTCCTCGGCGGAAGGAAGATTACCGGATTTCCGGCCTGGCTCGCCTGGCTCTTCGTCCACATCGCCTTCCTGATCGGCTTCCGCAACCGGCTCCTGGTCTTCATCCAGTGGGCCTGGTCGTACCTGACCTGGCAGCGGGGCGCGCGGCTCATCACCGGCACGGCTGCGGTGCCCGCGCGCTCGGAGGACGCGCTCTCGGCCGACCCGGACCCGGCGGGGAGGGAGGGGTAGCGGCCGGCTGCGCCCGACGAGGGGAGGGGAGCCGGCGCCTCGTCACCCCCCGAACCAGTAGGTGGCCTTCAGCATCAGGACGTTCGTGGCCGGCTCGCGGAACAGCGCGCCAAAGTCGCGGTCGAGCTGGAAGTCGCCAAGCGCTTCCTGCCCCTGTCGCTGCTGTTGCCAGACCACGAAGAGCGCGCTCCCCGGCCGGTACTCCCACCGCAGCACCGCGTTGCCACGCAATGACCGCACATTGAAGCCGGGAATCGCCGCATCCTCGGGCGACGGGGTGAAGCGGTCCTCGAAGCGGGCCGCTCGCGGATCCGCCACCTCCTTTATCTCCGAGTAGTCTCCCGCGCTCACGAAGGGCTGGGCGAAGAGCTCCAGGGTCATCGTCGGCGTGAACGTTACGTTCAGCCGCGTGTTCATGGACACCGTCGTCTGGTCCAGCCGCGCGAAGGTGCCGGGCCCCGCCCACTGCCAGGCGTTCACGTTGCGCGAATAGCTGGGACCGAGCGAGAGCTGCAGGTGCGGAGCCGGACGGTAGTTGAGCGTCGGGTTGAGCGAGTAGCGATGTCCTTCGGTCCCATGCTCCACCGACCCGTCGAACCCGACGTTGCCGTAAATGGCGTGACGCCGGTCGGTATTGAGGCCGCCCCAGAAGTTCGTTCGCGGCTGCGTTCGGATCGCCGGGCCGCCGCGTAGCTGGGTCGTGGACAGCGCCGCGAGCTGGTGCTCGAACCCGCCCCAGCCGCTCCAGTTGTTCTTCAGCTCCGCGTTCCCGTTCAGGTTGAAGGCGCTGTGCACTCGTTCTCCGCCCAGGCTCCATCCCGCGAAGGTGTTGTTGAAGATCGCGAAGCTGCGGAAGGGTCCGATCGGCTGGAACTGGATCCGACCGACGTACACTCCCGTGATCACCCGGTCTCCCGCCTGCTGGAAGCCGAGGTCGTTGACCTCGAAGCCGGCGGAGCGGGCGTCTCCGATCCAGCCGTAGCGCCAGTTCCCGCCGCCCACGCGACCCAGGTGGAGGTTCGTCGCCCAGCCGGTTAGCGAGTTGCGTAGCGGTTCGTATTCCAGGTGTTCCGCATCCGGACGCTGGAAGTACCGACCAGGTGCGACTTGCAGACGTTGAAGAGCCAGGCTGTCGCCGCGCACGTGGCTGCCGGCGAACCAGCCGCTGAGTTCGAAGTTGTTGTCGCTGCCGAACCGGTGCCTTACGTCGGTACCCCACCCGTAGGCAGCCTCGGGAAGTACCCGGAGCCGATCCTCGTCGATCGACCGGTGCGTGGCGGTGAGCATGCTGCCGATCCGGCTCTGGCCGTTGCGGAAGGAGCGGATCACCCGGGACACGCTGTAGTTTCCGAGCGGCTCCACCGGCACCTGGCGGTGCTCGCCGGATACGGTATCGGCCACAGTGGCGAACTCGGCCCGTGTGACGGCGTGCATGAGGCCAAGCGACCAGGGGCCGGTCTGACCGGAGAGCTTGGCGGCTCCGAGGATGCGGGTGGTGGGGGGCGAATCGGCGAAGCCTCCGGAATAATTGCTCATCCCCCGCTGCGGCTCGCGTCCGATGCGCCGCGTGTAGAAGAGGG
The DNA here is from genome assembly GCA_007118565.1 of Gemmatimonadota bacterium. GTDB lineage: Bacteria > Gemmatimonadota > Gemmatimonadetes > Longimicrobiales > Longimicrobiaceae > SKRI01. Next base: position 5,278 of record SKRI01000287.1, on the reverse strand, counting down.
TCTCTGAGCCGCCATCTCCGACGTTGATGCCGAATCGGAATATGTCGGCCCCTTCCAGGAAGAAAGGCCGCCGCTCCGGGAAGAAGGTGGGGAAGACGCCCAGGTTGACGACGGCTGGGTCGACCTCCACCTGGCCGAAGTCGGGATTGATCGTGGCGCTCAGCGTGAGCTGGGGACCGAGTCCGTACATCAGGTCCACGCCGGCGTCGAGGCCGGTATCGTTCGCTCGCCAGAAGGGATCGGTCTCGTGGGTCAGCGGCGCCCGGGTGAGCCGAGTGGCTGCATAGGGAGACAGCTCCAGGCGCCGGGGCGCGGGAATGGCCCGCAGGCCGTGCATCTCCCCGAAGAGGGACACGAAGCCGGCGATGTCGGGAGGCATCGGGTTCCACGCGGCGCGCTCCTGCCTCCGGGCGATGTCCCGTCCGAAGTTGATCCCCCAGACGAGCTCCCGCACCCCGTCGGTCGAGAAGCGGAGCTGGGAGAAGGGAATGCGGTATTCCGCCGTCCACCCCTCCGCGTCGATGCTGGTCGCCACCTCCCAGACCGCATTCCAGCTGCCGTCCTCGCTGCGGTCGTCGAAGTGGAGGACGTCGCGCATGACCCCCCGTGGGTTGACTGAAAACCGGAAAGCGGTTTGCCGGTCGTGGTAGCTGTCGATGGCCACGTGCGCCCAGTCCGAGTAGAGGCCCGTGGCATCGCGCCGCCCCAGCTGCGCGGCGATCGAGTCGGGATGCACGTCGTACATGCGCATCCCCACGTAGAGATTCCGGTCGTCGTAGAGGACCCGCACCTCGGTTCGCTCCGAGGCGGCGGCGCCGGGATTGGGAGCGGATTGCACGAAGCCGGTGGCGACCGGTGCGGCCTCCCAGGCGGCCTCATCGAGACGGCCGTCCAGGACGATCTCGCCTTCCAGCGGGACCGCCTCGATGACGCGGCGGGTTTCCGTCACCTCCTGAGCAGAGAGCGAGACGACTGCCGCCATTGGTGAGGCGACGACTGCGATGAAGAGGGCTACGCGACGAATCATGGCTCGTGGCTTCGGTCTGCGGGGGCGACGGCTGATCGGCACTGCCCGATCGGCCTGATGGTGTGGGTCCCTACGGAGGGACGGAGTTGCGAGTTTCCCCATCGTTTCTGCTAAAATATTAGCATCACAGGCAGCATACCCTCTCCCTGCAACGAATTCGCGTCTACGCGGATTCTACCGGACCGAACTCCCTGGAAGGGGTGCGTCCCCCCGCGTCGCCGATGCTACGCCACAGCAGCCGGTGCCGCGGCCAAGGCCGCGCGGGCAGCGGGACATCACCTCGCGCGTAAGACTCAGCGGCGGCCGTCCTCGGGCGGCGCGGGAGGCTCGGCCATGGCGCCGAAGCTCCGGCCCACAGCCTCACCCACGGTCTCGCCGATGGTGGCGCCGAGGATCCCCATCGCCTCGCCGAACGCCTCCATGGAGGCGGCGAATGCCTCCCACCCCTTCTCCCCGCTCCGTTCCGACGGCGCCCCGGCCGAGCTCACCGCACCGGGGAGGGGCCCTCCGGCGCGCTCGATGTGGATGGCACCGTTCATGGTGGAGAGGGTGAGCGACCGCCCGCCCGCACCGATGGTCCCGGAGGCAGTGCTGCGCGCGGGGCGGCGCGCCACGTCCAGCGGAAAGTCCGAGGTGATGCTCCCGGCCATTGTCGAGGCGCTGACCGTGGTGCTCGCATCGGCCGGAAGCCGGACCCGCACGGCTCCGTTCAGCGTCTCGAGCGAGAGATCTCCCGTCCAGGCCGTACGGCCCATGGCCACGTCGATGGCCCCGTTCAGCGTCTTCGCCTGTACGCTGCCCACGCCGGAGGCCTCGATGGCGCCGTTGAGGGTCACGGCGTGCACGTCTCCCCCGATGTCCTCCAGGTGGAGAGCGCCGTTGAGGGTCTCGGTCCGCAGAGCCACCCCTTCCGGCACCTCGACGGTGAGGTTCGCCGTTCGCGGTCCCTGATTCCGCCCTCGCAGCGTCTCCCGGTCCGCGCCCCGGATGCCCTCCGCCGTGCATTCCGCGCCTTCCGGGAGGATGCACACCGTGGTGCCGCCCGCGTGCTGCACGTAGGCCAGATGCACCTCGCGCTGGTTCCCGCGTCGCTCGGCCAGCGATCCGCGGATCCGCGCCGTGCTTCCGCCGGTGCCGGTGGCCCGGACGGCGCCGTTCATGTTGTAGACGGCGAGCGTGCCGCCGCGGCGGACGGTGCCCTGCCATTGGAGGTCCTGGCCAAGAAGGGCGGCCGCCTGCCCGGTATTGCTCCCGGACCGACCCTCCGCAGCCACCTCCGAATCTTCCGACTGAATGGCCCCCGCGGGAAGCTCCGCCATCGGCTGCTCCGCCCCCTCCGCCTCCCTGCCGATCTCGTTCGCCGACACCTCTCCCGGATGCACCACGGCGACGGCGACCGTCAGCGCGGCGAGACCGGCGAGCGCGGCGGCGCGTGTGGACCAGGCGGCCGATCCCCGCCTCCTCTCCGGATCGAGCACCGCGAGCAGGCGCCCCTCGAGCTGGCCGGGACGGGCCATGGCCACCGCAGTCCCCGAGGCGCGCGGCGCCTTCAGCGTCCGGGCCACGTGCAGAAGGTGGTCGGCATAGTCGGGAGCCGATGCACCGGCGCGGACGACCATGTCGTCGCAGGCGCGCTCGCGCTCCACCCGGAGCCGCCGCGCGGCGTACCAGGCGAGCGGATGGAACCAGAAGAGGGCGCAGGCGAGGTGCGCCGCGAGCTGGGTAAGACAGTCCTTGCGCCGCACATGGGCCAGCTCGTGGAGGAGGACCATGCGCCGGCGGTCCTCTCCCCACTCCTCGGCCTCATCGGGAAGGAGAACGGTCGGCCAGAGGATCCCCCAGGTCATGGGGGTGGCAGTAGCCGTCCCCCGGAGAAGCGCCACCGGACGGGTGATGTCGAGGAGCCAGGAAAGATCGTGCGCCTCACGCAGCCATTCCGCGTTGCGGACCGGCTGCGCCCTCCGCCGGAGCCGCTGCACCCCGAGCTGTCCGAGGAGCACCCACCCGAGCACCGCGAGCGACCCCGCCGCCCACAGGAGGAGGAGCGGATGCAGATCCGGCCAGGGCGCGGGAGAGCCCGCGGGAGCTTCCGGGGCCGGAGCGGCGACGCTTCCGGGCAAGGAGCGGGCGTGATCGGCACCTCCCACTTCCGCGACCGGCGCCGGGGTAGCCTCGCTCATCACAGACACCGTTGCCGCCGGATCGGCCGGCAGGACCGGAAGGGTCCAGCGCGGTAGCCCGAGCGCGAGGAGGGGAAGGACGAGCAGCCCGATGAGGGTCGCCGCCCAGACGAGGTGGCGGATCGACGCGGGCGCGCCGCGGGCCGCCACCGTGAGCAGCCCTCCGGCGCTCAGGAGCAGCGTCGCCTTCAGAACGAGGAGAACGGGCTCCTCCAGCAGGATCGTGCTCATGCGTCCCTCTCCCGTGCGCGTTCGATCAGCTCGGCGAGTCGGTCCAGCTCCGATTCCGGAAGCTTGCGGTCGGGCATGTCCAGGAGCGCCGAGACGGCGGCCTCGGTGGAGCCGCCGAAGAAGTGCTGCACCACATGCCCCAGCATGGACCGTCTGGCCTCCCCTCGCTCCAGCGTGGGATGATACACGTACCGCGGCCCCTCCTCCTCGTGGCGCAGGTGGCCCTTCTCCTCGAGAATGCGAAGCTGCGCCCGCACCGCCGAGTAGCTCGGCGGATCCGGGAGCGCGTCGAGCACCTCACTCACCGTGGCGCTGCCGAGCTGGTATATGGCATCCATGATCTGTCGCTCGCGTCGGCTGAGCTGCTGGGAGAGGGGTCTGGGCATGATCGGCGGGACGAGGGTGCAGTAAAATTAGCAGTGTGCTGGAATATTAGCACTACGCCTCCAGGTCGTCAACTCCCCACCCTACGGCCACCTTCCGTCCTGAGTTTCAGGTTACTCCGCTGGGGCCAGACACGGCCGGGCGGACCGCAGGGGGAAAGCTAGCTCCGAGAGGAGGATGCTCCCACGATTCCGGGATGAGCGGCGGAATCCGTGGGGTGGAGGGGGCGGGGCGCGCCGTGAATCGGGGCGCGGCGTTACAACCCCGCCGGGCGGTAGATGTCGGGATGGAAGTGGACGAGCAGCGGGTCGTGGACGGGAAGGCAGGATGGGGTGGTCCGAAGATTGGTCGGATTGCCTGTCCGAGCTTCCCTCACGACCCGTACAGCTCGAGCAGGCTCATCCCGTCGACGGTGACGCCGCCGTAGCGCACGATCCAGTGGAGGTGCGGGCCGGTGACCCGCCCGGTGCTGCCCACCCGGCCGATCACCTGTCCCGGCTCCACCCGATCTCCCTCGGCCACCTCCTGCGCGCTGAGGTGGAGGTAGCCGGTGACGAGCCCGGCGCCGTGGTCGATGTAGATCACGTTGCCGCCGAGGTAGAAGGAGTCGACGAGCGCGACGATCCCGTGGGCCGGGGCGAGGATGGGGGCACCCACCGCTCCGCGAAAGTCGGTCCCCATGTGCCGGCTCTGGACCTCCTCGTTGAAGATCCTCCCGTGGCCGAATCCGCTGGTGATGGTGCTCTCGCGGGGAGCGACGAAGGGCGGCTCCCACATCCGGGGCGTATCGTGCGAGGCAGCGGACACGGCGCGGGCGCGGGCCGCCTCGGCGGCGATGCGCTCGCGGAGCTCTGGAGGACGGTCGCCCCCGGCGTAGCGGGGGGCCACGGTGAGGCGCTCCATCCGGTAGTCTCCCGGCACGATCTCGATCGGGATCGTCCGCCGCTCCACCATCCCCGCCGAGGTGGGGAGGGTGAGCTGGAGCTCCAGCTCACCCTCGGCCTCGATAGGCGCTGCCGCGACGGCCACCCGCTCCCCGTCTCCCCATTCCCGGAAGTGCAGCGGCTCACCCGCGAACTCTCCCGCGAGGTCCTCCGTACCCTCGGGCAGCCCGGTGAGGCGGACCTCGAAGAGGGTCCCCTGCACCGGCCGCTCCGGTTCCCAAGCGACGTCCACGACCTCGAGCACCGGCGGAGCCGCGGTCGCCGGCGCCAGCCGGACCTCGCTCCAGGGCTCCGCGCCGCCGAGCGGGAGCACGCCCGCGGTCACGGCAGCCAGGCCGAGGAGAAGGACCCCGACCACCCCCAGCACCGATCCGATCGTCCTTCTCATATCTCCCGGCTCCATTCGCGGCTCCTCCAGCTCGAGATCGGCGGCACTACGAGGGCGACTCGCCCTTCACCGCCGCGGGAACGATGTACTCCTCCAGCAGATTGCGGATCTCCCGCCGGTGGCC
>SKRI01000005.1 GCA_007118565.1 Gemmatimonadota bacterium | reverse complement strand
GTTCGGGAGTCCGCGGTCGCGGCCTTCACGCTCCTGGCCGAGGCGGAGGCCGAGGTCCACGGCACCTCGGTGGAGGCGGTGCACTTCCACGAGGTGGGGGCGCTCGACGCCATCGTGGACGTGCTCGGTGCCGTCGCCGGATGCCGGGAGATGGGCTTCGAGCGATTCTATACCCGACCGGTGGCGCTCGGCCGGGGGTGGGGCCGGATGGCGCACGGCAACTTCCCCATCCCCCCACCCGCGGTCCTCAAGATCCTCGAGGGGGTACCGGTCACGGATCCTCCGTTCGACAAGGAGTGTACGACCCCCACCGGCGCATCATTGATCGCGTCGCTGACGGGAGGAGCGGCTCCGCCCGAGCGGTTCGTCCCGGAGGCCACCGGCTTCGGGGCGGGAACGCGGGAGCACGAGGATCGTCCCAACTGCCTCCGCCTGATCGCCATTCGCGAGGATGGTGGCCAGGTGGAAGAGGTGCGGATCGTGCAGGCCGATCTCGACGATATGTCGCCGGAGTACGTGCCTCCGCTGCTGGAGGATCTGCGAAAGGCGGGTGCGCTGGATGCGGTGGCGGTTCCGATCGTCATGAAGAAGGGACGCCCCGGGATCCGCATCGAGGCGCTGACCGCGCCCGGAAACGAGGCAGCGGTCTCAGGGTGCCTCCTCGCCTCGAGCACCACCATCGGCCTGCGCAGTTGGACTGCCGGACGGGAGGTGCTCGACCGGCGCATCGACACGGTGGAGTGGCGGGGGCAGCGTATCCGCGTCAAGCGGTCCGCGCTTCCGGACGGAGGAGAGCGCGCCAAGCCGGAGTTCGACGATGTGCTGCGTGCTGCACGCGCGCTCGACCTGCCGCCGCTACAGGTGCACGCGGCGGTCCTGGCCGAACTTCGCGATCGTTGATCGCTTTCGGCATAGATTTTCGGCGCTGCCGCCAGGGTAGGGGGCAGCGGTCCTTTTCACAGGAAAGACGATGACAATGAACGTTCGTTCTCAGATGGCCTCTCTCGCGGTTCTCGCCGTGCTCGTGGCGGCCTGCGGACCTGCCATGGAGCGGGTCCCGGATGTCTCGCCGATCACCGGTGAGCCGTACCCCGAAGGCGTGACTCCGCGCGAGACCGCGGAGACGACGACGGCCACCCTCTTCCTTGCCCAGGCCGAGGCGGCCGAGGGCCAGGAGGCTCGCGACCTCTACCGTCGGGGTCTCAACGCCGCCCTGGAGGCGGTGGAGGATGATCCGGAGAACCCGCAGGGCTACTGGCTCGCCGGCATCGGCCACGTCGGGGTCGACGAGTACGAGGAGGCGGACCGGGTGTGGGATCGCGCCCAGGAGCTTTACCCGGCCTACGAGCTCGAGATCGAGCCGGCCCGGGAGATGGCCTGGGTGCAGGCGCTGAACCAGGGTATCGAGGCATACAACGCCGGTGACATCGAGCGGGCGCGTGAGCTCTGGGAAGGGGCGGCCACAATCTTCGACAGGCACCCGCAGGCATTCGCCAACCTCGGGTTCATCTACGCCCAGGATGGTCAGGACGAGCGGGCCATCGAGATGTTCCGCGAGGCCGTCGCGTCCGTCGAGCGCCCGATGATCCGGGATCTCGAAGAGGAGGAGATCGAGGAGCGGCAGGCATCCCGTGACCAGGCCCTCCAGACGCTCGGTCAGCTGCTGGCCCGGACCGGCCAGTACGAGGAGGCGGAGCAGATCTACCGGGAGCATGTGGAGCGCGACCCGGACGACGTCCAGGCGCGGACCACGCTCGCTCTGATTCTCGGCCAGATGGGTCGTGACGCCGAGGCGCTCGAGATCTACGAGGAGCTTCTCGAGGCGCCGGGCGTGGAGCCGCATGCGCTCTTCGAGGCAGGTGTGGGGCTGTACCAGTCGGATCAGTTCGCGCGGGCCGCCCGCGCCTTCGAGCGCGTCACTGAGATGGCCCCGAACAACCGGGACGCCTGGTACTTCCGGACCAATGCGCTATTCGCCGAGGAAGCGTGGGAGGAGCTGATTCCGGTCGGAGAGCAGACGCTCGAGCTGGATCCGCTCAACCGCCACGTCCACCTGCTGATCGTTGGATCGTACCGTGATCTCGGACAGACCGATCGCGCGCTGGTGTGGGCGGAACGGGCTGAGGAGCTGCCCGTCGCGGTGGACAACATACAGCTCGACGCCACGCAGGACATCGCCCAGGTACAGGGCATCGTCGAGGGGAACGCGGCCTCGGCGGGGACGCCCATCCAGCTGCGCTTCACCTTCTACGGCGAGTCCGGCCAGCTCGGCACGGAGACCGTTACGGTGAACGCCCCGGCCGAGGGTGAGACCACAAACCTGCAGGTGAGCATGCCCACCACGGAGCGGGCCACCGGGTATCGCTACGAGGTCCTGTAGCCCTCCCGCAGTCGTGCACTAGCAACGGGGGGCGGTCCGAGCGGGCCGCCCCCCGTTTCGTCTCTGCCAGATCCATAAATCAGACGAGGTGACGTATTCCGAACCGTTGCAGTCGGTGCGGCTCCCGCCTCAACGAAGCCGACGCATGCTCCGTATGCGGTCTGCTCACGGAGACGCGGGCCTGTAACAGGCACCCGGAGCGGACCGCGCGGGCGCGGTGCGTTGTCTGCCGGATCCCCCTTTGCGCTGCGTGTGACCGGGCGAGCCGCGGATATAGCCGGTGTCGCGAGCACAGCGAGATTCCGATGATCGAGGGGTGGACCCAGGTTCACGGCGCGGGAGACGAGTTCGATGCCGGCGTCGTCCAAACCAGGCTGTCCGCCGAGGGAATACCCGCGCACGTCTTCTCCCAGAAGGACCACCTGTACGTCGTCACGCACGGCGAGCTCGCGGTGATTCGCGTCCTGGTTCCGGCGTCCCACTTCCTGCGGGCGCGGGAGGTGCTGGGCCACGTCGATCCGGGAAGCTCGGGAACCGCCCGGTGTCCCCTCTGCGATGAGCTCCTGCCGCCGGGATCGCGGGAGTGCGAGTGGTGCGGAGAGCTGCCGGAGCCAGGTTCCCCGGTTTGACGTCCGGCTGCTGAAGCGGGATATTGTCGGGCTGCCCGGGCGGCTCCGCCCGACCTCATCTCCAGTCATTCCCAGATCGTGAAGCTACCCGTCGTCGCAGTGGTGGGGCGTCCCAATGTCGGCAAATCGACGTTCTTCAATCGCGTCCTCGGAAAACGGATCGCGATCGTGGAGGACCGCCCCGGCGTTACGCGCGACCGGAACTTCTCCCGCGCGGAGTGGCAGGGGCGCGCCTTCTACGTGGTCGACACCGGCGGAATGGTGGAGGGGTCGGACGAGCCGATGGACCGGCTCATCCGCACGCAGGTGGAGACCGCCATCGAGGAGGCCGACGTCGTCGTCCAGATGGTGGACGGCAAGGCGGGGCCGCACCCGCTCGACTACCGCATCGCCCAGCGGCTACGCCGCTCCGGGCGGCCGACGGTCCTATTGGTCAACAAGATCGACAACCTGGGGAGCGACGCTGCGACCGGGCATCACGAGTTCTGGGAGATGGGTCTCGGCGAGCCCTTTCCAGTTAGCAGCGCGAGCGGGAAGGGAAGCGGAGACGTGCTCGACGCCATCGTGGACCATCTCCCTGAATCGCCTCCCGACGAGGAGGGTGACGATACCCTTCGCGTGGCCGTGATCGGCAAGCCCAATGTGGGGAAGTCGAGCTTCGTGAACCGCCTTCTGGGAGAGGACCGACTGGTCGTCTCCGAGACCGCCGGTACCACCCGGGATTCGATCGACACCCCGTTCCGATACCACGGCCGGGAGATGGTCTTCGTGGACACCGCCGGTCTGCGGCGGCAGGCCCGCATCGACGAGCGGGTCGAGTATTACAGCGCCCTCCGAACGGAGGACGCCATCGAGCGCGCCGACGTCTGCGTCCTCCTCATGGACGCGACCGAGCCGATGCACCACCAGGACATCCGGATCGCGGAGCGGGCGTGGAAGGCGGGGTGTGGCCTCATCGTGGTGGCGAACAAGTGGGACCTGGTGGAGAAGGAGACGATGACCGCCCCCCGCTTCGAGAAGTCGCTGAGCGACCGCGTCCCCTTCTTCCAGTGGGTGCCGGTGCTCTTCACCAGCGCGCTCTCGGGCCAGCGCGTGCGGAACGTGCTTCCCCTGATCCTCGAGGTCGCGGAGGAGCGGGCGCGCCGCATTCCCACGCACGAGGTGAACGAGGTGCTGGGTGACCTGGTGAGGCGGGTGCGGCCTCCCCACTCCGGAGGACGCGAGGTCCGCTTCTACTACGGGACGCAGGTGGCGAATAGCCCGCCTGAGTTCGTCCTCTGGTCGAATCTCCCGGAGGCGGTGACGGATGCCTACCAGCGCTACCTCCACAACGGCTTCCGTCGCGCCTGGACGTTCCGCGGCGTTCCCCTTCGGATCCGCCTTCGGCACCGCCGCGGCGAGGAATGAGCCCCGCGCTCTTCCTGGTGGCGAGCTATCTGATCGGGGCGCTACCGAGCGCGTACCTGGCGGGACGGGCGCGGGGCATCGACCTTCGCGAGCACGGGAGTGGAAATCTCGGCGCCACCAACACCTTCCGCGTCCTCGGAGCGGGGATCGCGGTTCCGGTCCTCCTGTTCGACCTGGTCAAGGGGTTCATCCCGGTCTTCCTCTTCGGACTGTGGGACGGAGCGCCTTGGGGGTGGACGCTCGCCTACGGCGCCGCTGCGATCGTGGGCCACATCTTCCCGGTGTATCTCGGCTTTCGCGGTGGCAAGGGGGTTGCCACGGCGGCCGGCGTATTCCTTGCCCTTTCCCCCACGGCGGTGGGGGTGGCGCTCCTGGCTTGGCTCGGGGCGCTTGCGGTGTGGCGGACCGTGTCGCTGGCCTCGATTACCGCCGCGCTGACACTGGCCGCGGCGCTCCTCACCACGGAGACCCGCGTGCCGGTCGTGGTGCTGGGCTGCGCCGTCTCCCTCTTCGTGGTCGTGGCGCACCGGGCGAACATCGGCCGAATCCTTCGGGGAGTGGAGCCGAGGATCGGACGCCGCAGATCGCCGGACGGGCCTAAAGTCGAGAACGTGAAGCAGGGAATGGGTGACGATGACGGGTGAACGCATAGCAGTCGTCGGGGCGGGCAGCTGGGGGACCGCGCTCGCGAACCTTCTCGCGAAGAAGGGTCACCAGACTACGGTCTGGTCGTACGAGAGTGAGGTCGCCGACGCCATCAACCGGGAGCATCGGAACACCCGGTACCTCACGGAGGTCGATCTCGACCGTCGTCTCGAAGCCACCTCCGATCTGGGTGAGGCGGTGAGCGGCGCCGGCGTGATCCTCTCGGTGAGCCCCTCCCACGTCACGCGGCATGTCATGACCGAGGCCGCGCCGCACGTCTCCGACGAGGCGGTCCTGGTGAGCGCCTCCAAGGGGATCGAGGTCGACTCGCTCATGACCATGGCGGAGGTGTTCGAGGAGGTTCTGCCGGAGCACATCGCCGAGAAGGCTGCTTTTCTCTCCGGCCCGAGCTTCGCGCTCGAGGTCGGGCGCGAGCGGCCGACGGCGGTGGCCGTCGCCTCCCGCTCCGAAACCGTGGCCCGGCGCGTCCAGGACGTCTTTCAGACCGACTACTTCCGTGTCTACACGAACACGGACGTCCATGGCGTGGAGTTGGGAGGTGCCCTCAAAAACGTGATGGCCATCGCGTGCGGGGTCGTGGACGGTCTCGAGCTGGGACACAACACGCGGGCCGCGCTCATCACCCGCGGGCTGGCGGAGATGACGCGGCTCGGCGTTGCGCTCGGCGCCGCTCCCGAGACCTTCGCCGGGCTCGCCGGCGTCGGCGATCTGATCCTGACCTGCACGGGGGGGCTCAGCCGCAACCGGTCGGTGGGAGTGGAGCTGGGGCGCGGCCGTTCGCTCGAGGACATCCTGGCGCAGATGACCATGGTCGCCGAAGGCGTGCGCACCACGAAATCGGCGTATGCTCTGGCAGGCAAGACCGGGGTGGAGATGCCCATCGTGGAGGAGGTCCATGCAGTTCTCTTCGAGGGAAGGCGCGCGGCGGAGGCTGTCGTCAACCTGATGACCAGGGAGCCGAAGGCAGAGGAATGGGCGTGATCGGGCGAGAGGTCCGCCGGGAGTTCTACTCGATCGGGGAGGTTTGCGACCTTCTCGACCTCAAGCCGCACGTGGTCCGCTACTGGGAAACGCAGTTTCCGGCGCTCGAGCCGACCAAGAACCGCGCGGGGAACCGTGTGTACCGGGCGGCAGACATCGAGCTCATCGCCCGGATTCGCGAGCTCGTTCACGAGGAGCGCTACACCGTGGAGGGGGCGCAGCAGCAGCTCGACCGTGCAGCCGGATCCGCGGAAGGAGCGGAGCGTGCCCGGGAGGCCCTCAAACGCGTTCAGATCGGGGCCGTCGTCAGCGAGCTTCGCGAGGTCGCCGAGCTGCTCGAGCCGCCCGGTTGACCCGCCGCCCCCTGCACCGGTAGGTTGCCGCCGCCCACGCAGCCGCGACCCTCGTAGCGAACGGAATGCGCATTCTCTGCACAAACGACGACGGATACCTGGCCACCGGCCTCTCGGTGCTGGCCAGGGCGGCTCGCGAGCTCGGCGACGTGCGGGTCGTGGCCCCCGACCGGGAGCAGAGCGCGAGCAGCCACTCCCTCACCATGCGCCTCCCGCTTCGCGCCCAGCGCGTGGACGACGGGGTCTACCGGGTGGACGGCACGCCCACCGACTGCGTGGCGCTGGCCGTGGGTGAGCTGCTCGACTGGCGCCCCGACTTCGTTCTTTCGGGAGTGAACCACGGCGCCAACATGGGAGAGGACGTCCTCTACTCGGGGACGGTGGCAGGCGCCATGGAGGCGACAATCCTCGGCATCCCGGCCGTGGCGATCTCGTACATCGGATCGGAGTCCGACAGGATCGCCGGCTTCCTGCCGGTGCTCACCCGGCTCATCTCCCGCATCGTTTCCCGCGATGATTTTCCGGCAGAGACGCTGCTCAACGTCAACCTGCCGGACATTCCCCCGGAGGAGGTCCGTGGGGTACGGGTCACCGCGCTCGCCCGGCGCGTCTACACGGACTCCATCACCCGGGCCACCGATCCGCGGGGGCGGCCGTACTACTGGATCGGGGGCGGGGGCGTGGAGTGGTCGGGTGCCGAGGGGACGGACTTTCACGCCGTGGACAACGGGTACGTCTCGGTCACTCCGTTGCATCTCGACCTCACCAACCACGCGCTGCTGAGCGACGTCGAAGAGTGGGGACTCGACGGATGACGCCGGACCGATACGAGGCGCAGCGCCGGGCGCTGATCGATCAGCTCCGCGACCGCGGAGTCGATGATCTGGACATCCTGGCCGCCTTCGACGCCATTCCACGGCACGACTTCCTCCCGGAGGCCGTGCGTCACCGGGCGTACGAGGATGCGGCGGTCCCCATCGGGTTCGGTCAGACCGCCTCCCAGCCCTCGCTCCAGGCGTACTCGATGCAGCTGCTAGAGCTTACGCCGGACGACAAGGTGCTCGAGGTGGGAACCGGGAGCGGGCATCAGACTGCGGTGCTCTCCCGACTCGCGGATCGGGTCTACTCGATCGAGCGGGTCCGGGAGCTTTCCATCCGTGCCCGCGAAGCGCTCGACCGGTGGCGGATCACGAATGTGGCCCTCCTCGTGGGAGATGGCACCATCGGGTGGCAGCGCTACGCCCCGTACGATGCCATTCTCGTGGCGGCGGCCGCCCCCGAGCCCCCGAAGGCGCTCCTGGATCAGCTCGCCGAGGGCGGCCGCCTCCTCATCCCCGTGGGCTCCCGGGAGATGCAGCAGCTCGTCCTCTACCGGCGCCGCGGCGAGGAGATCGAGACGGTGCGAACCGTGGAGTGTACCTTCGTTCCGCTCCTCGGCCGGCAGGCGTGGCCCGATCCGGAACGGCCGGATGGCTGAGCACCCGAAGCGGTCCCCCGTCGTACAGTCGCTTCTTCACTACGGTCAGGGCCTGATGATGGGGGCCGCGGATATCGTCCCCGGAATCAGCGGGGGAACCGTCGCGCTCATCGTCGGAATCTACGAGCGGTTGATCCTCTCCATCCGGGCGCTCGCCTCGGTCCCGGTCGACGTCGTCCGCGGCTCGGTGCGCTCGGCCCGGGGCAGGATCGGCGAGGTATACTGGTGGCTCGTGATCCCGCTCGGCCTCGGCATCGTCACGGCCCTGCTGGTGGGAGCGCGTTTCATCCCGGAGATCCTCGAGCGCTTTCCGGTCGAGTCTCGCGCGCTCTTCTTCGGCCTGATCGCTGGGTCGCTCATCATTCCCTGGGCCCGGATTGACCGCGTCCGCAACATTCACTACCTCGCCGCCCTGGTGGCGGCCGTCGTGGCCTTCCTGATCGTCGGGTTTCCGCCGCGAGAGGTGATGGCCCCCGCGCTGCCGATCGTCTTCTTGGCCGCCTCGATCGCCATCTGCGCTATGATCCTCCCGGGGGTGAGTGGCTCGTTCCTCCTTCTGGTGATGGGGATGTACGAGGTGACCCTCAACGCGCTGAACGCGCGCGACATTCCCTACGTGGCGGTCTTCATCCTTGGCGCGGTGGTCGGGCTGGGGGTCTTCTCCAAGCTCCTCGGATACCTCCTCGATCGCCACCACGACCTGACGATGGCGGCACTCGTGGGGTTGATGCTCGGGGCGCTCCGCGCCCTCTGGCCGTGGGTGGCCGAGGATCGCGCCCTCCAGCTACCGCCGGGTTTGGACATGGTGATGATCCCGCTCGCGCTCGCGATGGCCGGCTTTCTCTTCGTCTTCGGCGTGACCCGCATGGGCCGCCGAACCACGGAGGAGGTCGAGGTGGAGCGGACGCCTTGACGATTTGACACCGGGGGCCGGCACAATAGCTTTCATCAACCCATCTCCCTCCACCCTTCCTGCCCCATGGAACGCCATTCTTTCGAGCACGAGCTCGCCGGACCGGCGGTGTCCCCGCGTCGCACCTCGACGACAGAGCGTGACGAATGGCTGGGGGAATCGGCTCTTCCCCCCATCGCCGGTCCCGCCTGCCGGCGCTTCGCGTTCGCGTCGGAGCCCTCCGATGAAGAGGAGAGCAGGCGCCCTGTCCTGGCCCTCGAGGAGGCTCGGGTCACGGACGAGGTGAGCGGCGGGGAGGTGAACGACGAGAGCGTGGTGCCGGACGACCACACCGTGGACGAGGATCCCTGGGCGGGCAGCGACAGCGCGGGTTTCGAGACCACCGAGGCAGGCGAGGATTCCTCGCTTGGCAGCGACGGCACGGGTTTCGAGGCCCTCGAGACCGACCAGGATCGGGCGGAGATCGCCGCCCTGCCGACCGGCGAGCCTGCGCCTTTCCAAGCCGAAGACCTCGAGGGTGAACCGGACGGGGAGCGTCGGAAGGAGGTCTTCTCCTTCGTGGAGGAAGATCACGAAGCGGTGGAGGAGGTCTCTACCGGTGACGCGTTGGAGGCGCTGGCAGAGGCGGGCACCAGGGAGGTTCTCGAGGGGATCGCGGACCGACTCGAGGGAGTCGCGGACCGGCTAAGGTCCTCGTCTCTCGACGAGCTTCTCCGCTCCAGCGAAAACGACCCGCTCGCCCTCCTCCTCACCGGCTTCGTGCTCGGAGCCTCACAGCGGCGTTCCGAGGACTGATCCCGGTCATGCGCTCGCGTCTCCCCCTGCTCGGGCTCCTCGCCGTGGTCCTGCTGAGTGGCTGCATGACCACGCGGGGAGGCGTGATTACGACGGGTGCTCTCGCCGATCGGCTGAGCGGCTTCGTCTGGCCCCTCCCGCTGCCCGCGGATGCTTCGGTGACCTCCCCTTACGGGCCCAGGGGGCAGCGTCACCACGACGGCATCGACCTCCCGGGCCGCGGAGGTGACCCGATCCATGCGGCAGGAGACGGCCGCGTGGCCTTCGCGGGGTGGCGGGGAGGGTACGGGCAGACGGTGATCATCGACCACGGGGGTGATGTGGTGACCCTCTACGCCCACGCCTCCACCATCTACGTCCGCACCGGCCAGACGGTACGCCGCGGGCAGCCGGTGGCGGCAATCGGCCGCACGGGGAACGCTACCGGAGATCATCTGCACTTCGAGATCCGCTGGGACGGCTTTCCGATCGATCCGGTCCTTCTCCTGCCCCGCCTGGCGTCGCGCTGATCGGTTGACCGTGCCTGCGCGGCGCGGTTAAGTTATACGGCTGCGCGCTTTCGGACGAATGCGGCGCCGCCCTCGTAGCTCATCAGGATAGAGCGCGGGATTCCTAATCCCGAGGTAGCAGGTTCGAGTCCTGCCGGGGGCACTCTCCCTCCCTCCCGTGGAATCTTTCGCCTTGGTTGACCATCCCGCCCGGGGTGCGTAACTTTCCGGGTTTATCACGGATGTGCGGGCCGATGCGGCCGTCATGCTACCCTCCGTACCCGTCGTCGCGACGGTTCGCGCCTCGATTTCAGACAATACATGGCCAAGCCACCCCCCCGTCGGCCCGGTCCGACGCAGCAGGCACCCGCGGACGACGATTTCTCGGAGCGGGCACTCGCGCTCTCGGTGTGGGCGCAGAAGAACGCACGGATCCTCATTACCGTCGCGGTTCTGGTGGTCGTGGGGCTGGGTGCGTTCCTCTACTACCGCTCCTACCGCGCCGACCTCCACGAGCGTGCTGCCATCGAGTACATGCAGATGGAGCAGACGATCGCTGCGGCTAATCCCCCGGTCGCCATCCGGGAGCTCGAGGACTACATCGACCGCTTCGACGGCACGCCGTACGCGAGGGAGGGGCGGGTGACGCTCGCACGCCTCCACCTGGAGGAGGGGAACACGCAGGCCGCGATCGACGTTCTGGAAGGCACGCGCCGCCGCGTGGGAAGATCGGCGCTCGACGCGCAGGCGGAGCTCCTCCTGGGTGGGGCGTACGCCGCGGAGGGGGAGGTGGACTCGGCCATCGACAGCTACCTGAATGTCGGCCGCGACGCCCGCTACGAGTACCAGCGGGAGGAGGGCCTCGCCTCGGCGGCGCTGCTCCGGGAGGAGACGGGCGACTTCGGAGCGGCCGCCGACCTCTATGCCGAGCTCGCGGAGATGCATCCCGAGGGAAGCTCGGAGCGCGCGCTGTGGGAAATGCGTCGTGCCGAGGCCGAGGCGCGGGGCCGTTCCTGACGAGCTCGACGCCGATCTCGCCATCGTGGGCGCATCGCGGATCGGGGTGGCGTTGAGATGACACTCCCCCCCGCTCTCATCATGTTGGGCGCGATTCTCCTCGAGATCCGCTACCCGCGGATCGATCCTGTCCTGCTGGAGCTCCCCGGACCGTTCGATCTCCGCTGGTACGGGCTCATGTACGTGGTCGGGTTCACGATCTCGTACTTCCTCCTCCGCTGGATGGCGCGCCAGGATTTCCTGCGCATCGACCCGGACGCTATCGGTGACCTCCTGGTCTGGCTTGTCCTCGGCCTCATCATCGGCGCTCGCCTCGGCTATATCGTCTTCTACGACGCGGGGAGGCTCGCCGAGGACCCGGCCCGGATCATCCGCATCTGGGAGGGCGGGCTCTCCTTCCATGGAGGACTGGCCGGCATCATCATCGCCGGCTACATGTTCGGGAGGAAGCATGGGATCCCCTTCCTCAACCTCGCCGACGGGATCGTTCTCGCGGCCCCGTTCGGGATCGGTGCGGTTCGTGTGGCGAACTTCATCAACGGGGAGCTATTCGGGCGGGTCACCACGGAAGCGGTGCCCTGGGCCATGCGCTTTCCCACCGACCCGGTGGCGATCCGCGCGCTCGGGGCGGATCAGGCTCGCTCTCTCCGCGAGCGGGAGCAGATCATCAACCAGGCGTACGAGACGAGCGCCTGGGAGGCGGTCCGCGATCAGGTTCCGCTGCGGCACCCGTCGCAGCTCTATGAGGCCTTCCTGGAAGGCCTCGTGCTGGCCGCCATCCTCTGGGGAATCCTCTGGTGGATGCGGCGGAGCAGCCGGCGATTCCCCGACGGGGTCTTCGGTGGGATCTTCCTGATCGGTTACGGCACCTTCCGCTCCTTCGTGGAGATCTTCCGGCAGCCGGACGCCCAGTTCCGGGGGCCGGACGATCCGGTCGGGACGGTTCTCGGGCCGCTCACCATGGGGCAGACGCTGAGCCTGCTCATGGTGCTCGGCGGAATCGGGGTCCTCGTCTGGCTGATGACACGCCCGCGACCGCCGGAGCGGAAACGCAGGCGAGCGCGGTAGGAGCGGAGACGGTCGGTCAGGCCTGGGGCTTCTCCCGGGGCTCCGTCCATCCCTTCCGCTCCCGGAGGGCCTCGGCGAGCGGGGTGGTTCGACCTGTGACGAAGACGACGGTCATCCCGGCGCGGGCCACGTAGAGGTGCTTGTGGAATCCGAGGGCGTGCTGGTCCGCACTCGACGCCTCCTTCAGGCTCTGGAGAATCTCGTCCACCTCCTTCCGGGCATCGCCGGCCTTGGTGAAGACAGGATAGTCGGCATCGTCCATCTGCCCGTCCTCGCTCACGAGCCGCCCCGCAGGAATCCGGGATCCCGGATCAACAGCAGAATGGTGTTGTGGCCCACGATGAGGTACTTGGCCTCGTCGATCTCCACCTCGATGGCCTCCTTCTTCAGGAAGATGGCGTAATCGCCCTTGCGCGCCTGGAGCGGCACGTAGCGCATCTCTCTTTCATCTCCCCGGCTCCACGCCTCCCCCTCGACGCCGGTCTGCACGGTGGGGTACCCCGGACCGACGTTCACGATGTAACCCCCGAAGACCTTCTCCTTCTCCGCAACTCCCTGCGGAAGATAGAGGCCGGAGGGGGTCTTGGTGCTCTCCTCGTCCGGCTTGATGAGGACCTTGTCTCCGACGACGATGACTTCCCGGGTCATGCTTTCTCGAGGTGGCTGGGAAAGGCTGGGGAATCGATCCGTGAAAGATGATAACGCTCGGAGCAGGCTGCCGATACCGCTCGGCTTCGTCGTCTCCCGGTGCCGATCTTGCTTGGCTCGGCGGTCTTCGATGACCCTTGCCCAGCATACCGAGATGAGCGAAAAGATCCGCGCCGTGGTGATCACCCCCGAGGAGGAGGAATCCGCCCGAATCGAGGAGATTGAGGTCCCCGAGCCCGAATACGACCAGTGCCTCATGAAGGTGCTCGAGGTCGGCATCGACGGGACCGACCGTGAGATAAACGCCGGAGAGTACGGCGAAGCTCCCAGGGGGGACGACTTCCTCGTCGTCGGACACGAGTGCGTGGGTCGGGTGGAGCGCGCTCCGGACGACGGCCGGGGCATCCGGGAGGGAGACATCGTCGTGCCGACCGTTCGCCGCCCCTGTCCAGAAGGGTGCGTCAACTGCCGGAATGGGGAGATCGATTTCTGCCTTACCGGCAACTTCACCGAACGGGGGATCAAGGGACGGCATGGCTTCATGCGGGAGGCGTATGTGGAGCACCCGGAGTTCTTGGTCAAGGTCCCGGGCGATCTGGAGGACGTGGCCGTCTGGCTCGAGCCCATCTCCATCATAGAGAAGACCTTCCGGCAGATCGACTCGATCCAGAGCCGAGTCTACTGGGAGCCGGAGCGGATGCTCGTGACCGGGGCGGGAAACATGGGAATACTCTCGGCTCTCGAAGGCCGTCTCCGCGGCTTGGACGTCCTGGTATACTCCCGGGGCCCCAACGAGGGGGTTCGCAAGAAGATCTTCGACGATGCCTGCATCCGGTATCAGGATTCGGAGGAGAAGGAGATGGACGAGATCATGGAGGATTTCGGCCCGGCGGACATCTTCGTGGAGGGAACCGGCTTCAGTCCGCTAGTCTGGGAAGGGCTGTCGCACCTCGAGGTGAATGGCATCGGCTGTCTGCTTAGCGTCACCAATGGAAACGAGACCGTCGAGCTCCCGTCCGACGACCTCAACAATCACATGGTCATGGGGAACCGGGTGGCCGTCGGGGTGGTGAATGCGAGCCGGCGCGACTTCGAGAACGGCATCGAATCCCTCCTGGAGATCCGCGAGCGGTGGCCGGGGACGCTCGAGCGCTTCATCACCTCCCGCGTCTCACTGGACGACGCCGCTGAGGCGCTGAAGGAGAAGGGGCACGATGACCTCAAGACGGTGGTCGAGGTCGGATAGTCCGGTGCACCCCGTACTGAACCGGATCTCGGGAGACGGGGTCTCTTCCGAAGAGACGGACGAGATCCGGTCCCCGCAGAGCGGCGAGCTCTTCGCCCGCGTACCGCTCGCCACCAAGGGGGATGTGAACGACGCCATCTCCGCGGGGGTCGAGGCAGAGCGTGAGATGGCGGAGCTCACCCGGCGAGAGCGCGCCGAGATCCTGCGGGGCGTCGCCGACGAGCTCGGGCGCCGTCGTGAGGAGCTGGCGGAGACCATCACCCGGGAGACGGGGAAGCCGATCCGCTTCTCCCTTTCCGAGCTCGACCGGGCCGTGAGCACCTTCACCCTGTCTGCCGAGGAGGCGCGGCGGCTGGGAGGAGAGGTCCTGCCGCTCGATATTACCCGTGCGAGCGAGGGCTACTCCGGCTTCTGGGGGCGGGTCCCGGTGGGCCTCGTGGCCGCCATCACTCCGTTCAACTTCCCGGTCAACCTGACCGCGCACAAGCTGGGGCCGGCCATCGCCGCCGGAAACCCGATCATCCTCAAGGTGCCGATGCAGGCGCCCGTCTCCGCGCTTCGGCTGGTGGAGATCTGCCTCGCCGCCGGCGTCCCGGAGACGGCGCTCTCGGCCTTCCACTGCCAGCCGGAGGTGGCCGAGCGCATGGTGAGGGACGAGCGGGTGCGCCTTCTTAGCTTCACCGGCTCAGACCGTGTGGGGTGGCACCTCAAGTCCATCGCCGGAAAGAAGCGTGTGGCGCTCGAGCTGGGCGGCAACGCCGCCTGCATCGTTCACGAGGACGTGGATCTCGACTCGGTGGCCGAGCGGTGTGCGGTCGGTGCCTTCGCCTCCGCGGGCCAGGTGTGCATCAAGGTCCAGCGGCTCCTCGTGCACCGCCCGGTCTACGATGCTTTCCGTGATGCATTCCTGACGGCGGCGGAGGGTCTCCCCATGGGTGATCCGATGGACCCGGATACCGTCGTCGGGCCGATGATCGACAGAGAGGCGGCCGAGCGGGTCGATGGGTGGATCCAGGAGGCGGTGAATGCCGGCGCAAGCGCGCCGCTCCGCCCGGAGCGCGACGGCGTCTGGATTCCCCCGACCGTCCTGGAGGAGGTGACGCGGGAGATGAAGGTACAGGCCGAGGAGGTCTTCGGGCCCGTGGCGACGCTGACTCCGTACGATGACTTCGACGAGGCGATCGCCCTGGCCAACGACACCCGCTTCGGCCTGCAGGCGGGCGTCTTCACCCGGGATGTGGACCGCATCCGGCAGGCCTACCGGGAGCTGCGGGTCGGCGGGGTCATCGTCAACGACTATCCGACCTTCCGCGTGGACAACTTCCCGTACGGCGGGGTGCGCGATTCGGGGATGGGGCGGGAAGGGGTCCGCTTCTCCATCGAGGAGATGACCGAGATCCGGACGCTGGTCCTGCGTGACGGCTGAAGAGGACGTGGACGGCATCCTCTTCCCCGAGCGAAACCGTGGAGAAATCGCTAGATTGGAAGCATAGAGTGAGCCCGGATCAGGGCTTGCGGCGGCAAGGAGACGAGGCCTGACGAACGTACAACTGGAGATCTGGCATGACGGACAGCTATGGCGCGCGCGGAACGCTCCGCGTAGGAGAGCGGGAGTACGAGATCTTTCGACTGAGCGCCCTGGAGAAGGAGGGGGTCGATCTCTCACGTCTGCCGTACTCCATGCGAATCCTCCTGGAGAATCAGCTCCGTACCGAGGACGGACTCTCGGTCACGGCGGACGACATCCGGGCCGTGGCCAACTGGGACCCCGCTGCCGCGCCGAGTGACGAGATTGCGTTTTCCCCCTCACGGGTCCTCCTACAGGACTTCACCGGAGTCCCGGCGATCGTCGATCTCGCGGCGATGCGTGACGCGATGTCCGCGCTCGGCGGCGATCCGCGCAAGATCAATCCGCTCCAGCCGGCCGAGCTGGTCATCGACCACTCCGTGCAGGTGGACGCGTACGGGTCGGACGCCGCGTTCCTCATCAACGTCGAGCGCGAGTTCGAGCGGAACGAGGAGCGGTATGCCTTTCTTCGCTGGGGCCAGGGGGCCTTCGACAACTTCAAGGTGGTGCCACCCGGGACCGGGATCGTCCACCAGGTCAACCTAGAGTTTTTGGGGCGCGTCGTCTTCTCGGACGACGAGATCAACGGGGAGGAGATGCCGAAGGCGTACCCCGACACGCTGGTGGGAACCGATTCCCACACCACCATGATCAATGGACTCGGGGTCCTCGGCTGGGGAGTGGGAGGCATCGAGGCGGAGGCCGCCATGCTTGGTCAGCCCGTCTCCATGCTGATCCCCCAGGTGGTGGGCTTCAAGCTGAACGGGGAGCTTCCCGAAGGGGCCACCTCCACCGACCTCGTCCTCACCGTCACCGAGATGCTTCGGAAAAAGGGCGTGGTCGGCAAGTTCGTGGAGTTCTACGGACCGGGGCTGTCGCACCTTCCGCTGGCGGACCGTGCTACCATCGGCAACATGTCTCCGGAGTACGGCGCCACCTGCGCCATCTTCCCGGTGGACGAGGAGACCCTGCGCTACCTGCGCTTCACGGGGCGCTCGGAGCATCGCGTGGCGCTGGTCGAGGCGTACATGAAGGAGCAGGGCCTCTTCCATACGCCGGAGACGCCGGAAGCCGAGTACACCGACACCCTCGAGCTCGACCTGAACAGCGTCGAGCCGAGCATCGCGGGGCCCAAGCGCCCGCAGGACCGGGTGCGGCTCTCGCAGGCCAAGCGCGATTTCCAGCGGGTGCTCCCGGAGCTCCTGCCGGGCACCGGCGACGAGATGAAGCACAAGAAGTGGGGAGAGGGCGGCCGCGACGAATCCCCCACCGCCGTCAGCTGCACGATCGACGGGGAGGAGTTCAGCGTGGATCACGGCTCGGTCGTCATCGCCGCCATCACCAGCTGCACCAACACCTCGAACCCGATGGTGATGGTCGCAGCGGGCCTCCTGGCCCGGAAGGCGGCGGAGAAGGGGCTCCGGTCCAGGTCGTGGGTGAAGACCTCCCTGGCGCCCGGCTCGAAGGTGGTGACCAGCTATCTCGACGAGGCCGGGCTCACCGAGGATCTGGAGAAGCTCGGATTCCATACCGTCGGCTACGGCTGCACCACCTGCATCGGCAACTCGGGTCCGCTCCCGGAGGCCGTCTCCCAGGCCGTCCAGGAGGGGGATCTGGTGGTCTGCTCGGTACTTTCGGGGAATCGTAACTTCGAGGGACGGATCAATTCGGAGGTCCGCGCCAACTATCTGATGTCCCCCCCGCTGGTGGTGGCCTACGCGCTGGCCGGACGGATGGACGTCGATCTGTACAACGAGCCGCTCGGCACCGATGCGGACGGGCGCTCCGTCTTCCTCAAGGACATCTGGCCGACGCAGGCCGAGGTGGCCGAGGTCATCGAGCGCTCAGTCCGCTCCGAGATGTTCACCAGCAACTACGCCGAGGTGTACGAGGGGGACGAGAACTGGGCTGCGCTGCAGACGCCCGAAGGCGACCTCTTCGCCTGGGAGGACGACAGCACGTACGTGAAGCTGCCTCCCTACTTCGAGGGAATGACGCGGGAGGTTTCCGGAGAGGTCGAGGACATCCGTGGCGCCCGGCTCCTCGCGCTGCTGGGAGACAGCGTCACCACGGACCACATCTCCCCCGCGGGGAGCATCCTGCGCAGCTCGCCGGCCGGGAAGTATCTCATGGACCACGGGGTGGAGCCGCGCGAGTTCAACTCGTACGGCTCCCGGCGGGGCAACCATGAGGTGATGATGCGCGGCACCTTCGCCAATGTCCGCCTGCGCAACCTCCTGGCCCCGGGAACCGAGGGTGGGTATACCACGCATATTCCGAGCGGCGAGGAGATGTCGATCTTCGACGCCTCGGTGAAGTACCGGGAGGCGGGCACACCCCTCGTCGTCATCGCCGGAAAGGAGTACGGATCCGGCTCGAGTCGTGACTGGGCCGCCAAAGGGCCGCAGCTCCTGGGGGTGAGGGCGGTTATCGCGGAGAGCTACGAGCGGATCCACCGGTCGAACCTGGTGGGAATGGGGATCCTGCCGCTCCAGTTCCAGGAAGGGGCATCGGCTCGGGCGCTCAACCTCACCGGCCAGGAGAGCTATGACATCCTGGGGCTGGCCGAGGGGGTGGAGACGGGCTTCTCGGAGAGCCGCGAGCTCACCGTTCGCGCCACGAACGACGACGGCGACAGCATCGAGTTCACCGCCATCGTGCGGATCGACACGCCGCAGGAGTTCCTCTACTACCGGAACGGCGGAATCCTCCACTTCGTCCTTCGCCAGCTCCTCACCGGGAAGAAGGAGGTGGGCGCGGTGTCGGCGGGAATGGCCTCGACCAGCCAGCGTCCGGACCATCCGGCCACGCCGGACGATGCGGTGGAGGAGGGCTCCAAGGAATCCTTTCCGGCCAGCGATCCGCCGGCGTACTGAGGCGGCGGCTCGCTGCTCGTGGCTTGCAGCTGGCAATAAGTGCGAGTGACGCCCGCCGGAGTGGCGGGACCCGATCTCCCCGTGCCCGGTTGCCCGACCAACGGCGTGCGAGCAGGGAGCCGCCAGCAGCGAACCGCGAGAGCACCATGACCGACAACCACCTGAACCTCGCCCCCGGCGCGGAGTTCGATCTGATCCGCCGCTTCCTTCCCCATGCGCCCCGCCTGGGGCGGGAGGACGTGCGGGTGGGGCCCGGCGACGACTGTGCGGTGGTGACGGGAGACGGGATCGCCGTCTCCGTCGACCTCAGCGTCGAGGACGTGCACTTCCGGCGCGAGTGGCTGACGCCGCGGGAAGTCGGGTGTCGTGCGGCGTCGGCGGCGCTCAGCGACCTGGCCGCCGTAGCGGCCCGTCCGATCGGGCTGCTCTGCGCCCTCGCCGTGGCCGAGGAGGAGACGGACGATCTGGCGATGGACGTGATGGACGGCGTCCGGGAGGCGGCCGACCGATCGGGGTGCGTGGTCCTGGGGGGCGATCTGACACGCTCGCCGGGGCCGATCATCATCGACGTCACCGTGCTCGGCGAATGTCCGGCGCCGGTGCTCCGCTCCGGCGCCACTCCCGGCGACGAGATCTGGGTCACGGGCCGGCTGGGCGCCGCCTCGGTCACGGTGGCCCGGCTCCTCCGCGGGGAGATCCCGCACCGCGAGGCAGAGGAGGCCTTTGCCTGCCCCATCCCGCGGATCCGGGAGGCGCGCTGGCTCGCCGAGCGGAAGCTCCCCTCCGCCATGATCGATCTCTCCGACGGGCTTGCCGGCGATGCCGCGCACATCTCCTCGGCGAGCGGCGTGTCCCTCGTTCTGGAGCGGGACGCCATTCCCGTTCATCCTGCGGTCCGCACCGAGACGGCGGATGACGGCGACGCCCTGCGCTACGCGGTGGCCGGCGGGGAGGATTACGAACTGTGCTTCACCGCCGCACCCGGTGCCTTGGAGGCGCACGCCGCCGCCTTCGCAGCGGAGTTCGATCTGCCCCTCACGCGGGTAGGCGTGGTGGAGGAGGGGGCGGGTGTCTCGTGGAGGCGATCCGACGGGGGTGTCGAGCCGCTCGACCTGCATGGCTTCCAGCACTTCTCCGCGCCGTGATCCGTGCCGTCTGGGTGACGCTTACCCTCACCCTGGCGACGCTCTTCTTCGGGTCGATCGCCATGATGGCGTCGCTCTTCCGCGTCCGTGGCAGGATCTACTACTGGTGCACGCGGAACTGGGCGCGGACCGCCCTCCGGGTTAGCGGGGTGCGGGTCCACGTCCATCACCCCGAGCGCTTCTCGAGCGACGAGCCGCAGATCGTGGTCTCGAACCACCTCTCCTTCTACGACATCTTCGCCTTGGCGGCAGTCCTCCCCCTGCCATTCCACTTCGTGGGGAAGAAGGACCTGGAGAAGATCCCCTTCTTCGGATTGGCTTGGCGGGCGGCCGGCCACATCTCTCTCGACCGCTCCAACCGACGGCGCGCCATGGAGAGCCTGCGGGAGGCGGGGCGCAGGATCAGCGCCGAGCGCAGCGCAGTGATCATCTTTCCGGAGGGGACGCGGTCCCGGAACGGTCAGGTCCAACCGTTCAAGCGGGGTGCTTTTATTCTGGCGCGGGAGGCGGGCGTTCCGATCGTGCCGGTGGCCATCGAGGGGAGCTTCGAGATCATGCAGCCCGATCGGTGGGCCATCCGGCCGTCCGATATCCATGTTCGCGTCCTCCCGCCGTTTCCCCCCGGCGAGTGGGGAGATGCCCAGCCGGAGGCGCTGTCGGAGGAGGTTCACGACCGGATTCGTGATCGGCTGATGCTGCCGATGGAGGAGGCGAGGAGCGGATGACCGCGAGAACTTCTGCCGTGGCGGTGGTGCTGCTCGTCGGCGCCCTGCTCGTCGGGTGCGACGATTCCGTCACCGTGCGCGGCTCGTTCGCCCTTGACGAGGGCCCGGAGGACACCCTCTTCGTCTGGGCGGTCGGCGTGCCGCAGCGCCGGGCGGTGCGCGATGGACGCTTCCTCCTGGAGGGGGTTCCCGCGGGCCCGGTCGACCTCCGTTTCGGAAATGGCGGGGAGGAGGTGGCGGGTATGCGATTGCACGAGGTGTCGGCGCGGGAGACGGTGGATCTGGTGGGCATCCACCTCGACGGTGAGACCGGGCTCGCGGTTCCCGAGGCGGTCCACCTCCGTCGCGGCTCCCTCGCGGTGGTGAACGGGCTCCGCTTCGGAGCTCCGCCGCAAAGCGACCCCGATTTCGAGGCCCGGGGCACCGTGCTGGCCACGGATCCGGCCGCGCGACGGATCCTCTTCCGCCCCCGCAATGGGGAGATGATGATCGATCTCCGCGTCGCCATACCCGAGGATGCCGAGGTTGAGAGCGAGGCTGGGGAAGGGGTGGCGCTGCGGCACCTGGCTCCGGAGGATACAGTATGGATCAGGGGAGCGCTCGACTGGGAGGGGGTCGTCACCGCGACGCGCCTCGTCATGCCGCAGGCGGCCGCCGACCGCGCGGAAGAGGAGAGGCGAGCGCGCGAGCAACTTCGCCTGCAGCAGCAGCGTGAGCGGGAGGCACGAGAGGCGCGTGAAGCGGAGCGACGCCGCTGGCCCGGGATCATCTGGGGGGAGCCGCCACCGCCACAGCGGGAGCCGCCCGGGAGGGGAAGGGGGCGGGGACCGCCCTGAGCGGAGGAAGCTGCGTTAAGCCGGCAGCGCCTCGCGCCCCGGCTACTCCACCCCTTCTTCCCGCAGAATCTCCGCGTCCCGCTCGAGGGTGATCAGCCACCGCCCCTGGTGGCGCTCGAGCCGGTACTCCTGCCGCGCGCGGACCTCCCGCGGATCGTCCGGATCCGGATTCCTCCAGTCGCGGATCAGCTCCACCTCGGCCACATCCTCCTCCGGAAAGGATACCTCGATCGCGGAGAGGCGCACCGAGGCCTCGGGAAACTCCTCCCGGCGCGCCTCCTCCCTTTCCCGCAGCGCCCAGCGCATGAGCCCGGACTCGCCGTAGGAGTCCACGGTCTCCGCGTAGTGGGCGGCGAAGCGCCCCATCTCCCCCAGCATCCACGCCTCGTGCACGTCCTCGATGGTGCGGATGACCGCCAGCCGCTCGGTGGACTCGTCCACCGCCTCGCCCCGATCCGCCCAGCGCGCGGCCGCATCCACGGCCAGCACCTGGAAGACGGTCCGCTCCTCCTCGGGAAGGGTGGAGCCGGGCTCGGGCGGCTCGCCGGGGTCGCCGGTCCCGGCGGACCAGACGATCAGGCCGATGACGAGGAGTCCGACCAGAGTTGCGGCGCCGCGCAGAATGTTGCGCCGTCGGTGGTCCGGCAGTGCTGAGGGTGCGGGTGCGGGGGACGACGCCGGGGGCCGGGCGAGGGCGGTCTCGTCGGCGCCGGTGGAAGGCGCCGGCGCGGTGCGGTCGAGCTCGTCCTCGGTCACGTCCGGGTGGTCTCCCTCCGCCGGGACATTGAGGCGAGAGAGGGCGGTAGCGAGCTCCTCGGCGTTTCGGTGGCGTCGGGCTGGATCCGGATGGAGCGCGCGGGTAAGGACTTCCCGCAGCTCGGGATCGAGGTGGTTCCAGTCACCGCGGTGGGGAAGGCCGCCGGACTCCATCTCCCCGAGTCGCTCCGCCGCCTTCCCGGAGAACGGCCGCTCGCCGGTCAGGAGCTCGTATCCGACGAGCCCGAGCTGATAGACGTCGGAGGCGGGGGTGATGGATTCGCTGCCGCGCAGCTGCTCCGGGGAGGCGAAGGCCGGGGAGTGCGGACCGATCTCGGCGACGGTGAGATCCCCGCTCCCGACGGCGTCGAAGACCTTGGCGATGCCGAAGTCGAGGATTTTCACGTCCTCGCCGTCGCTTCGGCCCATCAGGAAGATGTTGCCCGGCTTCACGTCCCGGTGCACGATGCCGACGCGGTGCCCGGCAGCCACCCCCCGCGCCGCCTCGCGCAGGACGCGCAGCGCCCGCGGGGCCGGAACGCGACCGGAGCGGAGAACGGCGCCCAGATCCCGCCCCCGGAGCAGCTCCATGACGATGAAGTCGAGCGCCGTCTCCTCGTCCCGGCCGAAATCGTAGACCTGCACCACGTTCGGGTGCGGGGGAATGCGGGCGGCGGCGCCGGCCTCCCGGCGGAAGCGCTCGCGAGCGGTGCCGTCGTCCCGCTCCCCGGGAAGGAAGAGGACCTTGACGGCCACCTCCCGCTCCAGCCGCGTGTCCTCGGCACGGAAGACGACGCTCATCCCCCCATGGCCGAGCGGCTCGATGATCCGGTACCGCGTGGCCATGGTTCGGCCGGCCAAGAGTCGCTCGAGCGGGTGGGTCATGGGGAGGGGTGGAGAGAAGGGCGCCGCGGGAAAGGGAGGCCCGGCCGCGAAAGCGGTCCGGGCCGTTCGGTTACCTGCCGTCCGTATCCCGGAAGCTCACATCGACCCCTTCATCGATCCTCTGGCTGAGGAAGAGCGCGTCCCAGTTGGTGAGTCGCACGCAACCGGCGGAAGAGGCGTAGCCGATCGTCTCCGGCGCGCTGGTTCCGTGGATTCCATAGTGCTCCTTCGAGAGGGCCATCCATACCACGCCCACGGCGTTGTTGGGGCCGGGGGGGATCATCGCCTCCTCGTCATCGTCGTCGACGTGCTCCAGGATGCCCGGTTGGTAGTGCCACCACGGGTTCTCGGTGATGGAGACGACGCGGAAGTCGCCCTGCGGAGAGGGATCGTATCGGGCGCCGAGCGTCGAGGGGAAATGGAAGACGATACGGTCGTCGCTGTCGACGGCATGGAGGTATCGTCCGGCGTCCGAAACCACGAGCCGGGCGATGCGGGCTCCCTGGCCGGCGTCGGACTCGCGGATGTTTGGCACCTGGATGATCTGTCCCGCCTCGAGCGCGTCCAGATCCTTCTCCGGGTTGAGCTTCTCGAGCAGCTCGGGGGTAGAGTGAAACATCTCCCCCAGCTTCTCCGAGAGGGACTCGTAGCACAGGCAGTCGAGCTCGGCCTTATCGTAGATGGAGTCCGGAATTTCTACGAAGGGGCCTGCGACGTCGTCCTCGCTGAGCCGGTGCTCGCGCGCCAGGACCCGCGGCTCGCCGGCTGCCTCGACCAGCCGCTCGAACGTCTCCCTGTCCACCTGGCCGGTGCGGCTCAGCCCCTCGCGGCTCTGAAACCAGTAAACCGCCTTCTCGGTGTTGGCACCCCAGCGACCGTCCATGACGCCGGGGGAGAAGAGGGCCCGGTCGAGGAGGATCTGGACCCGGAGCACCGACGGGCCGGAGGCTCCGGAGAGGAGCGGGAGATGGATGTCCCCCCGATTCACCGCCTCCGCCGTGATGTCCTCCCACGACTCGGGATTGTCCCCGTCCCCTTCCCAGTCCGCGGCGTCGACCTCCACCACGTTCCGCCACCCCATGTCCATGCGGGCGCGATCCAGGTCCTCACCGGTGAGATGCTCGGCCTCCCAGTAGATGGTGGCGTCGGCGGATGCCGGGACGGTATGCTCCTCCGCGGGCTCCGCGGAATTGCCGGCGTCACACCCCGGAAGGACGAGGGTGCCGACGACGGCCGACCAGAAGGCGATCTTGCGCATAAATTACCGTGGGCATTGGAGTTCCGGACCGCGATTTCGCGGGCGATCTCGCAAATGATGTACCCCGATCGGTTCGGAGGGTCCCGGCTGGTGGACTGTGAGGTGGCACGACTCCCGGAGAAGGGCGGCGGACATCCGCTCAATCTTCCTTCGCCAGGCGACCCGCTTTTCGCTCCGGACGGGGCAGGGAAGAGCTCACCGGCTGGGGTGCGCCGAAGCCGTAGAAGAGGAGCCTCCGGTCCTCCACCTGCCGGCGACTCTCATCGCGTCGCGTCAACGCCACCTCTCGGTACTTCTCACTCATGTGCATCAGTCACCTCCCGCGGGAAGCAGGTCGTGGTCGGGCCCGGCGGAGAGTCGCTCCCGCTCCTCACGCTCGTGCACGCGTGCAGCGAAGGCGAACCGGTCGAGCTTGGTGTAGATCACCGGGATAAGGAAGAGGGTGAAAACGGCGGCCACCAGCACGCCCCCGATCGTCACCACCGCCATGGGAGCGCGAATGGCGGCCCCATCTCCAGGGGCGAGGGCTTGCGGCAGCAGGGCGACCGCGATCGCCACGTTGCTCATGATGATGGGCCGGAGACGCGCCGGCGCGGCCTCGAGAAGTGCATCTCCGATGGACTTCCCCTCCCGCCTGAGCTGGGCGGTATAGTCCAGGATCAGGATCGCGTTGTTCACGACGATTCCGACCAGCATCACGATTGCCATCATGCTGAAGAGGTTCATCGACTGCCCGGCCAGGAAGAGCCCCAGGAAGGCCCCGACCGCCCCGAGCGGAAGCGTCAGCATGATCGTGAAGGGATGGATGAACGACTCCAGGATCATCGCCAGCACGATGTACGTGAGAAGGACGGCGAGGAGGAGCGCCATCAGCATCCCGCCGAGCGCGTCGGAGAACAGCTCGAAGTCACCGCCGATCGACCAATCGTATCCCGGAGGCATGGAGACATCACCCATGGCACGCTCGATCGCGCCCACGGCACCTCCCAGATCCGCTGCGCCGAGCTGCGTCTCGATCCGGATCGAGCGCTGGCGGTCGGTCCGCTGGATGGAGCCGGGTGCGGCCTCCTCGCGCCAGCTGCCGAGCGCGGAGAGCGGCACGGTCCCGGTGGGGGTCCGCAC
Organism: Gemmatimonadota bacterium; assembly: GCA_007118565.1. Lineage (GTDB taxonomy): Bacteria > Gemmatimonadota > Gemmatimonadetes > Longimicrobiales > Longimicrobiaceae > SKRI01. The sequence continues at coordinate 16,207 of SKRI01000005.1, read as the reverse complement.
CTCGATCTGTCCGAGCTGCTCGGGCCGCTCACGCGCCTCCTGGATCAGCATCACTCGGATCTCGAGCTCGCGACCGATCTCGCCTCGGTAGACCCCGGCGAGCGCGCCGTCGATGGACGCGCGGACCACGCTCCCCAGCTGGGCGACGGTGAGACCGTAATCGGCGAGCGCGCCGCGATCCGGACGGAAGACCAGCTCCGTGCGCGGCTGATCCATCGTGTTCACCACGTCCGACAGCTCGGGAAGCCGGGCGAGCGTCCTCTCCATCTCGAGGGCAACCCGCTCGAGGACCGCGTAGTCGGGTCCGGCTACGTCGATCTGGATCGGCGCGCCCCCGGGGCCGGCCGCCGCCGGATCGGTCGCGATCACCGTGATCTGCGTGTCCGGTAGCCCGGCGAGCCGCTGACGGATCTCCCGCAATCCGGGTCCGAGATTCGTTCCCTCTTCGAAGGTCACCAGGATCTCGGCCTCGGTCGCGCCTCCCCCCCCGCCTCCCATCATTCCATCACCGCCACCGGCGATGGTGGTCAGCGTCGACTGCACGCCGCTCACCCCGAGGATGCGCCGCTCCGCCTCGGCGGCCATCTCCGAGGTCCGCTCGATCGCGGTGCCGGGGGGCAGCTCGATCGTGACCTGCGCGGCACCCTCCTCTCCGCTCGGAATGAAGTCGGCGCCGACGAAGGCGGCCGAGACTCCGAGGATGAGGACCGACGAGATCACGACACCTCCGATGACCATCCACCCGTTGCGCTTCCTGCCGACCGCCCAGGAGAGCCCGCTCCGGTAACGCTCCTCCAGCGCCGCATAGCCGCGATCCCAGCGCTTCCAGAGAGGCGCGAACCAGCTGTGCTCTCGCTCGTGCTCCGTTTCGTTGGCGTGGAGGAGCCGAGCGGCGAGGAGTGGGGCCAGGGTGAAGGAGATGAAGATCGAGAAGACTGTGGCGAAGACGACCGTCAGCCCGAAGGCGTAGAAGAACTGCCCCATGATCCCTTCCATGAAGGCGATCGGGGTGAACACGACGATGTTGGTCAGGGTCGAGGCCGCCACCGCGACGCCGATCTCCCGTGTCCCGACCTCTGCGGCCTCGCGCGGATCGGCGCCACGGTCCAGGTGCCGGTAGATGTTCTCCAGCACCACGATCGTGTTGGTCACCAGGATCCCGACGGTAATCCCGAGCGCCATCAGCGTCATGACATTCAGGCTGAATCCGAAGAGATCCATCAGGAGGAAGGTGGCGATGACCGTCGCCGGCATGGCGAGCGCCGCGATGATCGTGCTCCTCCACGAGTGGAGGAAAAAGAAGAGGACGACCGCGGTGAGCAGGATGCCGACGAGCATGTTCACCAGGACGTCGTTGACCGACGATTGGATGAACTCGCTCTCGTCGCGGACCATCTCGAGCACGGTCCCCTGCGGAAGGACCTCGCGGCGCAGACGTTCCATCTCCGCGCGCACGCCGGCCGCCGTCTCAATCGTGTTGGCTCCGCTCGTCTGCTGGATGCTGATGCTGACGGCGGGCTCACCGTCGAGCCGCGCCACCTGGTCGAGCTGCTCGAAGCCATCGCGCACCGTGGCCACGTCGGACAGGCGAATCGTCTGGCCGCCGGGAAGGAAGAGCTGCAGCTGCTCCACCTCCGCCAGCGTCTCGAACTCACCGAGCACCCGCACCGGCACGGCTGCGTCCTGCGAGCGGAGCCGCCCCCCCGGGACGCGGACGTTCTCGGCCTGGATGAGGTCGACGATCTCGCTGAGCGTCACTCCGTACGCCGTGAGCAGGTCGGGATGGACGAGTACCTCGACCTCGCGCTCCCGGCCGCCCACGATGTTCACCTGCGCCACCCCGTCCACCCGCGAGAGCCGATCGCGGAGCACCTCGTCCGCCAGCTGGTAGAGCGCGTCCACTCCCTGCGGCCCGGCGAGCGCCAACGACATGATCGGCATCGCCGTGAAGTCGAATCGCTGCACCACCGGAGGCTCCACGCCCGTCGGCAGGACGCCCCGCACCCCCTCGATCTGGTCCCGCACATCGACCGCCGCCTGGTCGGAGTCCATCTCCAGGTCGAAGACGACGATGACCATCGACATGTTGTCCTGCGAGAAAGAGCGGATCTCGTCGACCCCCGCGAGGCTCGCAATCACTTCCTCGATCGGCTCGGTCACCTGCGCCTCGACCTCGGCCGGCCCGGCGCCCGGATAGGCGGTGACGATCGTCACCACCGGAAAGTCGACCTCGGGGAAGAGCTCAGTTCTGAGCGAGGTGAAGCTGAAGATGCCCAGGACCACGAAGACCACGACCAACATGGTCGTGAGGACCGGCCGTTCGACCGCTAGGCGTGGAAGGAATCCGAACACCTCAGCCTCCCTCGCCGCTGACGATCCGCACCTGGGCGCCTTCGCCGAGCAGGGAAGCGCCCTGCACCACGACACGTTCTCCAGCCTCGATACCCGAGGTGATCTCCACCGCCTCCGACGTCTGCGCACCGACGCTCACCTGGCGGCGGGTGGCGCGCTCCTCCTCGTCCACGACCCACACCGCGTCGTCCCGCAACGCGGCACGGGGCACCTGCACCGCCTCCGCCCGGGATCCCGTCTGCACCTCCACCCGCTCCAGCGTTCCGGGAATCAGCCCGGCATCCGGAGGGAAGGCCACCTCGATCTCCACGAGGCGCGTCACGGGGTCCGCCTGCAGGGCGACCCGCCGGACCTCCCCCCGCGGACCGCCTCCCGCGACCCGGGCGGGAAGCCCCTGTCGGATGCTCCGTGCGTCGGTCGCGCTCACCTGGATCCGCACCACGAGCTGGGAAAGATCGGCCACGCGGACGAGCGGATCTCCAGGGCTCGGGATCATTCCGGGCCGCGCGATCACCTCGGTCACCGTACCGGCCAGCGGGCTGGTGAGCGTGAGACCCTCGCGTGCGGCGGCGAGGTCGTCGCGCGCCATCTGGTACTGCGTGACGGCGTTCTCCCACTCCTGGTCGCTGATGGCGCCGGCTTCGTGCAGCGGCCTGAGCCGCTCCACGGTCCGCTCGGCCTGCCGGAATGCGGCCTCAGCCTGCCGAACCCGCGCCTGCGTCGCCTCGCCCGCCACACGGACCAGTGCCTGGCCGCGGGAGACGCGCTGCCCCTCGCTCACCGGTACGCTCGCCACCTGGTCGTCGGACCGGGCGCGAACGACCGCGTCCGTTGCTCCGGAGACGGTTCCGTTGAAGGCCTGCCAGACCTCCATCGGCCCCTCCACGGCAGTGGCTACGGCCACCGGGATGCCTTCGGCATCACGAATTTCCTCGACGGTCGGGGCCGCCTCCTCCGTCGTTCCGGCCTGGATGACCCTCACGACGATGACGAGGAGGAGGAGACCGGCGATGCCGATCCCGATCCATGCGCCTCGGCTCTTGGGGAACGTCACTGTATATCTTCCGTTCTGGTGTATGGAGCGTCGCGCCAGTCTCTACGGCCGCGGTGCATCACTGTGGCGTTAGCAGGGGATCGACGAGCTGGAGCTGTCCTCCCGTTGCATACTCCAGTGCTGCGAGCGCCGACAGATACGAAAACAGAGCGTCGGCCTCGTTCAGCCGCGCCTGCTGCAGGAGGAGCCGCGCATTCGAGACCTCGATGAGTGTGGACAGGCCGTTCTCATACCGGAGCTCCGCCAGGGAAAGGCCTCGCTGCGCCTGTTCGACCGTGGCCCGCCGGGCCTCGATCTGCGCGCGGGAGGATTCGTGCTCGGCGAACGCCGCGGCCACTTGCATCTCCACGCCTTCACGGAGCTGTGCCTGCTGGAGCTCGGCCTGGCGCACGTTGGATTGCGACTCCTGGATGGCGCCGCGGGTCCGGAAGCCCTCGAACACAGGGATCGATACCTGGAATCCGATCCCCCAATCCTCCCGCCACTGGCTTCCCCCGGGCAGCCCTGTGGGAACCAGCCCCTCGGGAAACGCCTGGAAGGAGAAGTTCCCGAAGGCGGAGACGGTGGGCATACGCTCCGCCTGGGCGAGTCGGACGGTTCCCTCTTGGATCCGCACCTGCTCCTCCGCGGCCCGGAGTGCCGGCCTGGCCAGCGCCGCCTCCATGACCGCGGCACGGTCTACCTCGGTCACCCGGACGGCGAGCGGGGTGATGAGCTCGACCTCCTGCTCCTGCGGGATGTTGACGAGCCGCTTCAGATTGACCGCCGCCAGCTCGCGGGCATTGCGCGCCTCGATGACCTGCGGCTCCTGGTTGTCCCGCTCCACGCGGGCCTGCAGGACTTCGAACTCGGGCGCGACTCCCTGCCGATACAGGGATTCGACCTGGCGAAGCTGCTGGTCCGCGAGCGCGTATGCCTCCTCGGCGATCGCAACCAGCGATTCCGCGAACACCGCCTGGAAATAGGCCTCTCGGACATCTCGGGCGACCTCCGCCTCGACCTCACCCAGATTGAGGAGCGTCGCGCTCCTCGCCAGCCGGGCGATCTCGAGCGCGGTCTGGATCCGTCCGCCGGTGTAGACGGCCTGCCCGATGGAGAGCGAGGCGATCCAGGTATTGGGCTGGCCGAACGGGAGGTCCCCGAAGAGCTCCCCGATGTCGATCGGCGGCGGACCGTCCGGAGGCGGGTCCTGCGGAGCTGGAGCGCCGATGTCGAAAACGGATCGAAGCGCCCTGTCGTACCTCACACTGGCATTCAGCTGCGGAAAGGCCCCCGACCGCGCCTGTGTGATCTGGGTCTCCGCCAGCTCCATCTGCTCACGTGCCAGTGCCGCCTCCTCGCCCACTTCGAGGGCGCGCACGACCGCCTGGCCGACCGTGAGGGGGAGCGTATCCGCCGGCAGCTGTGCGCTCGCCGGTGCCGCAGCCGCAAGTAGGGTTGCGGACACGATTAGGCTCGATAAGTAACGCATCACGCCGTTCTCTCCGCGTTATCGACGTCGCTAGCTTGCATTTTCCACCGCTCGATCGTGTGCTCGATCTCACTCAGCATGAAGGCGTAGAAGTGACCCATGCGTTCCACCCGCTCGCGCCCCACCGTCTGGTCTTCCGGGAGTTGTTCGGCGGTATCCTCCATCAGCTCGCGCATCTGCTCCATCCGATTGCGTACATTCGCGAAGATCCGTTCGGGCGCATCCGGGCTCATCCGGTAATAGTCGCGGCGATCGCCGGGCTGGCCGGTTCGCTCCGCGATACCCGCCTGTTCCAGCAATCGGGCATTGGTGCTGACCGAGGCCTTGCTCACCTGCAGCGTCTCGGCTAGCTCATCAAGGGAGAAGGGTCCTTCGTGGAGGATCAGGAGGCCGAAGAGACGCCCGGCGATTCGCGGGAAGCCGTCTTCTTCGCTTGCCATGCCCATCTTCTCGATGAATTCCTGCTCCGCTCCGCGCATCGCTTTCGGTGTATAAAGTTCGTACAATCTTTGGACTCGCCCAAGCCTAACGTGTTCATTTCGTTTAGTCAATACTGAACGAAGCGGTTCGCGGTTCCCGCACCCACCTAGCCAATGGGACCGGACCTTCTCCTGCCATGGCTCTCCGATCAGCTCGTCCGGATCGGACCCGTGCTCCTCTTCGTGATCTGCCTCCTCGAGACGGCGGTCTTTGCCGGCCTGGTCCTTCCGGTGGGGGCGCTGATCGGGTTCGGCGCGCTGCTGGCCGCACGCGGGGTCATGGATCCTGCCGAGGTCGCATTCGCTGCGATGGCGGGAGCGCTCATTGGGGATCAGATCGGCTTCGCGATCGGGAGATGGTTCGTTCCCGTCCGCCGCCCGCCGGGTGGCGTCATCGTGCGGCTCTGGCAGGGAGCCGTCCAGCGGACCGAGTCGCTCATCCGGCGCCAGGGGCTGATCGGAGTGAGCGCCGCCCGCGCCATCCCCTTCGTCCGGACGATCATGCCCTGGTTCGCCGGACGGGCGGGAATGCGGTGGGGACGATTCCTCGTATTCGATCTGATCGGCGTCCTAGCCTGGGCCACGATTTACGTCGGAGGTGGCTTCGTGGCCGGGTACGGGTGGGACGCGGTGGCGGAGCGCTTCGGTGAGATCGAAGGCGCGGTGATCATGATCCTGGTAGGCGTCGTCATCGTGGCTGCGGTGCATCTCTGGGCACGTCGGCTGATCCGGCGGCGGGGAGGCGGGGGGGCGGGGGGTGACCGGCCGGGGCGATGAGGCTGCGGGTGCCGGTCTTGACCTTCGATCACGGGCCGCCGTGATGTTGGGCGCCATCTTCTTCGTGGACCTCGCCGGCGGATTCCTTGCCTCCGAAGGCGTGTCTCGTCCTGGCGCCGTTTGCCTTGGCGCGGGCGCCCTTCGCTCCGATGGACGGAATCCCTCCCTCGGCTTATCGGCTGCCGGACGGGCTTTCGCTCGGCCGGGTGGTCCTCCAGGTGGCGGACCTGAAGCGGTCGCTCGATTTCTACCAGTCAGTGCTGGGGTTGCGGCCGCTGGAGCACTCCGAAGGGCGGAGCACGCTCGGGGCGCACGGCGGCAATCTTCCCCTGGTCGAGCTGCGGGAGAGAGCGGGTGCCTCTCCCGTCCCCCGCGGCGGGCGGATCGGGCTCTACCACTTTGCCATCCTGCTCCCGGACCGGCCGGCGCTGGGAAGATTCGTCACGCACCTGTCGGGTTGGGGATTCGGGCTGGTGCTTCCGACCACCTGGTGAGCGAGGCGCTCTACCTCCAGGATCCGGACGGGCTCGGGATCGAGGTGTACGCCGACCGGCCACGGGCGGAGTGGCGGCACAGGCACCGGCAGATCGTCATGGCCACGGAGCCGCTCGACCTGTCGGACGTGGCCCGGGCAGGGGGGAGCGAGCCGTGGACCGGCATGCCCGCCGGCACCCGGATCGGGCATATCCACCTGCATGTGGGAGAGATCGAGCGCGCGGCAGAGTTCTACCATGAAGGCCTCGGCTTCGACCGGATCGTCTGGAGCTATCCCGGCCCCCTCTTCCTATCGGCCGGAGGGTATCACCACCACCTGGGGGTAAACACGTGGGCCGCTCGATCCGAGCCCGCGGGCCCGGACGACGCGCGGCTGGTGGAGTGGGAAATCGTGCTGCCGGAGGCGAGCGATGTGGCCGAGGCGGCGCGCAGCCTGGAGGGGGCGGGGAATGTTGTGGAGCACGATGAGAATGGTCAGGTCATCGCGTGGGATCCGTGGGGCACGACGCTGCGGCTGACCTTCGCGCAGGAGCTGGCGGGCGCTGACGCCTGCTGAACTCGCTCCTCGCGCCCGATGGTCGCGGCAACAGTGCTCCGGCCTCTTGAATACTGTATACATGAGGAGATGGAGCTGCGCGATGGTCGCTCCATCTCCCCATTGCCGTTCTCCGAAACGATCTCAAACAGGGTACCCGCGCCACCCACTTCGGGAGGTGGCGTCACCCGCCCCCGGCCCGCTGCTCCCGATAGTGCCGGATCAGTGCGTTCGTCGAGCTGTCGTGCGTGAGCTCCGGCTCCTCCGCGTTCTCCACCTCCGGCACGATCCGCTGGGCGAGCACTTTCCCCAGCTCCACCCCCCACTGATCGAAGCGGTTGATGTTCCAGACGGCTCCTTGGGTGAATACGCTGTGCTCGTAGAGCGCGACCAGGGCGCCGAGCGTTTCCGGCGTCAGCCGCTCCACGAGGATCGTGGTCGTGGGGCGATTGCCCTCGAAGACCCGGTGCGGCACGAGCCGCTCGGGCGTCCCCTCCGCCCTCACCTCCTCCTCAGTCTTCCCGAACGCCAGCGCCTCGGTCTGCGCGAAGACGTTCGCCATGAGTAGGTCGTGGTGTCGGCCCAGCGGGTTCAGCGAGCGGGAGAAGGCGATGAAGTCGCAGGGGATGAGCTTCGTCCCCTGGTGGATGAGCTGGTAGAAGGAGTGCTGGCCGTTGGTCCCCGGCGCTCCCCAGAAGACCGGTCCGGTCTCGTAGTCCACCGCTGACCCCTCCAGGGTGACGCGCTTCCCGTTCGATTCCATCGCGAGCTGCTGCAGGTAGGCGGGGAAGCGCTTCAGGTACTGGTCGTAGGGAAGAACGGCGATTGTCTGCGCGCCGAAGAAGTTGTTGTACCAGATGGAGAGGAGCCCCATGAGCACGGGGAGGTTGCGCTCGAGGGGTGCCGTCCGGAAATGCTCGTCCATGGCGTGGAAGCCAGCCAGCATGCCGCGGAAGCGCTCGGAACCGATGGCGAGCATGGTCGAGAGGCCGATTGCCGAGGTCATCGAGTACCGGCCGCCGACCCAGTCCCAGAACTCGAACATGTTCTCGGTGTCGATGCCGAAAGCCTCCACTTCCTCGGCGTTGGTGGACAACGCGACGAAGTGCCGGGCCACGGCCGCCTCGTCCCGCAGCGCGCCGAGGCTCCACTCCCGCGCCGTCCGCGCGTTCGTCATCGTCTCGAGCGTCGTAAAGGTTTTCGACGCCACGATGAAGAGCGTCTCGGCCGGATCGAGGTCGCGCGTCGCCTCGGCGAAGTCGGTGCCGTCGACGTTCGACACGAACCGCACCTCGAGCTCCCGGTCGCTGTAGTGGCGGAGCGCCTCGTACGCCATCACCGGACCGAGGTCGGATCCGCCGATCCCGATGTTGACGATGTTCCGAATGCGCTTCCCCGTGTAACCGGTCCATTCGCCGGAGCGAACCTGACCGGCAAACCGCGCCATTCGGTCGAGGACGGCATGGACCTCCGGAACCACGTTTTGGCCGTCGACCGTAATGACCCGATCCTCCGGTGCACGAAGCGCCACGTGCAGGGCGGCACGGCCCTCGGTGGTGTTGATCGCTTCGCCGGCGAACATCGCCTCGATCCGCCGCGGGAGCTCCACCTCCTCGGCGAGCGCGACCAGAAGCTGCAGCGTCTCGTCGGTGATCCTGTGCTTGGAGTAATCCAGGTAGAGGCCGGCCGCCTCGGCGGTCAGCCGCTCGCCCCGGCGCGGATCGTCGGCGAAGAGCTGCCGCAGGTGGACGTCGCGGATGCGGTCGCGGTGACTCTCGAGTTCCTTCCAGGCCGGTCGCGCGGTGAGGGGGGTGCCGGAGCCGGTCATTCAACTCCTCCCGCGATCTCCGCAGGGCCGATGCTCATCTGATGTCGCTCTGCTGGTGCCATCTCCCGGGTCCTCCATGGTTGTGATGAAGCCGCGCTTCCCGACTTCGGGAAGGTGGTTGCCTGGGGCCCGTACCTCGCTCGATAGCTACGGAGACGCCGATCTGAACGACAGGCACTGCCCAGTGAATTGGAAAATCCGGTGTATTCACCTCTCGCAATCCTCTTGCGAGAACTACTCCACCGATGCCGATCGCGGTACTGGTGCCTGCTCCCAAAATCAACCTGCCGCGGCGGTCGTTTCCAAAGTGGACGCCCATGGGCAGTCCTACAGACCACCCCACCATGCCCGCCCAGTACGCGACGTCGTAATCCGATGTCACCGCGTCAGTTAGGAGCCGCGCTCCCAGATAGCTGAGAGCGCCGATGAACACTCCAGTCGCAATCGGCTGAACCAGTGGTGGCGGGTCAGTGCTGGTTTCGAGCGCGATAGAAAGCAACGTGGCGGAATTCGATGGCGTGGTGAGCGACACCTCCGAACCCAGTGTAGGCACCGTGGGTTGTTGCGCGGTCAGCGGACCTGCTTCGGTGCATGCGATTGCGACGCACAAAACCACTGATGCTGTGAGCCGGATCATATCCTTTAGAGAGATTCAATGAAGCCAAGGACATTTCGGAAGCAATCCGCAGGTGGAGCACCGTTCCGAGCCCGCCCGCCTAATGGCAAGCTAGGGCGACCGGACCCGCATCGCGAGGTGACGGCCACCGATCGGCACCGCCAACGAGAAAGGGGCGGCCCCTCGCGGGACCGCCCCTTTCTCATGCGCCTGCCTGACCGCTCAGTGGTGCGTGTGGTTGCTCATGTCGGCGAGCGGCGTTTCACCATCGTCCACCACGACCACCCCGATCATTCCCGCCGCCGTCTCGTTGCCGTCCGCGTCGCGCGGACCAGTGGCGTGGGAGAGCACGTGGCAGTGCCAGATCCAGGTGCCGGCGAACTGCGGGTGCAGGATGATGTCGTACGTCTCGCCCGGCGCCACCGAGAGAGTATTCTCCCGGCGCGGCGCGGCCAGCTCGAAGCCGTCCTTCGCGACCACGTCGAAGAAGCCACCGTGCAGATGCATGGGGTGGTACATGGCGCCCAGGTTGGCGATCCGCACCCGGACCCGCTCGCCCATCTTCATCTGGATGGGCTCGATCAGCGGGAACTCCTTGCCGTTGATGATGAAGCCGAGCGGCCCATCACCCAGGATCATCAGCTCCTCGCGGTCGGCCCGCATCTGCCGGGACGGGTTCCGCTCCTCGATGATGAACATTCCGTAGAGGCCGGAGCCCTCCTGCGTCATCGCGTTGAAGTGCGAGTGGTAGAGCCGGGTCCCCGCCGGGTTGGCGTCGAACTCATAGACGAAGCTCTCACCCGGCATGATCGGGTCCTGAGAGATGCCGGGGACGCCGTCCATGTTGTTCGGCACGAAGAGGCCATGCCAGTGGGTGGTGTGCGGCTCGTCCATCTCGTTGTTCACCACGATGCGCACCCGCTCGCCTTCCTGGGCGCGGATGACCGGCCCGGGGATCATCCGGTTGTAGGCCATGGCGTCGACCAGGTGGCCCTCCTTCGTTTCCCAGCGGATCTTCTCCGCCGTGAGCTCGAAGACCTTCACGTTGCCGTCCATGGTGTAGGCCAGCTCCTGGAGCCCCTGGACGTCCCGCACCTCCGGCTTGTCCGAGGCGGCGCGTCCGGGACCCTCGCCGGCGCCGGCCACCGTCATCGTCGCCACCATGCCCGTCGCGATGTGTGGCGTGCAGACGTAGGTGTAGTCGCCGTCGGCGAAGCGGTCGTCGATCACCACCTCGTAGCTCTCACCCTTCGAGCTGAGGTAGGGACCGTTCCAGGCATCGCCAAGCTCGGCGCCACGCGGCGCCTCGTTGGCCACGAACTGGACGTTGTGGGGCATGACACCGTGCTGCTCGAAGCGCACGATGTCGCCCTTGCGCACATCGATATGCGCCGGCTCGAAGCGGGTCTCGGCCCCATCGTCGATCATCTTGACGACAATGGTCCGTCCCTCGGCCGGCGCCGACTCCGCCACATTGCAGGCAGCCGCGGAGATTCCCAGAAAGGCCATGCCAACGAACAGACTTCCCCAGCGCTTCGTGAACGTTCTCATCGTTGAGTGATCGGTGATTCGTGAAACGAGATCGGCGAAAATCGCCCGGGGGCAGCCCCGCCGGTCCGATTGGCTCCAACGATAGGGTTCCGACCGCAGCAGCAATATCGGGGATTTGGCGCTTCCTGATGTCGGGATTTTTCCCCTACGTAGGGAGGATTCCCACAAATGCGAGGAGAAGGATTCCGACTCAGGGGGGTCGGAAAGACTGGTAGTGTTGTTTGGGAGCCGGCCAGATCGGAGGGAACGCGCGGGAATGCGAAGGGGGTGGAGCGGGCCCATGCCCGCTCCACCCCCTCAGTTGCCGGTCCTACCGGAAGGCTACCGGCTGAAGAGCCGGTGGCCGTGGTTCGCCTCGCCCCTGACGAAGGCGGCATAGCCGTTGTCCGGGTTTCCGCCCCTCCGCAGGATCCGGTCGACCGTCCCCGGGCCGCGATTGTAGGCGAGCAGCGCCAGGTCCTCGTTCCCGTCGTACTTGTCGAGAAGGTAGCGCAGGTACTGGAACCCGATGTCCAAGTTCGTCTCCGGATTGCGGAGGTCCCGGCGCGTGGTCCCCGGCACCATCCAGGCAGCCGTCCTGGGCATCAGCTGGGCCAGGCCGACCGCGCCCACCGGACTGGTCGCGGTGTTACGGAAGCTGCTCTCCGCCCGGACCAGCCCGAAGGCGATCTCGGGATCGATGTCGTTCTGGACAGCCATGTCATAGATGGCTCCGGCCATCTCCGGCGTGAGGCGGTATGCGCGAAAGCGCCGCACATTCTCCTCGATCACCGCATCGCGCCCCGCCCGCCACCAGGCGGAGGAGAGCGACTCCCCGTCCACCGTCATGCCCGGCGAGTAGAGGATCGTCCTTGTGAGCTCGGAGTCGATCTGCCCGGGTGAGGCCACCCGCTCCGCCACCACCGCGGTGGCCGTGGTGGCCAGGATCAGGGCGAGAGCTCCGTTTCGGACCGGCGATCCGCCGATCCGGCCGGCGGTCCTCGAGCTCCGGGCTCTCCCGCCGGCTCGGCGGTGATTGCGCCGAGGCTTGCCGTCCTCCGCGTCCAGCACTGCCTCGCGATATCCGGTATCGTACCCCAATAGACTTCCTCCCGCGGCCACGCCAGGCGTGGTCGCCGAATCCATTCACGGCAACCCGTGAGGTGTCGAGAAACGAATGGGCGTGCTACACGCCCGATCCACCCGGGGTTCCAATCCCTATCTCCCTGGGATCTTTGGGCTTGCGCCGGATTCGAGGGATGCGGCTCCGCAGAACGGTTCCCGCCCGTTGGCGCCATTCTCCGATCGTCCATATGTTGCCTTCCGGCCCTCTGTCGGACCGGGGCGGTAGTTTCCCGAAAGGAAACCGAAACCTTCTCGAAATCGACCGCCATGCCCGCTCGCATCTCCAAGACCCAGCGCTGGCTGGATCTGATCTCCTTCCTCGTGGGCCGACACGTGCCGGTCGGCGTGAACCAAGTCATGGAAGGGGTCCCCTCCTACGCCGCCCGGTACCGGGACGGCTCCGCTACCGACCGAGAGAGCGTCCGCCGGATGTTCGAGCGGGACAAGGCGGAGCTCAAGGAGATGGGCGTCCCCATCGAGACGGTTCCCTACACGATCCACCATGGAACCGAGCAGCTGGAGGGGTACCGAATCCGCGACCGCGACTTCTATCTCCCCTACCTGCGCGTGCTGGGGGAGGGGGGAGACGGAGGATCGCACGGTGCGAGGCGTCCGGACGCCGGTAGCATCGAGCTGGACCCCGAGGAGGCGGACCTGGCGCGCGACGCGCTCCTCCACAGCGCCGGGCTGCCGCACTTTCCGCTGGCAGACGAGGCGCGGAGCGCTCTCCGGAAGCTTTCTCTCGACCTGCCCGGCGTCGGTGAGCCGGCGGTTCGCTACGCCAGCGCGCCAGAAGGGGTGGCGCTGGGCGAGCGTGTCCGCCGCCTGAATGCGGCCCTCCTGGCGCGCCGCCGCGTCCGCTTTCGCTACCACGGTCTCTACCGCGGGGAGGCCACCGAGCGCGACGTGGCACCCTACGCTCTCCTCTTCCGCAGCGACTGGTACCTGGTCGGCCATGACACGCTGCGCGATGACATCCGGGTCTTCCGTATCTCCCGCATGGAGGCGCTGGAGGAGGGGAGCGAGGACGACTACCGGATCCCCGCGGACTTCGACTCCTCGGGCTACCTCCGGGGGAGCCCCTGGGAGATGGGGGAGGAGGCCGCGCCACTTCCGGTGGACGTGCGCTTCGAATTCCCCCGCTCCCTCTGGGTCGAGCGGAACGGCTTCGGCACCGAGGTCGAGCGTTTACCGGGCGGTGCCGTGGTGCGTCGTTTCGAGGTCTCCCAGGTGGAGCCGTTCCTCCGCTGGCTCCTCCCGCTGGAAGATGAGGCGCGGATCGAGAGCCCGGACGAGCTGCGGGACCAGCTCTCCGCCCTCGCCGGCCGCGTCGCCGCGCTGCACGGGGTGACGGGTGGCTGAGCTGCCGCCCGCGGCAGCGGCACTCCGGCGCATCCTCTGGCTCCTTCCTGCCGCGAGCCGGCAGGGCGGGATCGATCTCGAGGAGGCGGCTCTTACTCTTGACGTCACGCGGGCGCGGGTGCTGAAGGATGTGGAGGAGGTCACCGCCCGCGAGTACTATCTACCCAGCGACGCGGGTGCGCGGCTGCAGATCTCGCTGGAGGGGGACCGGCTGCACGTCTGGAGCGCGGGCGTCTTCAGCCGACCGACCCGGCTCACCGCCCGCGAGCTGCTCCCGCTGGGGCTGGCGCTCCGCGCGCGGGCGGCCGCCACGGCCGACGACGGGGAGCGGAGGGATCTCCGTGCCCTGGCTCTCCGGCTCGAGGAGGCGCTCGGTGCGGCGTCACCCGACGAGCTCCTCCCCCGCTTCGCCCTGGACGCCGACTCCATTCCCGGATCGGATCGGCTGCGGCGGTTGCTCATGGAGGCGATCGAGGCGCGTCGGTTGGTGGAGATGGAGTATCTCAAGCCGGCTGCCTCCGCGCCGGAGCGCCGCGCGGTCGAGCCGTACGAGGTAATGCGGAGTCCTGAGGGATGGTACCTCCTCGGGCACTGCCGGCGTAGCGAGGGGATCCGAGCCTTCCGGCTGGACCGGGTCATCTCCGCCGCCATGACCGAAGCGAATTTCGACCTCCCGGTCGATTTCGATGCGGACGAGCACCTCACGGACGGTCGCCTCTACCGCAGCGAGGAGGACGAGATCGTCACCGTCCGCTACTCCGGATCGGCCGCTCGCTGGGTGCGCGAGGAGGCGCCGCCGGGAGAGGTGGAAGAGGACGGCGGAGGTGACATCGTCGTTCGCCACCGCGTCTCGGATCCGGAGTGGATCGTCCGCCGCGTGCTCTCCTTCGCGCCCGCGGCCGAGGTGCTGGAGCCGGAGGAAGTTCGCCGCCGGGTGGGCGAGGCGGCCGTCCGAATCGCCATTTCTTGAGCTGAACGTATGTCTTTCCGGTTCCGTCGCCGCGTGACCCTGGCCCCCGGTCTGCGCCTCAACATCAGCAAGGGGGGCGTGAGCCTCACCGCAGGTCCGCGCGGCGCCAGCGTCACCGCCGGCAAGCAGGGCATCTATCGTAACCTGGGACTCCCCGGGACCGGCCTCTCCCACCGCACCCGGATCGGCGGGCTTCCGGCGGGCGGTCGGGCGGCCGGAAGCATAGCTTCGGGCGGCGTTGCGGACATCGGGATCGCGCTCTCCGACCAGGGATGGGTGCAGCTCCTCGATGTGACAGGCGGGCCGCTGCCCGAGGCCGACGCCCGCCGCGTCCGGGAGGCCTTCCGCGGCCCGATCCAGGCCTGGCTCGGAGACGAGGTCGAGCGGATCAACGCCGGCATCGACCGCATCCTCGACATCCATCTCGAGACGCCGCCGCCGGAGACGCCCGGCCCCTATCTCCCCGTCCCCTTCGCCGAGCGGCGTCCGGAGCGTCCGTCGCTGCGGAATCCCGGCGGGATCGTCCGGCTCGTAAAGCCGTGGCGCCGCGCCGTCGAGGAGAGGAACTCCGCGCAACGCCGCGCCTTCTCCGCGCAGCACGCCGCCTGGGAGGAGCGTCGGGAGGCGCACCAGACCCGGGAGGCGGAGCGCGTGGAGCGGTCGCGCGGCGCCCGGGAGGGGGAGCCGGCCGCCATGCGCGGCTGGATCGCCGAGATCCTGGCCGCCATCGACTGGCCACGGGAGACGGAGGTGGCGTACGAGGTGACCGACGACGGCCGCCGCTTCCTCCTGGATGTCGACCTCCCTGCGCCGGTGGAGATGCCGTCCGAGCGTGCCGAGCTCTCCAAGCGGCCCTTCAAGCTCAACGTGGCCGAGCGCTCCGACCGGCGGCTTCGCGAGGTATACGCGCGCCACGTCCACGGGGTGGGGTTCCGCCTGGCCGGGGAGGTGTTCCGGCACCTGCCGACCGTGCAGGAGGTGGTGGTCTCCGGCTTCACCCAGCGGATCGACGACGCCACCGGACAGGAGGTGGACGACTATCTATACAGCGCCCGCATCTCCCGCGATGCCTGGGGAAAGATCGACTTCGCGCGGCTGGACGCGGTCGATCCGGTCGCGGCCTTCGACCGCTTCGACCTGCGCCGCGACATGACGGCCACCGGAATTTTCCGGCGGGTGGAGCCCTGGGCGGAGGCGGGAGGCTGACTGAAGGGGGCGCCGGAGCCGTGGCCCTTCCGTCCGGTTGGCGCCCCCCTTTCCCCCGCGGTATCTTCTCTGTACGGCCGGATCTTGGTCCCCTCCCGCTTCGCCGTCCGCTGCCGCCCCTCCGCGATCCGCCTGGCGGCAGGGGCTTGTCCGGCACCGGATCCCCGACTCACCCGAAGAACGCCATCAGCATGCACATCCCGATCGGACTCATCATCGTCGCGCTTCTCTGGCTGGCCCACCCGGCCGCCGCACAGCAGGTGGACACGCTCGGCGCTCTGCGCGTTCCGGGCGGCCCGCCGCCGCAGGAGTCGGTCGACGTCACCGGCGGTGGCCCCGCCGCTCCGCAGCACTTCGACTGGTGGCGGGAGGCGCCGGTGGCCGAGACCACTCCGTGGGGTCAGGCG
>SKRI01000009.1 GCA_007118565.1 Gemmatimonadota bacterium | reverse complement strand
CGCGCGTGCCGCCGAGCTCCGCGCCCGCCGCCATCCGGCCGGCCAGCGCGTGCCGCGCGAAGGCGCCGGTGTCGAAGGGGCGGAAGGTGTGCACCAGCCCGTTCAACCTCAGGAGGTGGAGCGCCTCCTCCTCCTGGCGGTCGGGACGTGCGTGGTGGCGCCGTCCGTCCGCCTGCACCGAGATCGAGGTCCCCTCCTCCGGGCTCACCGAGAAGGGGTAGCGCCGCACCGAGGAGCGGCCGAGCGTCAGCGAGAGCCCCGTGCTCTGGCGGGGCTGGAGGAGCCGCAGCCCCCGCTCCTCCACCGGCTCCGGGTCCGCCCAGTGGTAGGTGGGACGGCGCGTGTCCAGGGCCAGGCGGAGCTGGTGGGTGCGGCGCATGCCCGGGAATAGGAAGCGGGCCGCCGCCCCCACCCGCTGCTCCCGCCGCAGGATTGCGCTGCCGAGGGGATCGCCCGCCGCGTCGCGCGGCTCGCGCTGCCAGACCGACCAGCGCTGCGACGCGGAGGCGGCCAGAACGGCCGGCTCCCATCCGAGGAAGTCGTAGCTGACCCCGCCCTCGGTGCGCCCGTCCGCGGGGTAGTGGACCAGGTCCGCGGTGTAGCCGTGCCGCTGGATGACGTCTCCCCCGAAGACCAGCGCGCCCAGCCCCAGACCGAGCTCGCTCCCGCTCTCGAGCGCCGGAACCCACGAGGTCGGCAGCCCCGTCTCCCGGGGGCTGTAGCGGCGGGTCGGTCCGCCGACGGGCTCGGGGAGCGCGTCGGCCGAGGGGACGGCGGCAGGGTCGGTCACGCGCGCGGGACCCATCTCCCCCCACCCATTGCGATCGAAGGGGATGCGCGCGATGCCGAAGCCGTCCGCGCTGTAGTGGGAGAAGGCGATCCAGCGGCCGTCCGGGGATACGTCCGGCTGGAAGGCGCCGGTCAGGACGTTGGTGACCCGGTGGTCGGCTCCGGTGGCCAGGTCGCGGGCGTAGAGGTTGGGGATGCCGTCCCGGTCCGAGCCGTAGATCACGGTTTCCCCGTCGGGAGTCCAGGCGGGGGCCGAGGCCACTCCGGCCGTCTCTCCGAAGCTGTCCGTGACGACACCCGCGATGTCGAGGAGGACGATGTCGTAGCGGCCGCCCTGCCGCCAGCGGGAAACGGCGATCCGCTCGCCCTCCGGGGACCAGCGCGGCTGCATCCAGCGCACCCCCGGCTCGGGATCGACCAGCGGGGTCACGGCACCGTCGGTCAGGTCGATCAGCACCGGGTGGGTGATGCCCTCCACGGTGCGCACCGCCACCCCGCGGGCGTCCGCCGGGTGCACGTCGAGGTCGCGGAGGCGGGCGCCCCGGGTGATGCGCTCGCGGTGGCCGGGCCCGTCGCTGCGATAGACGTCGGAGAAGATCCGCTCGCGACCGTGCCACTCGAGGTCCGTCCAGTAGAGGGCGCCGGTGCCCGGGTCCTCCGAGACGGCGTCGAGCGAGGTGACGGGGGCCAGCACCGCCTCCCCCGCCGCGTCCAGCCGACGGACCGCCGGCTCTTCCCGTCCGGTGGCGGCCACGAAGAGGAGCGAGCCATCGGCCCGGTAGCGGGGATGGTGCGCCTGCCGCCGTGGCCCGGTGAGCGGCTCCGGCTCGGTGGCACCGGCGGCGAGCACCGCGTCCCGCTGCGCCGCGGCGGCGGCCGTCACCTCGGCGCGCCACGCCTCCCACGCTTCCGAAAAGGTGCGGCCGAGCGACCGGCGCGCTGCCCGCTCGATCAGGTAGGGGGCGGGCACCCGTCCCAGCTCCCGTGTCAGCTCGGCTACCGTCTCCGCCCCCTCCTGCTCCGCGAGATGGCTCAGGAAGTGGGCGCCGTAGACGTAGACGGACTGCCCGCCCGGCCAGCGGGTGGGCAGGCCGGTGACGCGGTCGATGCGGAAGAGGCGGTCCTCCAGCGCGGCGGCGCGCAGGATCATCTCGAAGTGGGTGCCATGCACCCGGCCGCCGTGGGTGAGGGCGGACTCGTAGTGGGTGGCGATCCCCTCGATCAGCCAGAGCGGAGTGAAGACCTGGGGAAAGAGGATGGGGGATCTTCCCAGGATCCGCCGCCCCCACCGCCAGAAGCCTCCGGCATGGTCGAGGTGGAAGATGTGGGCGAGCTCGTGGATCACCACCAGGCGGAGCCAGTCGTCGTGATGGGCCAGCGCCATCTCGTCCCCCGGCTCTCGCGCGTAGACCAGGACGCGGTTGCGGGGGATGGGCGTCGCCGTGCCGTTGGCGAAGTCCACGTTGTCGGCCACCAGCAGCTCGATGCGGCCGTCGGGAGGGCGGACGTAGACCTCGGTCAGGGCGGCATACCCCTCCTCGGCGTAGGCGGCGGCGCGCCTGGCCACCGGCTCCAGCCCCTCCGCGTAATGGACGCGGAAGTGCTCGGTGTCGAAGGTGCGCCAGCGCTCCGAGGCGGGGATCTGCCCGGGGAGGGATGCGGGGACCACCAGGAGCGCCGCGGCAAGGAGGAGCGCGGCCGGGATCCGCATCACCCGGCGGAGCGTCGCGCCACCGCGTGGCGGACCGCCCTCGGCGCCTCGCGGGCGAAGGCGGCGAGGGTCCGGCGGGTCAGCGGCGCGGCCAGACGGGAGAGCAGGTGGTGCGGGCGGGCATAGGCGCGCAGGGAGAACCGGACGGTTCCGTCCGCTTCGAGGCTGACCGCGAAGCGCTCCTCCCCGCGCTCCACATGGCCGGGGAGGGTCCCGAGGGCGAAGGCGAGCTCCGTCTCCGACTCGTCGACGTAGACGATCCGGGTGGCGTTCAGCGACCAGAGGCCGAAGTGGCGGGCGCGCACCACGGTGACCTCCCCCTCCCGCACCGGGGCGGCGGGGGGATGGAGGTGCGTCCAGGGCAGGTCGTACATCGCCCAGGCGCGCAGCGCCGCCACGGCGCGGGCGAAGTCGTCGGCTCCGTGGCCGATGGCGGCCGCACCCCGGTTGGCGTGGAAGCCCTCGGGGGGTCTTTCCGCGCGGGTGCAGCCGACCGGCTCGTACGCCGGGGGAGCGTCCGCGTAGGCGCGGCGGAAGCGCTCCATGGCCTGGTCATCGGGGCGACGGAGACGGATCATCGGGAGCTGGTCTCGCGCGGGAATGGCTTCGTCCGGAGCCAGGGCGCGGGGCGGAACGGTCGCCCGGTCGTCCGGCTCACACGGTGGTCGCGCGCCTCCCCGCGCCTAGCGGCGGAGGCGGGCGCGCGTCTCCTGCTGCTCCAGCCCCACGGTGCGGAGAAAGCGCTCCATGGCGCGCACGTGAGCCTCGGCGATGCGTTGCTGGACGCCCTCGTCGTAGAGCGCCGCCTCGTGCTCCGGGATCATCATGAAGAGCGTCTCTGTGAGCACGGAGGGCATCCACCAGACGCGCGGGAGCGCGAGGTTCTGGAAGCGGATGCCGAGGTCGCGCAGCCCCATCTCCCCCACCACGTCTCGCTGGAGCTCGCGCGCCAGATCCACGGCGAACGGCCAGTAGTAGAACATGATGGTCCCGTTGTTCTCGAACGGGTTCACGCCGTCCGGGAAGGCGTTGAAGTGCACCGACACGAACATGTGAAGGTCGTTGTCGTGCGCCATCATCACCCGGTCGAAGAGGCCGAGGGTGGCCGTGTCCGGTCGGGTCTCCAGGATTCGGGCTCCCCGCTGCTCGAGCATCGGCACCATGCGCCGGGTCACGCTCAGGTTGGCGTCCGCCTCGGTGAGGCGGGTCGGCCCGATCGCGCCGCCCGGCGGGTGTCCGGCATCCACGCCGATGTGAACGTTGCGGAAGGGGGCGGCCGGGTCGATGTCCGGCGCTCGCCGCGCCTGCACCAGGAGGCGCCCCTGCTCGTCCCAGCGGGTCCGGAAGCCCCAGAGCCGCTCCTTCAGCTCGATGTGGAAGTGGAAGCGGTCGGTGCTCGGCTGCTCCCAGTGCACCCGGTCGAGAAAGGTGTCGTCCCCGCCATACCCGATGTAGCCGGGACGCCCCGTGGCTCCGTAGAATTCCACGGTCAGGCCGTGGGTGGAGGGGTTCACCCGGTAGGGGAGCCGGTCGGTGCCGTGGAAGCGGAAGTCGATCCACTCGAGGGCGTGCTCGATGGCCACGGACGGCCCCACGTCCCCACGCGGGAGCGGGGTGCCCGCCGGCTCGAGCCGGACGTTACCCTGCGCCACCCAAGCCTCCTGGTTGTCCGCGAGCCGCACCCGGTAGAAGCCTTCCGCCTCCCCGTCCACGGCCAGCCGGGTGCCGTTCCACCAGAAGTACTCCCACGCCTGCCCTCCCCCGGGAGCCAGCTGCCCGACCGCGGTGCTGTCCGGCCGGTCCGTATCGACGACCGCCACCCGGGGCTCGTCGACCTCGATCACGCCGACCGAGGCCTCGAGCGGGACACGGAGGGTGTCCTCGCGCAGGACCAGCTCGACCAGCGCGCCCGTGGCCGGGAGCTGCTCTCGCGGCTCTACGTACCCCGGGCCGCGGGTCAGGGTGGGGACAGCCGCCGCCGGATCATCCGCCTCAGGATCCTCGAAGAGGAGGGGCTGGTCGAGACGGAGCGTGCCGACGTACTCGGCGATCTCCTGCTGGGCCACCGCCCGGTCCAGCCCGAACCCCTCCTGCCGCACCACGGCAGGCTGCTCCTGGAGCGGCACCCGTGTTCCGTCCGGCAGGATCAGGGTGGCGCGGGCGCCCGGGGTGGCCTGGATGCGCACGTCGATCGGCTCCCCCCGAACGCCGGTGAGGATGCCGGCCGGGCGGAGCGTCCCCGGCACCACGCCGAGCCGGCCGGGCGCCGCGTCGATGGCCGGCGTGGTGGCAACCTGGACCTCGTGGACGAGGCGCTCCGTCCGGTCTCCCACCTGGGCCACCAGCTCGTAGCGTCCGTCCCGGGGCACCGGGAGGAAGGCGAGCCAGGCCCCGTTCGGCGCCACCTCGACGGACGCGCCGTTGATGGTCAGGGCGGCGTCGCCGTGACCGAGGTTGCCGAAGATGAAGGTGCT
>SKRI01000211.1 GCA_007118565.1 Gemmatimonadota bacterium | reverse complement strand
TGAGCGCCTCCTGGGTGGTCAGTGAGGAGCCGTGGTTCCCGGAGACGGGGGTGCTCAACTCGGTCCGCCTGCGCTCCGCGTTCGGACGCTCGGGGCTGCGGCCGGGCTTCCGCCAGGCGCTGACCTACTTCACCCCCGTATCGGCCACCGTCGACGCCCGGGACGCTCCCGGCTTTGCCGTCGGTGGCGTGGGGGATCCCGGTCTGCGCCCCGAGATCTCGACCGAGATCGAGGCCGGCTTCGACATCGGAATGCTGAACGATCGGCTTGGCGTCGAGTTCACGTATTACGACAAGTCGTCCACCGACGCGCTCGTCGCTCGCCGACTGGCGCCCTCGCTCGGAATGGCCACGACCCGGTTCGAGAACATCGGAACCGTCCGGAATCACGGCGTCGAGGCACTTCTGAATGCGAACCTGCTCGATGTCCCGGCCGCCCGATGGAATGCGACCCTTTCCATCGGGACCAACCGGAACGAGCTGACCGAGATGGAAGGGGATGACATCATCTTCGGTCTTGCCTCCGGTCAGCGGCACCGGGTCGGTTACCCGCTCGGAAGCTACTGGTCCACTCCGTACACCTTCGAGGATCAGACCGGCGACGGCCTCCTCCGGATCCAGGACGTCGTCATGGGTGACACAATGGAGTTCGCGGGAACGCCCTTCCCGACGCGGAACGTCTCCTTCAGCTCGGATGTGACCCTTTTCGACGTCGTCCGTATCTCGGGTCTTCTGGAGCATCAGGGTGGACACACCCTCTGGGCGGGCAACGAGGAGTGGCAGTGCGTCTTCCTCCTTTGCGAGGCGCTCAACAACCCGGAGAGCTCGCTCGCGGACCAGGCGCGCGGGATCGCCACATACTGGAACTTCTCCTGGTGGGGCTATCTCGAGCCCGCCGATTTCGTCAAGCTGCGGGAGCTTTCCCTCACCTTTACGGCCCCACGGGATCTGGCGCGCCGCTGGAGGCTCGAGGGGACGAGCCTGACGCTGTCCGGGCGCAACCTCGCCACCTGGACCGACTTCACCGGGCTGGATCCCGAGGCGAACTTCGCCGGGCAGGCCAACTTCTCGACCGCCGAATTCCAGACGCAGCCCCCGGTTCGATACTGGACGGCTCGAGTCAACATCAACTTCTGAGCGGGCATGGAAATCAAAACGAATCGGACGATGCCTGGAAAGAATCGTGGGAATGCGCGCTTCCGGCCCGCCTTTTCCCTGGCCATCCTTCCCATCTTGGGTCTCGCGGCGTGTGACGGAATTCTCGACGTCGACGACCCGGATGTGGTCCTGCCGGAAACGATGGAGGGCCCGGAAACGCTGCCCGCCGTTCGAGCCCACGCTTTCGCTGAGTTCAGCGTGGCGTACGGAGCCAACCCTGCCGCGGGACGGACAGGAGAGATCCTCAATAGCGGCCTGCTCACCGACGAGTTCATCCATACCGGGACCTTCGATACCCGGGAGGCAATCGATCGCAGGGTCCTGGTCGATACGAACCCCCATGTGCAGACGGCCTTTCACGACCTGCACCGGGCACGGATCGCGGCCGAGCGTGCAACCGACGTCTTCAGTCGGCACGATGCGAACACCGCCCGGCACGCCGAGATGCAGAACCTGGCCGGGTTCACCTACGTGATGTTCGGGGAGAACTACTGCTCCGGAGTGCCGTTTAGCCGCATTGCGGACGACGGAACGCTGGAGTACGGCGAGCCGGAGACGACCACACAGACGTTCGGTCGCGCGGTGGCCCACTTCGCGGAAGCGCTGGACGTGGCCACGGCGGCCGGGTCCGACGCACAGCAGAACCTGGCGCGGCTCGGCCGCGCGAGAGCACTTCTCGGTCTCGGGCAGTACGAGGCCGCGGCCGCGGTGGCCGCGGAGGTCCCGACGGCTTTCGAGTACGTGATCTTCCACTCGG
Organism: Gemmatimonadota bacterium; assembly: GCA_007118565.1. GTDB lineage: Bacteria > Gemmatimonadota > Gemmatimonadetes > Longimicrobiales > Longimicrobiaceae > SKRI01. Next base: position 3,070 of record SKRI01000211.1, on the reverse strand, counting down.
AGACCTCCACCCGACAGAACAACGGCGTCTGGGCATTCAACAACAGCGCCGGCCGCTGGTCCGTGGCCGATAATGAGGGTGGAAACGGCCTTCCCTACCGCACGGACGGACGCATCGACGGCGAGGTTCAGGATCCGCGGATTCCCAGCTTCCACATTGGTGGAGCGCAGCGCACCGCGCTTCGCCCGGACGAGCACTGGGGGCAGCTCAAGTACCCGGAGCGGTCGTCGAGCACCGTGCTCGCCAACGGGATCGAAGCCAGGCTCATCGAGGCGGAGGCCGCGCTCCGTGCGGGCGACGGCGGGGTCGCGAGCTTCACCGCGCTTCACGATGGGATTCGCGCAACGGTGGGGCTCGCTCCACTCGACCCGATCGAGGTCGGGGTGATGTCACAGACCCAGCGTGAGGACCTGCATTTCCAGGAGCGCGCGTACTGGCTGTGGCTCACCTCCCACCGGCTGGGGGATCTCCGCCGCCTGATGTGGGACTACGATCGGCAGCAGGAAGACCTCTTCCCAGTCGGTCAGCACCACCGTGGTGGTGCCTACGGGACGGCGACGAATTTCCCGATCCCGTTCGACGAGCAGAACAACCCGCTGGCAACGGAGTGCATCACCCGGGACGATCATCTCGGGCGTAATTGAACGGACCGGCTCTCTCTGAGTCGGCAGGCCTGAAAAAGGACGGGGAAGGTGGCGTTTCCACCTTCCCCGTTCGGTATTATGCGAGGAGGTGAAGCGCGGATCACGATCGGGTGAGGCCTGTTGCCGTGCGGCCGGAACCCACGAGGCTCTTCTTGCGCGGTCTCTCGCGTAGCGCCAGCTTTCCGCGGCGTACCTTCTCCTCCTGCACGAGCAGCTCCAATGCGGATCTCCATCTCCCTTTCCGTCGTCCTCCTCCTCGTCCTCACCGCCTGCCCCGCGGGTGACCGGGACCGCTCCGGGGAGGGCCCGGAGGTGGCGCGGAGCTACGCCGCGGAGCTCGATGTCGACCTGCGCGCCATGCGCAGCACGCCGGTAGGAACCCGCTACCGAGATGTGGAGGTGGGCGAGGGCGACGAGGCCGAGCCTGGGCGCGAGGTGATCGTGCACTACACTGGCTGGCTCCCGGACGGGTATGAGTTCGACAGCAGCCGCGACCGGGAGCCCTTTTCCTTCGTTCTCGGGGCGGGGCAGGTAATCCGGGGGTGGGACGACGGGGTGGCCGGAATGCGGGAGGGTGGGCGCCGTCAGCTCGTGATTCCGCCGGAGCTGGGATACGGTGAGCGGGGCGCGGGTGGGGTCATCCCGCCCCACGCGACCCTCGTCTTCGACGTGGAGCTGCTCGAGGTGGTTGCCGCGGATCCGTGAGTGCGCAGTGCCCGCTCTGCGAATCCGCGGGGGCAGCACTCCACGCGCGGGTCGGCGAGTGGCGGTTCTTCCGGTGCGACGAGTGCCGCCTGACTTTTCGCGATCCCGCGCAGCTGCCGGACGCGGATGAGGAGCGGCGCCACTACGCGCTCCACGAGAATCGGCCGGATGACCCGGGCTATCGAAGATTCCTTGAGCGGCTCGCGAGCGCGCTCGGCGCGGTGCTTCCCCCCGGAGCGGTAGGCATCGACTTCGGCTCCGGACCGGGGCCCACCCTTTCCTTCATGCTCACCGAACGGGGGTTCCCGACCACGCAATACGACCCAGTCTTTGCTCCGGCCCGCCAAGTCCTCGAGCGGCGCTACCACTTCGTGACCTGTACCGAGGTGGTCGAGCACCTGCACCGACCGCGGGAGACCTTTCACCGCGTTGACGGGCTCCTTCGGTCCGGTGGCTGGCTCGGCGTCATGACGGAGCTGCGCAGGCCAGAGCACGACTTCGAGCGCTGGTGGTACGTCCGCGATCCTACGCACGTCGCCTTCTACGAGCGAGGCACCTTCGACTGGATCGCGGCGTGGCTCGGCTGGAGGGTACGCCACGCTGCCCGGAACGTGATCCTGCTGCGGAAGCCATGACCTCGGGTGCACAATCTGCATCCGGAGGTTGCTTCACAGAGATCCCTCGCTCGCATCTGGTATGAACGAATGGAAAACGGGTTGATGTCGCGCATCTGGTCCTGGTTCCGCGCGGACCATGCCGAGCTGGAAGGAGTGGACCTGCACGGGTCCGATCTCGGCGGGGCCAACCTGCACGGGGCGCAGCTCCGCAATGCGGATCTGAGGGAAACGAACCTCACCGGTGCGGTGTTGACGCACGCGGACCTCCGGGGTGCCGATCTCTCGGGCGCCTTCCTTCTCCTGGCCGACATGCGCGGAGCGGATCTCTCCGGAGCGGTGCTGACGGGTGCCAATCTGGAAGGCGCCGATCTGCGGGGCGCCCGGCTTCCCAAGGATGTCCCTACCGCAAACGCCGCCGCGCCTCCCGCGCCAGCTTCCGGCGCCGAGCCGCCTGCTTCTTCGTCTCCCCGGGATAGCGGGTAGAGATCTCCACCCCGCCCATGAAGGCCACGCCCCCTATGCGGAGCACCGGGGCGTCGGCGACAACCTCCTCGTTCTCGCCGGCCGGGTGATCGAAGCCTCCCATCAGGGCGATGCCGTTCGACTCCACGCGAATGCCGGGAGGGACAACGATCTCCACCCCTCCCCAGAAGGCGACTGCCATCACCTCGGAGACCCCGGCCGCGAAGCGCGCTTCCCGAAAATCCAGCTCCACACCGCCCATGGCGGCCACTGCCACGAGCTTGCGCGGCGGGATCCAGTTTCCCTTTCGCTCGGTGCCACCCATCACCGCGATCGCTACGCCTCGGGCGGGTGCTTCCCTGGCCCCTGCAGCCACCGGTGCCTCGACGCGGGGCAGGGCGGGTAGGTCGGAGAGGAGGCCCCGCATGTCACCCTCCCCTTCGACGCGGTAGAGCACGTCGAGACGCCGCTCCAGCTCCCGCTCGTCGAGATTGTCGAGGGCGTAGTGCCGGCAGAGTATGTCCACGGCGGACGAGCGGTCAGGTGCGGGGCTCTTGCCGGCGGGAGGGTCGGGATGTGAAACCATCCGGAAGGTGAATGTGGTGAAGGGAGATGGAGCGGAGCTGCGCCGAGACCGTTCCG
>SKRI01000068.1 GCA_007118565.1 Gemmatimonadota bacterium | reverse complement strand
TGGACGTGAGCTGGTCGCTCTTCGTCAGCGGCGGAACCAGAACTTTTTCGATCTTTGATGCGGTCGCGCAGAGCGATGACCTGCTAGCCGGCGATTACAATGACGCCTACATCTACCATAACTATCGGGTCAGGGTGGTCCGTGTGATCGATGATAACTGAGAGAATGGCTTCGGGATTCGGGTTCGGTGGGCGGCTTCTGGGGCATGGAGCCCGAACAGGTGTACATCGGCACAATCGCGCTGGCGAACACCACCGCCGCGGGCTAGCGGGAGGCAGCCCTTGAAGGAGCGGCTCCCCGAACCAACGAGCCGTCACCTGTTCTCATGGCAACGGGGTAAGGCGTGCCTCGGCGGCCATCCCGTCGCGCCGGAGCCGCTCGGCCTGCGCCGTTCGCCCGGTTGCCGTGTAGACGTCGGCGAGCACACCGAGAGCGACCTCGATTCGGGCGACGTTTGGCTGGCTCGCCGCGGCCATTGCCGGGATCGCGCCGACGAGGAGGGCTTCCGCGCGTGCCAGATCTCCGAGCGCGAAGGTGCATTCGGCGATCAGGGCCCTCGCACCGCCCGTCCAGGGGTGATCGGTGCCGAGCGACTCGCCATAGATCCGAGCGGACGTTTCGAGCGCCGGCAGACCGCGAGCGCAGTCGGCCGATTCCAGCCACACGACCCCCGCATGGTGGTGAGCTCGTCCTACCCGCCAATGGCCTGGTGGGTAGGATAGTACGATTTCCTCCCGGATGGAGTCTGCAAGCGCGGCCGCCTCGAGTAGCCGACCTTGCGCAATGAGCAGGTGCATGAGGTTCTGGCCCACCTGCTCCGGAAACAGGCTCTCCGGACCCGAAACGAGGCGGAGGATCGTGCGGGATTCTCGGAACCGCGACTCCGCCTCCTCGGGACGCTCCTCCGCCCGAAGCAGCGAGGCCAGGTTGTTCAAAACCTGGGCTCGGAGTGCGGGCCGATCGGCCCCTTCCTCATCGAGCGCCGCGAGCACTTCGCGGAAAAGGAGTTCCGCTTCCTCGACCTGTCCGTCTCCCCGAAGCGCATAGGCCAGCGAGGCCGCGTCGAACAGGAGGGCCGAATCGGCAACAGCAAGCTCCTGTTGGTGCCTCATCGCCTTCCGCGCTACGATGACGGCAGAGTCGGTCTGCCCCAGGTGCCGTAGCGGGATCGCGAGCCCACCAATGGTGGAAGCCATGAGGACGCGATCGTCCCGTGCCGGGCGCGTGGCTGCCGCGTGAGCGAGCTGAATGGAGAGCGATTGCTGCAATGCCCTCTCCGCGCCGATCCACTGTCGCGCGCCCGATCGCAATCCGCCCAGTTCACGCAGCGCCCTTGCGACGGCCATGTCCTCGGGGCTCAGGTAGTCCTTCAGGACCTCGATCCGCTCCTCCAGAATCCGATCCTGGGCGCCCACGATGCCGAGACGACCGTGGGCCTCGGCCAGCGCCTGCAGAAGATCGATACGAACCTCAGGGTGGGGGTCGAGCCGTTCCCGCAGCCGCGCTTCTCCCGCTCGGAGCAGGGTGCCAGCGGTGATCGTGTCGAGCGCACCCCCTTCCCCGGCAACGTCGAACAGGTCGAGGAGGAAGGTGGTTACAGCCTCCGCCCGCTCAGTCTCCAGCGTCGCGCGGTCCCGCTCCGCCTCCGCCGCGATGCGCTCACCCTCAGCGCGCTCCGCGTACATGAGCAGCGTTGCGGTGAATCCCACCAGAGCAAGCAGCCCCACCGCTGCCGCCGCCACCAGTCCCGGCCGCCGGCGCGCGAACTTGCCCGCGCGGTAGCCGAGCCGGTTCGGTTGCGCCTCGACCGGGCGCCCCTCCCGGTGCCGCACGATGTCGTCCGCCAGTGATGCTGCCGACCGGTAGCGCCGCTCCGGCTCCTTGCGGAGCGCCTTCAGAACGATGGTGTCCAGATCTCCCCGCAGGCGGCGCGCGCGTCCGGCGGCAGCGGTGGACGCCGTGCGGTTCCCCTCGCCCGCTCCCGCCGCGCGCTCCAGAGCGGCGCTGGGCGCCACCGGTTCCTGGGTACAGACGAGACGCTCGAGATCGCTCGCCGAGAGGCCTTGCACGGCGTAGGGAGGGCGCCCCACCAGCAGCTCGTACAGCAGAACGCCGAGCGCGTAGACGTCCGTTGCGGTGGTGATCGGCTCGCCGCGGACCTGCTCCGGGCTGGCGTAGGCCGGCGTCATCGGCCTGCCGCCCCCATGGGTCAGGGCCGTGGCCACGCCGGGCGAGGCGGAGTCTATGACCTTGGCGATCCCGAAGTCGAGGAGCTTCACCGTGCCGTCGGCGGTGACCAGGATGTTGCCCGGCTTGAGGTCGCGGTGGACGACGAGGTTCCGGTGCGCATACTCCACGGCGCCACACACACGCAGGAAGAGGTCGATGCGCTCTGTGATGCCGAGGTCGCTCCGATCGCAGTACCGGTCGATCGGCTCGCCATCGATGTACTCCATGACGAAGTACGGCGTCCCGTCATCCGCGATCCCCGCATCCAGCAGCCGCGCGATGTCGGGATGCTCGAGCTGGGCCAAAATCTGGCGCTCTGCAAGAAAGCGCTCCCGTGCGGCCCCCGTGCTCAGGCCCACCGGCAGCAGCTTGACTGCGACCTGCTTCTCGAACTGATGATCGTCGCGCTCGGCGAGATAGACCACACCCATTCCGCCCTGTCCGATCAGCCGAAGAAGGCGGTAGGCGCCGAAGCGCCGGCCCACCAGCGATGGGGCCGGCATAACGTCGCTGAACAGCAGTCCGGCTTTCCTCGCTACTGCCCCGAGGAACTGGTCGGCTCCCTCCTCCGCGCCCAGAAGCTCCTCGACTTCGCGGCGCAGAACTTCATCGCTGCCGCAGTGCTCCGTCAGAACATCATCGCGCCGCCCGGGCTCTGCATCGCGGGCGGCCTGGAAAGCCTTCTTGATGCGCTCCCAGCGACGCGCATCGGCATTCACGCGACCACCTCCGGCGAGTCGTCCAGGGCTCGGCGGAGCCAGGCGCTCGCCAGTGCCCAGTCGCGCTCGACCGTGGCCTCCGATACGCCCAGCGCCTCGGCTGTCTCCCGGATGCCCAGCCCTCCAAAGAAGCGGCACTCAACCACCCGGCTCTGGCGTACGTCCATCTCTCCCAGCCCTTCCAGCGCCTCGTGAAGCGCAAGCAGCTCCTCCGCGCCCTCTTCCGCGACGGGGTTCGCCTCGTCGAGGGGAATGTGCGGACTATCACCGCCGCGTTTCGCGGCCATCCTGCGCTCCGCGTAGTTGACGAGGATGTGCCGCATGGCCGTCGCCGCGACGGCATAGAAATGGGCGCGGTCCTGCCACTGGACTTCCTGCTGCTTCACGAGCTTGAGGTAAGCCTCGTGAACGAGCGCGGTCGTGTTCAGGGTCTCATTACCCTGCAACCTCAATCGTTGGCCATGCGCGATTCGCTGAAGCTCGGCATAGACAGCATGAAAGAGGTGATCGACCGCGTCGCGGTCACCGCTGCGAACCGCGTGGAGAACGGCGGTGAGATTGGCCGGGGAAGACATGGGAGGGTGCTCCGGGAGAGAGGGGGATCGAGAACCCGGGAGGGCATACGGCAGATCCTAACCCGTATTGCTTCTAAGATATCATTCAGAGGGGTTTTCGGCACAGCGCAGGCTGTTGAAGCGGACTTGAGGCCAATTCCCCGCGGCGGCGATGAGATCTCGTTCTGGATCCTGGGTTCCAGCTCATCCATTCGGTCTCCCCGGGAAGCATCGATGACACGGCCCCTGCCGGGGGAGCGCGGCCGCGTTGCGGATCGGCCCGGAAACGGAAGACCCTGGCGGACTCTGCTGCTGTCCTGGCGGCAGCCTCGTCGATCCACGAGAGGAGCCAGCTCCGGCGACTTCGCTCAGCCCTCACCCTCCTCGCCGGCGGCGCCTGCTGGGCGGCGGGATCGGCTGTTCGAAGCCGGTGTGATCCTGGGGCGATCTCCCGCCTCCGGACCGCCCCTTCTCGACCGGGAACGCGCAGAGATGCGCCGCCCGCTCCTCGTGCTCGAGCTCTCCCCCGACAACCACGTCAGCGATTACGCTGTAGCGTCCCGCTCCCACCGAGGGCGCGGGGTGGCGCTCCGCGTCTCGGACCTGCTCGAGGAAGCCGGTCGCCTGCTCGGCGGTGGCAGCCTCCCCGACATCCTTCTGTCGCAGGGCGTCCAGCACGTATCCGTGGAGGATGCGCTCGCGGCACTTTGCGAAGAGGGCACATCCGCCGAGTAGATCCAGTCCCAGCGGTCGGCGGCCGTGAAATGCGAGGATGCCCACCTGCCTTTCCACGGGCGAGAAGGCGGCGAGCCATTGGTCGATGTCCGCCGACCGGGCGGTGTATGCCTCGTTCAGGGCACCCGTGCCTGAGTGGGTGCCGAGCGCTCCCATCGTCTCGTCGATCGTGCCCCAGACCGCTCCCTGCGCCTCGGAGAGGGAGGACGCGGAGGGAGCCTGGCCCGCGGCGAGGTTCCGGGCCTCCACCTCGCGAGCGTGGCGCCGCACCTCGCTCGGAGAGTTGTGGAGACCCGAGGTGAAGGGGGTGTGCCCGGCATCCCACCTTCCGTGCTCCATGCAGGAGACGGGGATCTCGGTGGTGGAGCCCGCGAGGAGGATGAGCGATCGATTCGTGGTCCGGTTCTGTTTGGCGCCGATCAGCTGCTCCCCGTCGAGTACGAGGACGTCCTCCCGGCCCCGGTTCATGGCGACGAGCGTGGAGACGCTGCCGGCTCCCTTCTCCCTGATCTCCAGCGAGCCCGCCGCCAGCGCCTCGGACAGGAGACGGTACGGCAATTCCACCGGTTTCGGTACGACGAGCGGGAAGACGAAGAGGTGTTCGTGACGCTGAACGGGCGTGAGCGATACGTCGAGCATGGCTGCCTCCGGGACGAGGGAAAATGTGACCCGTCGAATATCGTCACACCCTCCGACAGGCGGAGCGGCTCGACCGTCGCCAGGAGATCGATCCCTGTTGGGAGATGACGTAAGAAAGGTTCTGTCA
>SKRI01000142.1 GCA_007118565.1 Gemmatimonadota bacterium | reverse complement strand
GAGCGGCGTGGTCATGGGAGATGCGGGTTCGGGGCTCATGCGAGCGAAGGTGCGAGCGGATGGGTTGCCATGCAAGCAGAGCGCCCCTCCCGGCCAAGCCGGGAGGGGCGCTCTGGCGATGTGGCAATCTGACCGGAGCGCTACCGCTTGCCGCTCTGGCGGTAGAGGATCACCTCGCGGCCGTCCTGGTCGGTCCCTCGGACGAGGATCTCCGCGTCGGGAGCCTCCCAGGCGCGAAACCCGGGCGTGTCGGGAAATCCGAGCGAGACCGAGGCGGTGCCAGGCGCGCCCGGGGTCCCGCGTACCATGCCGCTCAGGTCGCTGACATGCCCCCACAGGTCCACCTGGGCGATCCGGTATCCGTACTCGACGCCGTTCTCCACCCGCCCGTCCACATAGATGTCACCGTCCGTCTCCCCCACCTGGTGAAACTCCGCCTGCCCGTCGAGCTCCACCAGGAAGACCTTGTACTTCCAGAAATTCTCCGCGAAGACCTCGTCCGGATCCATGACGAGGAAGAGGGCGAGATCATCGGCGAAGATCTGCGGCGTGGCGGGACGCGTGGGGCGCGCGGCCGGCGGAACGAAGACCCGGACGTCCGCCGCCGAGCGGGCCTCGCGGTCGCCCGATCCCACCGTGGCAACGTAGAACTCGTAGCTCCGGTCGGGCGATACATTGGCGTCGGTGTAGACGCAGCCGAGCGCGCCGCACGAGGTGACCGTGGCGATCCGGCGGAAGGCCCCCTGCCCCTCCACGCGCCCGTAGACCCGGAACTCTTCCCCGGCCCATCCGGCCGGAAGGTCCCAGCTCAGCCGAACGGTGGGGGAGCCCACCGCCTCGGTTCCGGAGAAGCCCGCCAGCTCCCACTCGTAAGTGGCATCGAGGTTCTCGGGTGGATGGGCGTCGATGCGCGGCTCGGTGGTGCCGCAGGCAACGACGCCGGCCGCGGTGAGCCCGAACGCAAGGGTGGTCAGAATCTGTCTTGTCGTCATCTCTGCCTCCGGGCGCCGTCGACGCCGATGTTCTGTTCCCGATGCTCGAACTTGAGGTCCGGCAGATCCTTGAGACGCACCGCGACCGAGAAGAGCGATGCGCCGAAGGCGCTGCGGCTGAAGGTGAAGTTCGCCTCCCACCGGTAGAGGTCGCGCCGCAGGGTCAGGTGGTGATCCCCGAACTCCCGCTCGGTGAGCGAGTAGCGGGTCCGCCAGTTGACCGCCCAGTTCGGGGTGGGCGCGAAAGAGACGTTCCCGTCCAGGTGCTGATTCGGGGCGAAGCGCGCCGGGTCGAGCGCGACTCCCTCCCCCAGCGGATTCCGCCGTGGTCGTTCGTACGAATAGTTGAGCTGTACGTTCCATGGGCCGCCGACGGCCTGGGGGCGCTCGGTCGCGGTCGGCATCCCCCTCCCCGGGGCGGGGCTCTCCGCGCCGGTGGTATCGGCGGGCGGCAGCTCGGTGTCGTCCCGCCTCGTCTCACGGCCGCGATCGAAGAGGCCGAGCAGGAACTCGACCGGCCCCGAGCCCTCCCCGAAGGAGAAGGATGTCGTGAACCGGGTCATCTGGGGCGAGAAGGTGCCCGGATCCCCCGGCTCGGTGACCCTGCGGCGGTCGAAGAGCTCATGCGTGAAGTTGAGCCGGAGCCCCCGCAGGTAGTCGGAGGAGATGGTGTTGCTCAGCTCGCTGGTCTGGAAGCCGACCTCCCCCTCCGCCGCCCGGGCGAAGTCGTACACCAGGGGGCTGGTGTCGATGGAGAGGAGGGTGAGCCGCTGCGGCTCCCGCTCCGCCGCCGGCGCCTCCTCCCCCTCCGGTAGAGTATCGGCTGCCGCCGCGGCATCGGCCGCGCCGTTCCGCATGCGGCCCTCGAAGGTCTGGTTGAAGGAGAGCTGAAGCCGGTTCTGGACGCGGGACTCCCGCTCCCCGAAGACGGCCGTCTGCCGCTCGTCGAACTCGACCGCGGGGGCGTAGCTGTAGCTCAGCCGCGGCGAGAAGCGGTGACGGATGGCGGCCACCGGCCCGATCCCGGGGAAGAAGCCGAAGAGGTCCGTGTTCAGCCCCGCGCCCACGCTCGGCCGGAGGGGCGTCGGAACGTACTCTCCCCCGTGCGCGGTGTCCGAGCGGACCTGCTGCTCGAACCGCACGTTCGGGGAGATGTTGGTCGAGCCGATCAGGCTCTGCCGGTAGCTGAGCGACGACTCCCACCGCCCGTCGTCCAGCACCGAGCCCGGGTCCATCGCCCACTCCTCGGTGCCGGGGAGCATGCCCGTCTCCGCGCGGTTGAGGTTGCCCCGGGTCGACCAGCTCAGGTTGCCGATGTCGAATCCCTTGCTGGCCTCGGCGCGGGTCGTGGTCCGCGGTCGGTCGATAGGCGAGAGGACGAGCCCCGGGTCGCGCGTCACCCGCGACCCCGAGCCGCTAAGCGAGAGGGTGGCACCGTGGAACCACTGCGCCTCCGCCGGGATCGGCGCCCGGAAGAGGGTGATGGGCCGCAGGTTGAGCGACACGTTTGGCAGCGTCATCTCCACCCGGTCGGTGACGATCGACTGCCTCCGGTTGGCGCCCACGCTGAGGTCGGCCCAGTCGAAGCGGTGCCGCAAAGAAAAGTTGGAGACGAGGTCCTGCGTCGTCTCGGTGGGGTACGGGTTCGTCTCCCGGACGAAGTCCCCGGATGAGGTGTACGAGCCGGTGAGGTTGATCCGGGTGCGCTCGGTGGCCTCCCACGAGTTCGACGTGTTGAGGCTGAAGACGTTCGCGGCCTCGTCGCGCCAATCGCGCCGCAGGGTGAGGGAGCCGTCCAGGAACTGCCGGCGCCACCGGTAGCGGGTGCGCGCCTCGAGCCCGGTGGAGACGCCGCTCCGCCAGTCACCGGCGAACTGCGCGTCGAAGTACTCGTTCCCCGCCCAGTAGAATCCGATGTTGGAGATCTGACGGCCGGTGCCGCGCTCCGTCTGCGGAGGGCCGCCGGTACGGACGATGTCGTTGATCCCGAACTGCGGGGTGAGGATGCCGCTCCGCCGTCCCTCCGTCATGTCCTGCACGATGAAGGGGAGCCACATCACCGGCACGTTCTGGAAGTAGAGCCGCGCCGGGCGCCCCACCAGGATCCGGTCCTGGATGACCAGGACCCGGTCGGATTGGAAGTGATACTGCGGCTCGGGCCGGTCGTCCGTGGTGTAGGTGCTGCGGGACACGTAGACCCGGTCCGTTCCCTCGGCGGTGACCTCCTCGCCTGCCACGATCCAGCTGGCCCCGGCCTCGGCCACCTGCGTCCGTCCGCCCCGCACCGTGGCCCGGCGCCGGTCCAGGTCGTAGAACATGACCTCGCCGGTGATGTCGTCCGCCTGCAGCCCCGCCACCCGCGGCTCCCCGTACGCCTCCACCATCCGCGTCGCGTCCCGGTAGACGATCGTGTCGCGCGCCGTGAGCCGCTCGGCGCCCCGCACGATCTCGGGATCGCCGAAGAGCCGGAGGACGCGGTCCGTGGCGCGGAATTCCGCGCGCTCGCCGGTGTACTCGACCCGGGTGTACCCCTCGAGCTCGAGCAGGGCGCGCATCACCGCGTCCGGGCTGGTGTCGCGCGCCGGCTCCTCCTCCGGGGCGAGGGTGTCGGTGGGCAGGGTGTCGAGCGGGAGCGTGTCCGCGGGAAGCGTGTCCGCCGGAAGAGCGTCAGGCGGGAGGGTATCGCCCGGAAGCGTGTCCGCGGGTGCAGGCTCCTGGGCGTCGAGCTCCATCACCCCCCCACTCGCCAGCAGGAAGAGGAGGGCGATGAGCGAGGCGCGGAGGCCGCTCCCGGGGAGCGATGCGGAGCGCCACACCCTCCTCACCCCTCCGCGACGGCCGCTTCAGCCAGACGTCTCCGGGTGACGAGAGCCGAGAGCCCGATGCTCACCTCGTACAGGACGAAGAGCGGGATCATCATGAGGATGGAGCTCACGATGTCGCCGGGGGTGAGCAGGCAGGCGAGGACGGTGATCGAGGCGAACGCCCAGTCCCGCTTGGCGCGCAGGAGGTCCGGCGTCACGATGCCGAGCACCGAGAGGACGAGCACCACCACCGGGAGCTCGAAGACGACGCCGAAGGCCAGGAGCAGCTTGATGACCACGCTCAGGTAGGCGCCGATCACGATGGCCTGCTCCAGGCTGTCCTGCTGGAAGCCCATGGTGAACCGCAGCGCGAGCGGGAGCACCACGTAGTAGGCCATCGCCACCCCCGCCATGAAGAGCACGAGGCCCAGATAGAGGCTCGGGACGATGGCGCGCCGCTCGGTCTTGGTGAGGGCCGGCGAGAGGAAGGCCCAGAGCTGGTGGACGATGATCGGGAATGCCAGCAGGACGCCGGTGATCACCGCAAGCTTCAGGGTGATGAAGAAGGGATCCGTGGGACTCAGGTACTTGAGCCGGCTTCCCTCGATCAGCGGCTCGATGGGCGATACCAGCAGCCCCAGCACGTCGAAGTGGGTGACCAGGAAGAAGCCGATGCCGGATCCGATGCCGACGGCCAGGAGCGACCAGAGGATCCGCCAGCGCAGCTCCTCCAGGTGATCCAGAAACGGCATGTCCTTCGTCTGGGAATACAATCCCATCATGGTCTCGACTCCGATCCTCGTCCGTCCTCCGGTCCTGTCTCCGCTCCGGCAGGGTCCTCAACCAGCGGCAGCTCCCGCTGGTACCGCTCCATCTCCCGGCGCAGGGCGCGGGCGTCCAGATCCTTGAGCTCGTCGTAGAACTCGGTGATGTCGCGGAAGCGCCGGTAGACCGAGGCGAACCGCACGTAGGCGATGTGGTCCAGCGCCTTCAGCCGCGCCATCACCATTTCCCCGAGCGCCAGGCTCTCGACCTTGCCGGTGTCGCTCCGATCGAGCTCCCGCTCGATGTCCTCCACGATCTGGTCGATGCGGTCCGGCTCGATCGGGCGCTTCGTCGTGGCCACCCGCAGGCTCTGCACGAGCTTCCTGCGGTCGTACGCCTCGGCCTCGCCGGTCCGCTTCATGATCTGCAGCGGACGCTCCTCGATATATTCGTACGTCGTGAAGCGACGCTCGCAGTCGAGGCACTCCCGCCGCCGACGCACCGCCCGCCCCTCGCGCACGGCGCGCGAATCGACCACGCGATCCTCCGCGTGATCGCAGTACGGGCAGCGCATCCCTCCGGCCCCGGCCGGCTACTGGCGTCCGTCCAGCCGGTCCTCGGCCAGGGAGGCCTCGGGGCTGTCCGGATACCCCGACACGACCTGCCGGAAGAGCGCCTCGGCATCTTCCCGGTTGCCGAGCTCGAGCTCGATCAACCCCGCCCGATAGAAGGCGGTGGGAATGCGCGGAGAGTCCGGGTAATCGTCGACCACACGCGCGTAGGCGTCGAGCGCGCGCTCGGCATCACCGGCCTCGGCGTACGACTCGGCGATGTAGAACTGGGCATCCGCGGCCAGGCGGTGGTTCGGGTACGTTTCCAGGAGGTCCTGGAACCCCGCCCGCGCCGTGGCGAGCGAGCCCCGCCGGAGGGTGGTCAGCGAGGTCTCGAACAGCTCCTCGGCCGTGCCGTCCGCTCCCCTCGCCGCGGCGCCGGGCCCGCCGGCCCGCGGCGCGAGCGTGGCTCCGCCACGCTCCGCCATCTGCTGGCGGAGCTCGGAGATGCGCTGCTGCCCCTGCCCCGTAAGCTCCTGGATCTGCACGAGCTGCTGCTCGACCTCCATGAACTGATTTGACAGGTCACCGCGCAGGCGGCGGTCGTTCGTCTCGATGGCCTCCAGGATTTCCCGGGTGCGCACCTGCGACGCCGCGGCCTGCTGCTCCTGCGCCTCGCGCATCTCGGACACCTCGGCGCGGAGCTCCTGCAGGTCGCGCTTGGTCGCGCAACCCACGAGGAGCGGTGTCAGCACCGCAACGATCAAGAGGTTTCGTGCCTTCATCGCAATCCCGATGGAACGGTGGAGATCTCGCCGGCCGTAACCACGAACTCGGCGCGTCGGTTCTCCGCCCAGGCGCGCTCGTTGGAGCCCTGCGCCCGCGGACGCTCCTTGCCGTAGCTGAGCGTGGAGATCTGCCCGGACGAGACGCCGAAGTTGGTGAGGAAGGTCCGGATGGACTCCGCGCGCCGCTGTCCGAGCGCCAGGTTGTATTCGGTGGAGCCGCGCTCGTCCGCGTGTCCCTCCACGCGGATCCGCAGACCCGGATTGGCCCGGAGGATCTCCGCCTTCATGCGCATGTCTTCCTGCGCCTCCCCGCTCAGACGCTCGGAGTCGAACTCGAAGTACACGATACGCTCCAGAATGTCCCGCGCGGTCGCCGTCGCCTCCTCGCGCTCACGGCGCTCCATGGCGGCGCGCTCCGCCGCGGCGGCATCGGCGCGTGCCTGGGCATCCGCATCCGCGTCCGCGGCCGGCGTCGCATCCGGATCGGGACCGTCCGCCGGGGCCTCACGCCGGCAGCCGGCGAGGACGAGAACGAGAACGAAGAAGACTCCGAGGTAACGAAAGGTCATGCGTCCTCCCTGGCACTCTGGCCATGGCTGATGAGAAGTGGAAACTGCAGAGTGGTCACCGGCCGTCCCCGAGCGCGGGGGACCAGGCCGTGAGACCGTAGCCGCGCCCGCGCACCACGGGGCGGATGTTGCCGGTCACGGTATCGAGGATGAAGATACCGCCTCCGTCCCTGTCCGGGGAGGAGAAGACGAGATGGCGACCGTCGGGCGCCCAGCTCGGGTCCTCGTGCCGAGCCCCCGAGGTCAGGAGGCGGACCTCCCGGGTGTCCACGTCCACCACGGCCAGCTGGGGAACCCCGCGCACCCGCGTCTCGAAAGCGATCCGCGACCCCCGCGGCGACCAGTCCGGGGACACGTTGTAGGCCGAGGCGGCGAACTCCGTCAGCTGACGCGCGTCCCCGCCATTGGCGGACATCACGTACAGGTGCGGGCGGCCCAGCCGGTTCGAGACGAAAGCGATCCGGGAGCCGTCCGGCGAGAAGGTCGGGGAAAGCGAGTCGAAGCGCCGCCCCTGCGTCTTCCGCTCGCAGCACCGACCGCCGGCGGCCGCGGTCACCAGCTCGGTGTTGCCGTCCATGGAGGCGCCGAAAGCAATGGTGCGGCCGTCCGGTGAGTAGGCCGGTGTGATGTTGATCCCCTCGCGCTCCGAGACCGCCCGCACCCGTCCGGTGGCGAGATCCCGCTCGTAGAGGCCGGCCACCCCGTTCCGGAACGAGGTGTAGGCCAATCGCCTGCCGTCCGGCGACCAGGCCGGCGAGAGGGTGATGGACCCGTCCTCCGTGACCCGGCGGACGTTCTCCCCGTCCCACTCCACCGTGTACACCTCCTTCGCGCCGCGTCCCTCGCGCACGAATGCGATGCGGGTGGCCGCGATTCCCGGCTCCCCCGTGGCCCAGCGGACCACCGCGTCCGAGGCCCGGTGCACGGCCAGACGGAAATCCGGATCGTTCGCCGAGGGCAGCCGGAAGGTGCGGCGCTCCCGCTCCTGGTCGTACACCGCGTCGTGCAGCGCCACCTCGAGCGTCATCCCCCCGCCAGCGCCGCGGATCCGGCCGGTCACGACCCAGTCCGCTCCGCGCTCCCGCCAGAGGGGAAGGTTCACCGGACGGTCGGGCGAGACCCCCGCCGTTCCCTCCACCACCCGGAAGCGGTTGCTGAAGCCGAGATCCTGCCTGAGGATTCCGCGCACCGTGCTGCCGACCGCGCCGGATGCTCCCTCCGTGGCCAGGGGGAGCACCACCAGCCCGGGCTGCTGCGTGGGACTGTAGCGGATGTCCAGCCGCACCCCCTCCTCCGGATCCTGGCCGGCGAGGAGGGTGGGGAGGGTGATGAAGAGGCTCGCCGCGGCGAGCGCGCTCCAGGCAAGCCTCGAGCGTCTTGGATTTTCTGTCCTCATGCGGCTCAACGAAGCATCTCGGGGGAGAAGGGGGCGATGACGGGCAACCGGTTGGCTCCGAATCCGTCCGGAAGGGAGCCGAAGAGGCGATTGCGCCCCGCCCGCTCCACCGCTTCCATGGCGGAGAGGTCGAATGCGCGGTTTCCGGAACGGGTCACGAAGCGGAGTCCGCTCACCGAGCCGTCCCGCTCGATGTAGAAGAAGACCTCGGCGCGCTCCGCGCGGGCCTCGGCGGGGCGAAGCTGCCGCCAGGTATGGGTGATGACACGGTTCATGTTGTCACAGTACGCCTGACTCGGGCACGCTACCCCCTCGGTCCGGATCCGCAGATCCTCCCCGCCGGGTGAGTCGGGCCGGGGATCCGGGCCGCGCGCCGGGCGCTCGGGCTCCGGTGCCGGCTCCGGTGCCCGCTCGGCACGCCGCTCCTCGGGTGCGGGACGCGGCTCCGGCGGCGTGGGTCGGGGCTCTGGCTCCCTTGTAGGCTGCGGAGGGGGGTCGGGTTCCGCCACCGGCTCGGGCTCCGCCTCGACCTCGGGCTCGGGATCCGCGTCCGGCTCGGCCGCTGGGCCACCGTCCTCGACCGGACCCTCCTCCACCGGGGGCGGGGAGACGATGTCCACCGCGTACACCCGCATGGGAGGAATGGGATCGGCCCTCACGCCGAGCGCCCAGACCCCTCCGATCAGGAGGAGATGAACGCCGGCCGAGACCAGGGCTCCGAGCCCGGGACGCCCCCGGTTGCGGCGGTCACGCCAGGCCATCGGTCGGCGGGAGGGAGTACGATGGGCTCGCCGGTGCCGCGACGTGCGCGGCCTCGGGGAGCGGAGCGGCGCCGGGCCTCACCGACGCTCCTCTGGCTCCGCCACGAGGCCGACACCGGCCACGTCGGCCGCCTGCATGGCGCCGAGCACGCGGAGGACCCGACCATAGGAGACTCCCTCGTCGGCCCGGAGGAAGACGCGCGACGCGTTCGCGTTGCGCACCGCGTCGGGAAAGGCGCCCGCGAACTCCTCGTAGCTGGCCTCGGCCTCCCCGATGAAGATCCTCCCCTCGCGGTCGACCGTGACGATCAGACCGTCCGGCGACTCGAGCGGCTCCGTCTGCGCGCGGGGAATGGTCACGTCGACTCCGCCCTGCATGATGGGAGCGGTGATGATGAAGATCACCAGGAGGGTGAACGCCACGTCCACCAGCGACACCACGTTGATCTCGGCGCGTCCCGGCAGGGCTCCCTTCTCTCTGCGTCTACGGGGCATGGAGGACCTCCTGCGGCTCGCGGTTCGCTGCTCGCGGCTCGCGCGAAAGCGGAGTGCACCCAGGCAGATTTCTCACGACGCCCCTGGATTTCGAAAGCGCGGTTCGGCACGCACGGTCGTCCGGACACGAGCCGCGAGCCTCGAGCAGCCAGCTGCGTCCGTTCATACCCTCCCCTCCCGCGCGAGCGTGCCGATGAACTCGCTCGAGAATCCTTCCAGCTCTCCCATGAAGAGGCCGAGCTTCCCGGAGAAGAAGTTGAACGCGATGGAGGCGGGGATGGCCACCACGAGCCCCGCGACGGTCGTGAGCAGCGCCTCGGCCACGCCCGGGGCCACCGCCGTGATGTTGGCCGTCCCCGCCGCGGACACGCCGATGAAGACGTTCATCACCCCGATCACCGTGCCGAGGAGCCCGAGTAGCGGGGAGACGGTGGCGATGATGGCCAGCCACTGCATCCCGTGGCCGAGATCGTCACGCTCGATCCCCTCCTCCTTCTCCAGCACGAGGTGGAGGACCTCCAGCTGCGTGCGGCTCAGCCCCTCGATGACCGCGCCTTCCCGGAGCGCGCCCGGGCGGAGCTCGGAGAAGAAGTTGACCCCGCGCCGGAAGACCCGGGAGAAGGGCGACTCGGGGAGGGAGAGGATCGACTGGTAGGCGTCCTCCAGTCGCTGCGCCCGCTCGATCTCGTCGAGGAACCGGTCGGCCTCCTGCTGGAGCCGGCGGAACTGGAGAAACTTCCAGACGATCACCCACCAGGAGATGGCGGAGAAGACCAGGAGGATGAGCAGGATGATGCGGACCGGGAGGGTTCCCTCGGTCACCATCCCCCAGACCGTCATCGGGGCGTCCGGCCCCACCTGCGCCAGGATCGAAAGCATCAGCCGACCTCCGCCGTCGATGTCGACTCGATCCAGCGGAAGGTCTCGCCCAGCCCGGTATCCAGCGAGCGCCGGGGCGCCCAGCCGAGGGAGCGGAGCCTCCCGGCGTCCAGGCTCGAGTGGCGCAGCTCACCCGGACGCGCGGGCTGCTGCACAGTCTCCCCGTCCCGCCCGGAGGAGGCGATCAGCAGCCGGGCCAGCTCGTTCACCGAGGTCTCCACCCCGGTCCCCACGTTGAAGCCGCGGTCGTCCAGCGAGCCGGCGCGGGGAAGGTCCGCGTCCGAGAGGAGGAGGTTCGCGTCGACCACATCCGCCACATGCACGTAGTCGCGAGTCTGCTCGCCGTCACCGAAGATGGCCAGCGGCTCGTTCCGGAGGATGCGGGTGGAGAAGATGGCCACCACTCCGGCCTCCCCGTGCGGGTCCTGACGGGGCCCGTACACGTTGGAGTAGCGTAGCGCCACGTACTCCATCCCGTGCACGCGGTGGTAGTAGTAGAGGTACTGCTCGCCGGCCAGCTTGGTGACCCCGTACGGGCTCTCCGGAAGCTTGGCGGCCGATTCGGGGGTGGGTCGCGTCTCGGGCTCCCCGTAGACCACGCCGCCGGAGGAGACGTAGATGAAACGGCGGACGCCGGCCGCGCGGCTGGCCTCCAGGAGGTTCAGCAGCCCGTCCACGTTGACGCTCGCGTCGAAGCGCGGATCGTCCACGGAGACCCGCACGTCCATCTGGGCGGCGTGGTGGTTGACGATGTCGAACCCGCCATCGCGGATCAGCGCCGCCGCCCCGTCGTCCCGGACATCCATCTCCACGAAGCGCGCGCCGTCCGGCACGTTCTCACGCTTCCCGTGCACCAGGCTGTCCAGGACGGTCACGTCGTCCCCCCTCCGCAGGTAGGCCTCCGCCACGTGCGAGCCGATGAATCCGGCCCCGCCCGTGACGAGGACCCGCTGCCCCCCCTCAGTCTTCGTCATTCACTTCCTCGTGATCGAGTTCGAACAGATAGCGTACCGTGTCGAGAACCGCCGTCCCGCGACCGTTGCCCACCGCCTCCCGCATCCGCACGGTGGGGGAGTGGAGGACCTTGTTCATCAGCGCCCGCGTCAGGACGTCGATGGCCTCTCGGTCGTCCGGGCCGAGGTGTCGCAGGCGCCGGAGGACGCGCTCCACCTCCTCGCGACGGACCCGCTCGGCGCGGAGCCGGAGATCCCGGATGGTGGGCACCACCTCGAGGGTGGAGTACCAGGACCAGAACTCCTCCACGCCCTCCGAGACGAGGGACTCGGCGCGGGGCATCTCCGCCTGCCGCCGACCGAGGCTGTCGTCCACGATCTGGCGCAGATCGTCCACGTTGTAGAGGAAGACGTTCGTCTCCTCCCCGATGGCCGGATCCACGTCCCGGGGAATGGCGATGTCGATGATGCAGAGCGGACGGTCCGGACCGTCCCGGAGCGCTCGATGAAAGCGCTCCGCGGTGAGCACGAGGTGAGGCGCCGAGGTGGAGCTGATGACGATGTCGACGGTCGGCAGCGCCTCGTCGATTGCGTCGAGTCGGATGGCCTCCGAGTCCCACCGGGCGGCGAGCTCCACCGCCCGCTCATAGGTGCGGTTGGCCACCACCGCCGCCCGGACTCCCTCCGAGCGGAGGCATTCGAGCGTCACCTCGCTCATCTCCCCCGCCCCCAGGATGAGCGCCCTGCGCCCCTTCAGCGATCCGAAGATCTTCTTGGAGAGGTCGACCGCGGCGGAGGGGACGGAGGCCGCGCCCAGCCCCACTGCCGTCTCCGAGCGGATCCTGCCCCCCACCCCCAGCGCCGTCTGGAAGAGACGGTTGAGCGCCGGTCCCACGGCATCGGGCACGTCGCGGGAGCTCTCGTACGCCTCCCGGACCTGCCCCTGGATCTGTGCCTCCCCGAGCACCATCGAGTCCAGCCCGCCGGCCACCCGGAAGAGGTGCCCGACCGCACCCCGGTCGCGCCGCTCGTAGACGACCTCGTCGAGATCCGCGGGGAGGGCGTCCACCCGGTCGGCCAGCCATTCCCGCGCAGCCGCAGTCCCGGTCCGCACGTCCGGCGTGGACATGTAGAGCTCGGTGCGGTTGCAGGTCGAGAGGAGGACGGCCTCGGCCACCCTGCCACCCGTGGTCAGCGCGCGCACGGCACGATCCGCCTCCCCGCGCGCCACGGCGAAGCGCTCGCGAAGCTCCACCGGTGCCGTCCGGTGGCTGACGCCTACGACCGCGAGAGACATCTTTCTATCATCGATTCCACCTCTTCGTCCCGACCCTCGGTTGCGGCGTCCAGGAATGCGTCGGTCACGAGCTCGTCCCAGAAGGCACGGCGGCGGCTCTCGTCCTCCGGCCAGCGGCGCCGAACATCTCCCCTCACCCCGGCGAGCCGCTCCGCCGCCCTGCCGAGCCCCGGCGTCACCACGCCCGCGATCCGGTCCCGCACCCGACGGGCGAAGGCCGGGGCCGCACCGTGCGTGGCACACGACACCATGATCCCGCCCGCCCGGTGCACCGCGGGCACTCGGAAGCTCGACGCCCCCGGGAGGTTCGCGGCGTTGACCAGCGCGCCCGCGGCCTCCGCATCACGGACGACGAAGCGGTTGACCTCCGGATCGTCGGTCGTTGCGAAGACGAGCCGGTACCCCTCCGCATCACCCGGTCGGTAGCGGCGCTCCGCCCAGGCCAGGTCGTGCTCCCCGACCCATCGGCGCAGATCCGGGGTGAGCGCAGGCGCCACCAGGTCGGGGGCTCCGCCGGCAGTCAGGAGCCCCGAGACCTTTCGCTCGGCCACCTGTCCGCCGCCCACCACCAGGAGGCGCAAGCCGCTCAGCTCGACATGGATCGGGTACGAGCCGCTCACAGGAAGACGCCACCGCCCGAAAACTGCGTCCGGAGAAGCAGATAGGCAAATACCACGATTACGAATCCGACCACCGAGGCGAGCGCCCCGCGGAATCCGGCCCGGCCGCGCCCCGCGCGCGCCAGCAGCGCACCGCCGAAGACGAGCCATGTCAGTACCCCCCAGAGGAGATGCGGGTTTCCGACCGCAGCCGGATCCCCCGCCCCCGCCACCGTCGCCCCGAGGAGGAGGCCGGCGCTGAGCGCGGCGAAGCCGGTCCA
This sequence comes from Gemmatimonadota bacterium, assembly GCA_007118565.1. GTDB lineage: Bacteria > Gemmatimonadota > Gemmatimonadetes > Longimicrobiales > Longimicrobiaceae > SKRI01. Next base: position 3,372 of record SKRI01000142.1, on the reverse strand, counting down.
GAGCGACGTGCCGCCGATGCGGTCGAGCGTCTGGAGCGGCGGAAAGAACCGGAAGACCGCGCCGAAGTGCTTGTCCTTGAGCTGCCGGAACTGCAGGAGGTACATGAGACCGGCCGCAAAGGCGACCGTGAGCGCGGCATACCCCACGGTGGAGAGGACGACGTGGAGTACGAACCAGAAGCCGCCGGTGGCCTCGTCCCCCGGCCGCAGGCCGGTGAGCAGCGCCGCGGCCACGGCGAGCGCCGCCACCGGCGTGAGCACGATGCCGAGCGGTCCGGTCCGGCTCAGCACGGCGAAGACCACCGAGCCGCCCGCGATCAGCAGCGCCAGGGAGGAGAGGACCGGCCCCAGCCCCTGGAGCGGAAGCTCGCCGAAATCCGTGGCGTAGGAGGCGAGGCCGCCGAGGTGCAGGGCCAGACCGAGCGCCACGATCCCGGTAGCGTAATCCGGGAGGCGAACGCTGGTACGCACCAGCGAGACGAACAGGAGCGCCGTCGCCGCCGAGTAGGCGACGAGGGCGGCCAGGTGGAGGGAGACGGTCATCTGCCAGCCGAGATCACGGCATGCGGCCGACCAGGCGGACCGGAAGCCCGGATTCGAGCGCGGGGAGCTCGAGGGCGTGCACGCGCGCGGAGGCCGCCTGGCCCGTCACCCGGACGACGCGGAGCGTGGCGACCGGAATCTCCGGCCGGAGCCCCCAGTCGCGGAGCTGCTCGGGGATGAACGCCAGCAGCTCGTCACCCTCGCGGATGCCGGACGCCGCCCCCAGATCCACGAAAACGACATTCTGCGTCATCGGGATGAGGGTGGGCTCCTGGAAAGCGAGAATCCGTCCCTCGACCCCATTCTCCACCGGCATGGGTGTGACCCCCGGCGCCACCGGGAAGGGCGTCACCGGCAGGACGAGATCTCCCTCCCGGATGCCATGGTAGACCTCGACCACCTCGCCCGTCGCCGTGGTGCCCTCCACCTCGACCACCCGGACCATCCCCGTCACCCGGAAGACCAGCCCCACTCCGGGGAGGGCGGCCTCCTCGCGGACGAGCTGCACGCGGTCCCCGGGAGCAATCTCCCCCGGCCGGGTCACCGCGAGGTAGACCGGGTCGTGGAGGGTGATGAGCGGGGAGATGCGGGCCGGCACCACCGTCTCCGTTCGGCGCTCCGCCAGGAAGCCGATCGCGGAGACCTCCCACCCCTCCGCCACGAATCCCGCGGAGTGGTAGTCGCCCGCGGAGATGAAGGGGACCTCCCCGGTCCCGGCCGTCGGGACCGTGATCTCGGTCTCCTCGGGCGGGTGCGCCGGCTCGGGGTAGAAAACGGTGCGCTCCTGCGGCGGCTCCTGCGCGACCGCAGGGCCCGCGAACGCGACCCCGGCCGCCGCCAGGAGGGCGACGACGAGCCGGCCGCGAAGATGGCGGGGCTCTCGTACGATCGGCATGCTGCGATGGAGTCGCGTTGGAGAAGCGTCGCCGGCTGGCGGCGCGAATGCCTCGGACCGGGGCTCCCTTCCCCTCCGGCTGAGGGGCCCGCCCGGCGCGCGAAGGCCCCCTATGAATACCATCCGTGCCTCCGAGCGTCAACGCGACGGACGGTGTCCGCGACTCCGCGAGCAGCCCTCCGGCCAGAGCCGCAACGCTCGTGAGGGCAGGACGTTAGGACGGTATGCCCGTGCAGATTGCGGCACTCCGTTGAAATTGCACGCTCCCGGATCGGGCAGCTCCGGACGACCTGCGCCGGAGGAAAGAAAAGAGCCCCCCGGCAAAGCCGGGGGGCTCTTTCATCGTAGCAGCTACGCCGGTAGACGCGTCAGAACGGCAGGTCGTCGTCCTCGTCCGGCGAGGGGGCCTTGAAGTCGTCGTAATCGCTCCGGCTCGAGCTGCTGCCGGAGGAAGCGTGATCGCCCCGCCCGGATCCACCGGCGTCCCGGCCGCCGAGCATGATCATCTCGTCGGCCCGGATCTCCGTGACATAGCGGGTCACGCCTTCCTTGTCGTCGTACTGGCGGTACTCGATCTGTCCCTCGACGTACACACGGTCCCCCTTCTTCAGGAACCGCTCTGCCACGCCGGCCAGGCCATCCTTTTCGGGCGTGTATCCCCAGGCGATGATCCGGTGCCATTCGGTCTTCTCCTGCTGCTGGCCGTCGCGGCCCTTCCATTGGCGGCTGGTCGCCACCGAAAACTCGGCGACCTTGGTTCCGCTGCTTACGGTGCGAACCTCGGGGTCGGCCCCGAGGTTTCCGATGATGATCGCTTTGTTGAGTGAACGGGCCACGGATGATCTCCAGTGTGGGAGGAAAAAGGGTGCGTGAACAGAAACTGTCTTACATTATTCGTGCCTGATCTCCGCTTGGCGAGGGTCCCAGCCGATGCGCATCACCAGGGCGTCCTCTACCGGCCTGCGGTAGTAGTTGCGGCGCCTACCGACAACGGAAAAACCGAGCCGTTCATAGAGGCGGCGCGCGGCCTCGTTGCTCTCCCGCACCTCGAGGAAGCACTCGCGCACGCCGCGATCCCGCAGCTTCGAGAAGGCCGCATCCAGCAGGGCCAGGGCGACCCCGCGGCCGCGGACCTCCTCGGCCACCGCCACATTGCCGAGCTCGCCCTGGTCCTCGACCCACCAGGTGGCCGCGTACCCGCAGGGCGGGCCGGCATCCTCCCCGGCCACGAGGAGCTCGGCGTTCGAGCGGGTGAGGATGGCGTGAAAGGTACTCTCGCTCCACGGGTCACCGAAAGAGGCCCGCTCGATCCGCACGATCTCGGCGAGATCCGCCTGCCGTGCCTCGCGGATCCGGATGGCCACGGAAGACCGCGCCTCATTCACCGGAGCCCGCCGCCGCGCGCATGCGCTCCGCCCCCGAGGCCCGCAGGTAGGTCGGCTCCCAGCGGGCAGGATCGGCTACCGCCGCCCGGCCAGGCACTTCCCTGACGAGCCAGAGGAGCGCCCCGGCGCGAGGAGCGTGCAGATGCGCGGGCGCCACGCGCCCGCCGGCCGCCTCGATCTGCTGGCGATGACGCTCGGCGCCCGGCCCGGTGAAGAGCAGATCGGCACTGCCGGAGAGATCGCGGAGAACCTCCCCCAGCGGCCGCACGCACGGCTCCAGGACCACGCCGACGCCCCCGTCGCGAGCCGCGAGCCGCGAGCCGCGAGCCGCAAATTCATAGCAGGCGGCGAAGACGTCGCCGCGCCGCGCGTCGATCAGCGCGCAGATCCCCCCCGCGCTCCCGGCGCACCCCGCGGCGATCACCTCGAGCGTGGAGCGGGCGAAGAGGGGAATGCCGCGGGCGTGCACGATTCCCTTGGCGGTGGCCGCGGCCACCCGCAGCCCAGTGAACGAGCCCGGCCCCGCCCCCACCACCACGCCGGCCAGAT
>SKRI01000093.1 GCA_007118565.1 Gemmatimonadota bacterium | reverse complement strand
GCGAGGGTCATCACGGTGCCCGCTCGGGCCAGGGAGAGACGGCGCATGGGTCGATCCAATTGAGGTTGGGAGCGTTATACTCGGGAGGCACGCGGTGCATGTGGCGCGCCGCAGGAGGGAGATTTCACAAAACGTGAAAAGACAAGAGCTTACACCCTCCACGCCGCGCCCCGGACCCGCCCCGCCTGTCCCCGGGAAGGGACATGGTTGGAGCGGGAGACAGGACAGCCGCCTACCGGATCGAGACGCGCACCCGGTCCCGGAACACGGCAGCCGGAATCGTCTGCCCCTCCTGCTCGACCAGCCAGCTTCGCGCGGCGAAGTCGATGCGGAGCGTCCGCTGGACACCGGCGGGGATGTCGACCGGACCGACGTCGTGGATCACGGGCGACCCGGGAGCGATGTTGACCGCGTAGCGGACCGGGAAGAGGCCGAGCTCCCGCCCATCCGTCACCCGAACGCTCACGTCGTGGAACTCGACGCGCAGGTTCGCGATGTTCGAGGGAGGGAAGCGGCGCGCGGCAAGGGTTCCGGCCGAAGCGCCGAAGGCCTGACGCCCGGACTGGGTCCCGTCGGTGACCACCATCTCCGAGCCGTCGGCAAGCTCCGCCACAACGCGTACGCGAAACTCGACGTCTCCGGCTAACGAGCCATTGGCGGGCGCCGCCTCATCCCCCAGCTCGTCGGCCAGGACCTGCACGCGCACCTCGCCGTCACGTTCGAGCGCAAAGGGGTCGAGCTCGCACGCCGCCAGAACCGGCAGGAGGAGCAGGACGAGGAGCAGGAGCGGCTGGCGATGTGACACGGCTTCTCCGATGGGAGTAACGCGAGACCGATCGGAGGATTAGTACGTCGACGGCGGGCACCGCGTTCCGTCGCTGTCAGAGGTCCTCGTCGTCGAGGCCGTGCGCCTTGAGCTTCTGCCAGAGGGTGGTGCGACCCATGCCCAGCAGGGCGGCCGCACGGGTTCGGTTTCCGTCGGCGGCCCGCAGCGCTTCGCGAATCGCCTCCCGCTCCTCGGCCGGCTCCGGCGCCTGGTAACGTTTTCCACCCTCCGCAGAGGGGGAGAAGGGCTCCGGAACCTCTTGCGTCGAGGTGGCCGCGGGCTCCGCCTGGGGCGAGCGGACCTCCTCGGGGAGGTGCGAGGGGAGGAGGCGTCCGCCCTCCGACACGATGCAGGCGTGCTCCACCGAGGCCATCAGCTCGCGCACGTTCCCCGGCCAGTCGTACGCCTCGATGAGTCGGAAGGTCTCGTCGGACCACCCCGTCACCGCGCGGGAGGGATCGGGAACCCGCTCGTTCCAGCGGGCGATGGCGGCCGACATCAGCGCCGGGAGATCCTCGGGACGCTCCCGGAGGTCGGGAAGGCGGATCTGGAAGACCTTCAGCCGGAAGTAGAGGTCCGCGCGGAATTCCTCCGACTCCACCATCTCCTCCAGGTCCTGATGGGTGGCGGCGATGATGCGGACATCGACCGGCACGGGGCGCGCCGTGCCGACCCGCGTCACCTCACGCTCCTGGAGGACGCGGAGGAGCTTGGACTGCATCCCCTGGCTCACATCGCCGATCTCGTCGAGGAAGATGGTCCCCGCCTCCGCCTCCTCGAAAAGCCCCTTCCGCTCCCCGACCGCGCCGGTGAACGCCCCGCGCGCATGGCCGAACAGCTCGGACTCGAGTACCCCCTCGGCCAGGGCCGAGCAGTTGATCGGTATGAAGGGCCCGTCATTACGCGTGCTCTCCTCGTGGATAGCGCGCGCCACCAGCTCCTTCCCCGTTCCGGTCGCTCCCCGGAGGAGCACGGTAGATTCGGTCGGTGCCACCCGGCCGATCGAGCGGATGACCTCGCGCATCTTCGAGCTCACGGCCACGATGCGGCGCGTCCCTTCCCCCGCCTCCGGCTCCCGGCGCGCGAGCACCTCCCGGATCTTTTGACGCAGCAGCTCATTGTCGCACGGCTTGGTGATATAGTCGTCGGCCCCGAGCTTCAGCGCCTGGACGGCCGAATCCACCGTGGCATAACCGGTCAGCATGAGAACAGGGATCGTGTTTCCGCCCCTGCGAATCTCCTCGAGAATGGCGAGGCCGCTCCGCCCCTCCATCTTGAGGTCGAGGAGCACCAGGTCGAACCCCTCCCGCGTGAGCGCGGCGAGGCCGATATCTCCGTCGGGCACGGCCGTCACCTGATACCCCTCGTCCATGAGGAGCGCACCGGTTCCCACACGAAAGGCGCGGTCGTCGTCGATAATGAGGATGTGGGCGGGATCGCTCATCGCGTGTCAGTGGCAGGCTCGAGCTCGGGGTCGGTGGCGGCGCGCCGCAACGGGTCGTCGAGCGCTTCGCGGGGCAGCCGGATCATGAAGGTGGTTCCCTTGCCGGGCGTGCTTTTCACCTCCAGCTCCCCCCGGTGGCCTCGCACGATCCCCTCCGCCACGAAGAGTCCGAGACCCACGCCGCGAACCCCCGGCTTCGTGGTGTAGAATGCCTCGAAGATCCGCGGCAGCTCGTCGTCGGCGATTCCCGTGCCCGTGTCCGAGATTTCCACGGCCACGATCTCCTCGGTTCCCCGCGTCCGCACCCGCAACGTGCCGCCGCCCGGCATGGCATCGACCGCGTTGTCCACGAGGTTCGCCATGACCTCGTGCATGGCGTCCGCATGGGCGGTCACGCGCGGAAGGACATCGTCGAGGTCCAGGTCGAGCGCCACGTCGTGCGTCTCGAGCTTGGGGCGGGCGAGCGTCAGCACGCGACGCACCACCTCGTTCAGATCGAGGGAGCGGGCGTCGTCCGAGAGCGGGCGACTCTGATCGAGGAGCTGCCGGGTGAGGGTGGCCATACGGGAGAGCTCCTCCTGTGCCAGATCGAGGAACTCGCGGTTCGGATCACCCGGCTCCCCCCTACGGTCGAGCGCCTCCAGGCAGTTCTGGATGTTGTAGATGGGGTTGTTGATCTCGTGGGAAAGCTGGGCCACGAGACGCCCCATCGCGGCGAGCTTCTCCCGGTGCACGAGCTCGGCCTGGGCCGCGCGGAGCCGGCTCTCCCGCTCGGCAATGGCGGAGCGCATCTCCCCGAACGCACCCGCCAGCTGGCCGATCTCGTCGTCCGATGCGCGGGGAATGGGCGTGTCGAACTGCCCGCGGGCGAGATCCGCGGCCGCGCTTGCCAGCGCCTGCGCCGGACGTGCCACGATCCGGGAGACGAGCCCGGCCAGGAGCAGCGCAAGGAGGATGGCCGCCACGCCGATCGCGAGGAGCGCGCGGAGGATGCCGTCCACCACCTGCAGCTCGTTGGCGACGGGACGGAAGAGGAGGGCGCTCATGGAGACGTCCCCGCGGGAAGGGAGCCGGTGCACGGAATAGAGGAAAGGGTGCCCCTCGAGCTCGCGGCTCCAGATCCCGCCCCGGTCGACGACAGCGCCGAGTGGAAGATCGCGGATCGCGCCCGCGATCGGCTCCGGGAAGGTCGTGGCCGCAAGCTCCCCATTCGCCACGAGGGCGATCGGGCTTCCCGTCACCTCGAGCATCCGCCGCGCGGCGGCGGCGTCCAGCCGGGTGCCCACGCCGACAAATCCCGCCACCCGATCCGCGGTCCAGACCGGCCACACGGCCACGCGGAGCGGCTCCTCGATCGCCTCGGAGCCGGTGACCACCGACCCCCTCCCCACGCTCCGCCAGAGAACCGCGGAGTCGAGCGGGACACCCGTGAGCGGCCGCATCGCCGAGTCGGCGGCGAGCACGATCCGCCCCTCGGCCAGATCACGAGACAGCTGCCTCTGGAGCCGCGCCGTATCTCCCTCGACCAGCAGCTCTGCAACGCCCCCTCCCAGCGCCCGGACGCGGGCGTCTCCGGCCAGCACCTCGTCCTCCAGCCCCCAGTGGATCGAGAGCGCTTCGCCGGTGCGCCGCAGCTCCTCCGTGGCGCGCTCGTACACCCGGTCCTCGACCGTCTGGGCGATGAGGACCAGGGCCGGCACGACGATGAGAAGTGCCGCCCCCAGAAAGAGGAAGAAGATCTTGGTGCGGAGGGAAAGACGCCGCATTCGCCACCGTCCAGTGAACATCGCGCTCCGTTCAGTGAACATGCCCGGCAGCCGAGTGAACCACCTCCGGCAACGCAGCCGGACCGGGCATATCTTCTGAAAAGGTAGGTATTTCGCGGAGAACCGCCAGATCGATACAGGGGAGGCGTCCCCGGCACGGGCGTTGCCCCTTATGGTACCCGAGAAATCCGGGGAGATGCGATGCACCCGGCGCTGGAACGCCAGAGGGCACCGGCGGTTCACCAGGAACTGAATCAGATATCATGAACAAGAAGCTCTTCACCACGCTTACGCTCGCCGCCTTCGTCGGTGTCACCGCCTGCGAGACGCAGGATGACACGCAGTTCGACGACACCACGACCGATCCGGCCGTCGAGCAGCCGGCGACCACCCCGGGGACCGACGACACCTGGGAGGACGGCGACACCTGGGATGACGACACGACCTGGGATGACGACGCCACGATGGACGACACGCTCCGTCAGGACGGTGCCTATGATGAGGACGGGGGCGCGGACGCTTACTAAGCCCCCCGCGGCAGCTGGAACAAGAGTCCGGGCTTCGGCCCGGGCTCTTTTTCGTTCCAGGTCCGTCGAGCACACCGGCCTGGTTTCGGAGACGGAGCTCCCGGCATGCCGGTTGCGACAATAACTCCCTGCCGATCGAACCCGATCGGGGAGCATTTCGGAAACCGGAGAGAGGGGGAAGCAACATGAGCACCAAGAAGATGTTCGGCGCCCTGACGCTTGCGGCCATGGTTGGCCTGACCGCATGTCCCGGCGAGCGTGACGACCAGTGGGAGACGGATCCGGCAGTCGAGCCGGCGCCCGCACCGGCTCCGCCTGCGGAAGATCCGTGGGTCGATGAGGATCCGATGATGACTGACACGCCGGCGGTGACTGACACGCCGGCGGTGACGGACACGCCAGCCGTGGATGACGACTGGGACAACGACGCGGACACCTTCTAGAGCCGCCGGTTCCAG
>SKRI01000031.1 GCA_007118565.1 Gemmatimonadota bacterium | reverse complement strand
TCATGAGCGGTCGCATCGAGCGGATCTGGATCAAGCGGATGAAGCGGGGCCCCATGGACCCCGTTTCCGAGGCCGAGCTTGTCGCGGGGAAGGGACTGGAGGGCAATGCCAACCGCGCGGGGCGCCGCCAGGTGACGCTGCTGGAGTGGGAGCGCTGGGAGGAGATCGTGGGCGGGCTCGGCGCGCGCCTCGATCCAGCGGCCCGCCGTGCCAACATCCTCCTCGATGGTGTGACCCTCGCAGAGAGCCGCGGCAGGGTGCTGGCGCTGGGTGAGACGCGGCTCCGCATCATGGGGGAGACGAAGCCGTGCGAGCGCATGGAGGAGGCGCTGCCGGGTCTGGAGGAGGCGCTCTGGCCTGACTGGGGTGGCGGCGCATTCGCCGTGGTGGAGGCGGGAGGACGCATCGCCGTGGGCAGCGAGGCGCGCTGGGTGGAGGAGGAGTGAGCCGGAAGGAGCGGCCACCGGTCCGCTTCGACACTGCCGGGGGTCGCTCCTTCGCGCTCGCGGGGGAGGAGGAGGTGCTGGTTGCGCGACGGATCTCCGAGGTGCCGGGGCTCCTCCGCCGTGTCGAGGCCGCCTCCGCGGCCGGGTTGCACGTCGCCGGCTTCGTGAGCTACGAGGCCGCGCCCGCATTCGACGACGCGCTCCGCGTCCGCCGGCCGGACGCGCGCCTTCCGCTGGCGCGTTTCACCCTCTTCCGGGAGCGGATCGCGGCGCCTCGCCTTCCGCCGCCGGCGGAAGACCCCGCGCCGGAGTGGCGCCCATCGATCGGCGAAGCGGAGTACTTGGAGGCCGTGGGGAGGATCCGCGAGCTAATCGCCGCCGGCGACAGTTACCAGGTCAACCTCACCTTTCCCCTCATCGCACCGTTCGCCGGGGACCCGCTCGCCCTCTATGCCCGCCTGCTGCGGAGCCAGCGCGCCGGATACGGCGCCTACCTCGACCTCGGCAGCCATGCCGTACTCTCCATCTCCCCCGAGCTGTTCTTCCACCGCCGCGGCGACGGGCTCGAGCTCAGGCCGATGAAGGGAACCCGTCCGCGCGGACGCTGGACCGAGGAGGACGACGCGCTCGCCGCGGAGCTCACCGCCTCGGAAAAGGACCGCGCCGAGAACCTGATGATCGTGGACCTGCTGCGGAACGACGCCGGACGGGTGGCCGTCCCCGGGAGCGTGCAGGTGCCGCGGCTCTTCGACGTGGAGCGCTACCCGACCGTCCATCAGATGACCTCCACCGTCACGGCGCAAATCCGGCCGAACATCGGACTCGCCGACCTCTTCGGTGCGCTCTTTCCGTGCGGGTCGGTGACGGGCGCGCCCAAGGTGCGGACCATGGAGATCATCCGGGAAATGGAGCCTTCGCCGCGCGGCATCTACACCGGCGCAGTCGGCTACGTCTCCGTGAGCGAGGCGGTGTTCAACGTGCCGATTCGCACGCTGGTGGTCGATCGTGGACGGGGGCGGGTGGAGATGGGGGTGGGGAGCGGAATCACCTTCGACTCCGACCCCAGCGCCGAGTTCGCGGAGTGTCTGGCAAAGGCGGCCTTCGTTCACCACCGCCCGCGCGACTTCGAGCTGCTGGAGACCATGCGCCGCGAGCCGGATGGGTGCGTCTTCCTCCTCGAGCGCCACCTGGCCCGCATGGCCGGCTCCGCCCGCTACTTCGGCTTTCCCTTCGACGAGGAACGTGTGCGTCGTGCGGTGAAAGGCGCGGTCGCGGGAGCGAGCGGCGAAGCGAAGCTGCGGCTTCGCCTGGCGCCCACGGGACGGGTCACGGTCGAGGCCGCACCGCTGCCGGCGGAGGCGGACGGGCCTCTCCGGGTGGCGATCTCCCGCACTCCCGTCGACCCGGCCGATCCCGCCCTCTACCACAAGACCACGGATCGTGCCCTCTACGAGGCGGCACGGGCCGAGCACCCCGGGTGCGACGACGTCCTCCTCGTCAACACACGGGGTGAGCTCACCGAGTCCACCCGAGCCAACCTCGTCGTCCGCATCGACGGCGCGCTGGTGACGCCGCCCCTCGAGAGCGGCCTCCTCCCCGGCGCGCTGCGGGGCGACCTTCTCGACCGCGGATCGATCAGGGAGCGTGTGCTGCGGCAGGAGGATCTCCGTCTCGCCGGGGAGCACTTCCTGGCGAGCGCCCTGCGCGGATGGCTTCCTTTCGAGCTGGTGTGAGGGGAGGGGATGGGGTGTGGGCGGGAACCGCGCGTCCTACTCCGGGCTACACTACCTTGGCAGCCCGAGACGTCGCGCGCAGTGAACCGTTCCCGAGAATGAGCCGCATTCCCCTCCTCGCCGTTCTGCTGACCGGGATCGTCCTGTCGGCGTGCAACCCGCTCTACGTGATGCGGGCCGGGTACGAGCAGGCGCGAATCATGAGCGCCACCGTGCCGATCGGAGAGGTGCTCGCCGATCCCGAGACACCGCCGGACACACGGCACAAGCTCGTCCTCGTCCTCGAGGCGCGCGACTTCGCGGAGCGGGAGATGGGGCTCAACGTAGGTGACAGCTACACCACCTTCGCCCAGCTCCGCTCGGACACGCTGGTGCACGTGGTTTCCGCTGCTCAGCCGGATCGGTTCGAGGCGCACACCTGGTGGTTCCCGATCGTGGGGAGCGTCCCGTACAAGGGGTTCTTCAGCGAGAGCGCGGCCCGGCGGGAGGTACGCCGCCTCGACGAGCGAGGCCTCGATACCCACATGCGCCCCGCCGGGGCGTTCAGCACGCTCGGGTGGTTCAATGATCCCCTCTACTCGACCCTTCTCCGACACGGGGATGTTCCGCTGGTGAACACCGTCATCCACGAGCTCCTCCACAATACGGTCTGGATCCCGGGTGACGCTGCCTTCAACGAATCCTTCGCCAACTTCGTGGGTGCGCGCGGCGCAATCGACTTCTTCTGCCGCGGTGACAGGCCAGACGAGTGTCGGCAGGCGCGCGACCTGTGGCAGGACGATCTGCGCTTCGGCGCCTTCCTGGGGGCGATGGTGGCCGAGCTGGACGAGCTATACGAGTCGGACCTCTCCATGGGGGAAATCCTCGTGCGCCGCGAGGAGGTGTTCGAGCGGGCCCGTAAAATCTTCACCGAAGAGGTCCAGCCCGGCTTTCGCGTTGCCACCTTCGCCGCGTTCGAGCGGGCTCCGCTCAACAACGCGACGCTCCTTTCCCGCCGCCTCTACTACCACCGGCTCGACCTCTTCGAGCAGGCTTACCGGACGACCGGGCTCGGCCTCCCGGCTCTCGTTCGCCGGATCGAGGAGGACATCGATCGGTCCGGGGACGATCCCTGGACGGTCGTGGAGCGGCTGGCAGGCGGCATGGGGGCCTCGACGGGGTGAAAAACTGGCGGGGGTTGACAGGGTCCGGGATTGGGTTAGGTTGTTCGTGGCGACATTATTTCGGTCATCCGAAACCAGAGACGGAACGGGACCTGGGCGCGACGCTTGGAGCCCGTTTTTCGTTTGTTGCCACAGTATGCGGCGGGCCATGAGGGTCCCTGCACGGTCGGTCGGTACGGAACACATGCCGGACCCCGACGTCTTTATTATCTTTTTGGGAGAGTACTGCATGCGTACCAACGGAACCGTGAAGTGGTTCAACGACACCAAGGGCTTCGGCTTCATTACCGTCGAAGGCGGTGGCAAGGACTGCTTCGTCCACCACTCCGCCATCCAGGGCCAGGGATTCAAGTCTCTTGCCGAGGGTGAGCAGGTCGAGTTCGACATGGTGGAAGGTCAGAAGGGACCCGCGGCTGAGAACGTAGTCCGTCTCGGCTAAAGGCTGCTCGGCGACTTCGTCGCCGGCACACGAGCGGCCGCTCCGGGAAACCGGGGCGGCCGTTTCGCGTTTCAGGAAGCAAGGACGAGCTGTGGGGTCGGCGTCGTGGCCGCTCGCGCGTGCGCGGCAGGCGGCGCGTTCTTGAGAATCCCGCCCCCGCCCGTACATTATTATCGGAGTGACATGGGGGGCCGCTGGCGCGCGTCGCCGGCGGCCCGTTTTGCAGGAACGATAGGGAGAAAATGACCCAGCAGAGCACATCCCCGCGAGTCGACCGGTACAACCCTCCCGAGGTGGAGCGTCTCTGGCAGGAGATATGGGAGCGCAACGGCACCAACAGCTGGACGAACGAGGCGCTCCGGACTGCGGAGAAGCCGTTCTATAATCTGATGATGTTTCCCTATCCGTCGGCCGAGGGGCTGCATGTGGGAAACATCTATGCATTCACCGGGGCCGACATCTACGGGCGGTTCCAGCGTCTCCGGGGCCACGACGTATTCGAGCCCATCGGTTTCGACGCCTTCGGCATCCACTCGGAGAACTTCGCCCTCAAGTCCGGGGTCCATCCCACGGAGCTCATCCCCCGCAACGTCGAGCGGTTCACGAAGCAGCTGCGGCGGATCGGAGCCATGTACGACTGGGACCACACGGTCGATACCACCAGCCCCGAGTACTACCGGTGGACACAGTGGGTCTTTCTCCAGCTCTTCAGGGCAAAGCTGGCAGTCAAGAAGGAGGCGCCGGTCAACTGGTGCCCCTCCTGCAACACGGTCCTGGCCAACGAGCAGGTGATCGGCGGGGAGTGCGAGCGGTGCGACACGCCCGTGGAGATGCGTAACCTGTCGCAGTGGTTCTTCCGGATCAGCGACTACGCCGACCGGCTCCTCGACAACCTCGAGACCCTCGACTGGTCCGACAGCACGAAGAAGGCGCAGGCCAACTGGATCGGGCGCAGCGAGGGCGCTGAGATCCACTTCGCGGTGGTGGGGACGGAGCAGCGGATCTCCGCGTACACCACCCGCCCGGACACCATCTTCGGCGCCACCTACATGGTTCTGGCGCCGGAGCATCCGCTCGTCGACGAGATCACTACCCCCGAGCGCCGGGGCGAGGTGGACGAGTACCGGGAGCAAGCCCGCGCCATGGACCTCGTCTCGCGTCAGAAGACGGAGAAGGAGAAGACGGGCGTGGACACCGGGGGCCGCGCCGTGAATCCGGCGACCGGGCAGGAGGTGCCCGTCTGGATCGCCGACTACGTGCTCATGGGTTACGGCACGGGGGCCATCATGGCCGTCCCGGGGCACGACGAGCGGGACTTCGAGTTCGCGACCAAGTTCGATCTCTCGATTCCCCGCGTCATCGCCGGCGAGGATCAGGACGCGAGCACGCCGCTCGAAGAGGCGTATTCCGGCCCGGGGCACCTCGTCAACTCCGGGGAGTTCGACGGACTCGACTGGCGTGAGGCAAAACCCCGCATCACGGACTGGCTGGCGGAGAAGGGGGCGGCCGAGCCGCGGACCAACTACCGACTCCACGACTGGTGCATCTCCCGGCAGCGCTACTGGGGCCCGCCGATCCCTATACTCTACTGCGACGACTGCGGAACCGTGCCGGTGCCGGAGAGCGAGCTGCCGGTCGTCCTCCCGGAAATCGAGGACTTCCGACCCGACGCGTCGGGAATCTCTCCGCTGGCGCGGCACGAGGAGTGGTATGTCACCAGCTGTCCGGAGTGCGGCGGCAGGGCCCGCCGGGAGACAGACGTGTCCGATACCTTCCTGGACTCTGCCTGGTACTTTCTCCGCTATCCGAGCGTGGGGAACGACAAGACGCCGTTCGATCCGGAGGTCACCAAACAGTGGCTGCCGGTGGACAGCTATATCGGCGGGAATGAGCACGCCGTACTGCACCTGCTCTACGCGCGCTTCATCACCATGGTCCTCAACGACCTCGGGCATATCGACTTCGAGGAGCCGTTCACCCGCTTCCGGGCGCACGGACTCATCGTCAAGGACGGGGCAAAGATGTCAAAGTCTCGTGGCAACGTGGTGGTTCCGGACGAGTACATCGAGGAATTCGGGGCGGACACCTTCCGCACCTACCTCATGTTCATCGGGCCCTACGAGGAGGGGGGCGATTTTCGCGACGCGGGGATCACCGGGCCCTACAACTTCCTGACCCGCCTCTGGGACACCGTCCTCTCCGCGGAGGATTCCGAGGCGGACGGGGCCGTCGAGCAGAAGCTGCACGCCACCATCCGGAAAGTCACCGAGGACATGGAGGCACTCTCCTACAACACCGCCATCGCGGCGATGATGGAGTACCTGAACACGGTGCGCGCGGGCGGCCGCACGCCGCGGCGGGGAGAGGTGGAGCCGCTGGTGCCGCTGGTGGCCCCCTTCGCTCCCCATCTGGCAGAGGAGCTTTGGAGCCGTCTGGGCGGGAAGCCCTCGGTCTTCGACGAGGCGCGCTGGCCGGACTTCGATCCGGAGAAGGCGACGGCTGACGAGGTCGAGCTGGTCGTCCAGGTCAACGGAAAGGTGCGGGCGAAGCTCACGATGGAGCGGGGTGTGGCCAAGGAGGAGGCGGTGGCCGCCGCGCTAGCCGAGGACAACGTGCAGCGTTTCGTGGAAGGGAAATCCGTCCGCAAGCAGATCTTCGTTCCCGATCGGTTGATCAATCTGGTTGTGGGGTGAGGGGGTGCCGGAGCTGCCTTTCGGCGGGGGCTTCTTGGAGGTCCGCCGAAGCAAATCCTGGAAAGAATCGCCCTTCCGCAAAAGCACTCCCGCGTCGCCGAACTCCCGGAACGAGGCGTCGTCGCAAGGGGTTGACCGCTCCGGCGGGCGACTATATACTTGGGGTCCTTCGACGCGGGGTGGAGCAGCCAGGTAGCTCGTCGGGCTCATAACCCGAAGGTCGCGGGTTCGAATCCCGCCCCCGCTATGCAGCACCTCTGCCGCCGCGTGCCGGGCGGCTTTTTGTTGAGCCGGGTGCGTGGCCTGCGGTAGAGCGGGCTCCTGGCTTGACGGAGCGGCAGCGGGAAGCGGTTCGTCAGGCCAGGTAGCTCAGTTGGTAGAGCACACGACTGAAAATCGTGGTGTCGGGGGTTCGATTCCCTCCCTGGCCACTGTGAGGATTGGGTCGTAGGTCCGTAGCTCAATTGGTAGAGCACCGGTCTCCAAAACCGGGGGTTGCAGGTTCGAGTCCTGCCGGGCCTGTGCCGGAGTGGTGGCCGGAACGGGCCGTCGGAGTCGGCACTCGTTGACGCGGCGGGAACGTCCCCATCGTCTAACGGTTAGGACGCCACTCTTTCAAGGTGGAGATCGGGGTTCGATTCCCCGTGGGGGCACTCCGCGGCAGGACCAGTGTACTGTGGGCCGCGTCGCCGGAAAAGTCGTGTGGTCGGTGCTTTGAGAAGGGTTTTGCGGACATGGCTCATTGGTGCTGAACGCTTCGCGTTCACCGACTTGTTGAGAAGCTTGCCGAGAGAAAGGCGCGGTTTCCGAAGTGTCGAGGTGGAGTAGGTTTACGCGGGCATAGCTCAGTTGGTAGAGCGCAACCTTGCCAAGGTTGAGGTCGCCGGTTCGAGCCCGGTTGCCCGCTCTTCCGAACGTGATCGGACCAGTCCGGGGCGCTCGGAGAAGCTGAAGGAAGAAGGGGAGGCCACGCCTCTCCGGTCCTGGCTTCGGTGCCGGGCGGAGGGGTGTTTTTCTTCGGGACCGGTGAATGTGTCAAGTTCGCCGTGTGGAAAGGTGCAGTAGCAGTATCGCAGTTCTGGGGGCTGTAGCTCAGTTGGTTAGAGTGCCGGACTGTCACTCCGGAGGTCGCGGGTTCGAGTCCCGTCAGCCCCGCTGGATGTTTGAAAATACGCGTCGCGGATGATCATGGGGAGAAGGAGTCGCGGGCGGTAATTTCTCTATATGGGTCGGGGCCGTAGCTCAGTGCGCTGAACGCCTGCGGCGTTCACCGACTTCGGTTGGTCGGGAGAAGCTGGTTTTACAGCGGCGCGCGGGTGTGGCGGTAATATAGACTTTAGGGGGCCGTAGCTCAGTTGGGAGAGCGCTTGAATGGCATTCAAGAGGTCAGGGGTTCGATTCCCCTCGGCTCCATCGGTTGGGTACAAGCCCGATCCAGAGTGGTAAAACGGTGGGGTGCCAGAGCGGTCAAATGGAGCGGACTGTAAATCCGCCGGCTTATGCCTACGTAGGTTCGAATCCTACCCCCACCACTGAACGATCGGGCGGTTAGCTCAGCTGGTTAGAGCGCTACGTTGACATCGTAGAGGTCACAAGTTCGAATCTTGTACCGCCCATGCACGAAAGTAGCAGGAGCTGGCGTAGACCTAGCGCAACGCTCTGAACGCCTGCGGTTTCCCGACTCCGGTGCGTTGGCGGGAGATGGTTCACAGCGTCACGCGACTGCAGAGCCAGTAGCAATCATTGGGGCCGTAGCTCAGTTGGGAGAGCGCTGCAATCGCACTGCAGAGGTCAGGGGTTCGATTCCCCTCGGCTCCATCTTTGACAAGCTGGGTCGGAAGTGCCACCGTAGCTCAGGGGTAGAGCACTCGATTCGTAATCGAGCGGTCGTCGGTTCAATTCCGACCGGTGGCTCTGCGTGCGGGAGAGCACGGACTGGATCCTGCGGCTCCGAAATGCGTAGTATGCGGTGCCGCCTGGTCGGCGATGTTTTTGCGCGAGTAGCTCAGTGGCGCTGAACGCTTCGCGTTCACCGACTTGAGATCGGAGAGTGCCGAGAGTTTTGCGGGAGTAGCTCAGTGGCGCTGAACGCCTGCGGCGTTCACCGACTTGAGATCGGAGAGTGCCGAGAGTTTTGCGGGAGTAGCTCAGTTGGTAGAGCATCAGCTTCCCAAGCTGAGGGTCGCGGGTTCGAGCCCCGTCTCCCGCTTTGGCCCGCATTCGCGGAATGCGGGGCCGGTGAGTTGAAGTTCTGAATGCCCCTTGGTGTAACTGGCAACACGCCTCACTCTGGATGAGGAGAGTCCAGGTTCGAGCCCTGGAGGGGCAATGATGCGAGGCGGTGTCGCGGCGGAATGGCTCCGCTGCCGCCGCTCGGGAGAGGTGGCCGAGTGGCTAAAGGCAACGGTTTGCTAAACCGTCGGGGCTAACCGCCCCACGCGGGTTCGAATCCCGCCCTCTCCGTGAGTTTGCAGTTGGTCGGGGACGGGTGTCCGAGTGGCTTAAGGAGCACGATTGGAAATCGTGTGGGTAGGAAACTGCCTCGTGGGTTCGAATCCCACCCCGTCCGTTGCGGGAACGGTTCTTCCAGGAGTAGTTGCAGGACGCGCCTTCGGGCGTGCGTACGGCAGGGACGCGCGGGCTGCGCGCTCTGCTGGCAGGAAAACGGGACGTGGCTCAGCCCGGTAGAGCACTCGCTTCGGGAGCGAGGGGTCGCCGGTTCAAATCCGGCCGTCCCGACTGAGACGATCACGCAGGTGATCTCACGCGGCGGCTGCTCGGTACGAGCAGCCGCCGTTCGTGTTTTGTCGACGTCGACTTTTTCGAGCATCCATCATCCCATGGTCCGCATGGTTTGCGCATGAGCACCCCCCTGATCATCGACTGCCACACCCACCTCAACCGGTACGAGCCGGAGGAGCCGGAAAGCCTCGTCGATCGCTACCGGCTGCTGAAGGCGGAGATGTCCGAGAACGGGATCGACTACTCGATGGTCCTCTCCTCGTACAAGGAGACGTCGGACCGACCGAGCGTCGATGACATCCTCGCGGTGGTGGACGGAGACCCTCAGATCGGCGTGGTGGCCGGCGTCAGTTACCAGAACTACCGCGCCTCCGACCTGGCGCACCTGCGCACACTCCTGCGCGAAGGGCGGATCCGCGGCCTCAAGCTCTATCCGGGCTACGAGCCGTTCTACGTTCACGACGCCCGCATGCGGGTCATCTACGAGCTCGCGGGGGAGTTCGGGGTGCCGGTGATGATCCATACCGGGGACACCTTCGACCCCAAGGGGAAGCTCAAGTATTCGCATCCGCTCGAGGTCGACGAGGTGGCAGTGGATTTCCGCCAGGTTACCTTCGTGATCTGCCACCTGGGGAATCCGTGGGTGACGGACGCCATGGAGGTCATCTACAAGAACGAGAACGTCGTCGGCGATATCTCGGGGCTTACGCTCGGCCACTTCGAGGAGCGCTTTGAGCGCTACATGCTCCAGCAGCTGAACGAGGCGGTGGCATTCGCCGGCGATCCCTCCTCCCTCCTCTTCGGAACGGATTGGCCCATCTGCGACATCGGAAGCTATATCCGCTTCGTCGATCAGCTTGCCCTCTCCGAGGAGGAAACGGACCTCATCTATCACCTGAACTCGGCGCGCATCTTCAACCTCGACATCGAGGAGATCGCGGCCTCCTCGGCGGCGGCGGAGGCGGTCGATGCCGGATGAGCGATCATCCCCTCCGGTTGCCGGACTGCGATTCCGCATGCTCACCGACGAGAGGGAGCCGCTGGTCGACGATGCGCTTGCCCTCATCGAGGAATCCTTCTCCCCGGACGAGCGTCAGCCGCTCGACGAGATTCGCATGGCCATCGAGGAGATGCGCCGCGGACTCCTCTCCCAGCACGAATTCCACCTGCTCGTTGCCGTGGATGGGGAAGATCGCGTCGTTGCGGTGACGTGCGGCGTGTATATGGAGGGAGTGAACGCCGGATTCGTGGATTACCTCGCCGTCCGGCCCGGCGCCCGCGGGACGGGGACCGGGAGCCGGCTGCGCGCCGCGCTGGTAGATGCCTTTCGTGAGGATGCCCGCCGCTGGGGGGAAAAGGACCTCGCCTGGGTGCTGGGTGAGGTGGAGGCGACCAATCCCTGGCTTCGGCGCATCACCGAGGCCGGCGATGCCATCCCCTTCGACTTTTCGTACATCCAGCCGCGGCTCTCTGCGGATCGACGCCCCGTGCCGCTCGTCCTCTACCGCGAGCCGGTGGGCGACACGCGGCAGAACCTCCCCGCCGAATCGATCTGCCAGCTCCTCTACGCCATCTACCGTCGCGTCTACCGGATCGGCTTTCCGCTCAGGCTGGCGGGGTTTCGGGCGATGCTCACGGAGATCGGGTCGAAGTCGGTCAGTCGGCCCGGCGGACAGGAATCGTGACCCGCGAATGCTCCCATGCCAGCACGACGTCGGACCCCCGCGCGGCGACCGGCTCTGCCGTGATGGTGAAGGTCTCCACATGATCGTCCGCATGCCGGGCTGGGACGGTGGCACGTCCCACCTCGGCGGCCCGGACTTCACCGGTGTAGCGGGACTCGATACCCCACTGGCTGGTCGAGGCATTCACCACGATCTCCCAGCTCTCGCTTCCCGGCACCGTGTAGAGGGAGTAGGATCCCGTGGAAACCTCTATGCCCGCGATGGTGGCGGGAGCGGGGAGATGGATGACGGTGGGCTCGTTGGCTCCGGTCCGCCAGAGCCGACCGTAGGGAACGTATTCGCCCCCGATCATCGTGCGCTCCCGCGCGGACGGGCGTCCGTAGCAGATCTTGGCCGCGATGTCTCCGAGCGGAACCTGCACCGAGTCGTAGGGGCTCGCGCGGCCTTCGAGGGGCATACGCGGATCGGGCTCGCAGGAGAGTGCCACCTCCCGCGTCTCGTTCGGGGCGCACGCGGCGAGGAGGAGGAATACGAGGACGGTGGTGCTTGCGCGAATCATCACTCTGGGGATCGTGCGGGTGTGCGGCCTTCGGCCGGAGCGTCCTCCGTCCAAGGGCCCGATAGGGAGTGTTTCAGCCCGACGCCGGTAAGGGTATGAGCGAGCCGGTCCATCCGGTGTTGTTCGCCGACTTTGTCTGTCCGTTCTCTCACGTGACCGAGGCGGCGCTCCGGCGATGGGCGGAGGGGACCGGTGCGCGGATCGAGCACCGCGCGTATGAGCTCTTCCCCGCGCCCGCGGAGCTCGGGCCGCCGCCGGACATCGAAGCGCTCCCGGAGTCGTTTCACGAGCTGGCGGCGGCCGAAGGGCTCACCCTGCGGACGCCGTCACGTCGGCCGCGTACCCGCAAGGCGCACGAGGCGGCCGCCTTCGCGGAGGAGAAGGGCCGGGGAGCGGTGATGCGCGCGGCGCTCTTTCGGGCATACTTCGAGCATGACCGCGACCTTGGCCGGATCGACGTGCTGGTCTCCTGTGCGCTGGAGAGCGGCCTGGACGAGACCGAGGTCAAGGTGTCCCTGGACATCGACCGGTACACGGACCGCGTCGTCCGGGAGTCCCTGGACGCCCGCCGGATGGGCGTCCAGGGGACCCCCGCCCTCCTGCTTCCGGGGCCGGCGCGACCCACCCTGGTGGCAGGTGCGCAGCCCTACGAAGAGATAGAGCGACTCCTCAAGGATTTCTGACACGACATGGCAAGCTACGAAAGACAGACGGCACTTTCCATCCGCGAGGTGTTCGACCGCGCCCATGAGCAGTTTACCTCCCGCGCCGAGCTGGAGCGCAGTCGGGCCGAGCCGCACACCGTCACGTACAAGGGAGGCGAGGGGACGGTGCGCGTCGAAGCGCATCGCCACGGCCCCCACACGCTGGTGACGGTGACCACCAACCGACTCCGGACCAGCCGCATCGACAATATCGCCCGGCACCTGCTCAACCGGCTACCCTACAACCCCAACGATTCGGTGAGCGGGGCGGAGTAGCAGCCGGGGCCGCTCGGGGAAGGGGGCGGCTCAGTCCTTCCCGGTCAGCTCCCCCTTTGCCACGCCGGCGCTCTGCTCGCGCAGCCGGGCGAAGTAGTCGCGCGTCTCCTTGGCGACGATGCCCGACAGCAGGAGGAGCCCCACCAGGTTGGGGAAGGCCATCGCCCCGTTCATCACGTCGGCGAAGCCCCACACCAGATCGAAGCCCTGGGTCACGTCGAGCGTGAGGACCCATGCGCCGATGAAGATGGCGAAGATGAAGACGATCCGGTACGGGAGGATGGCCTTTGCGCCGGCCAGGTACTCCATGTTGCGCTCCCCGTAGTAGGCCCACCCGAGCAGGGTGGAGAAGGCGAAGAGCGCGAGCCCGATCGAGACGATGTACCCGCCCCACTGTCCGGGAAGGCCGGTGCTGAAGGCCTGGACCGTGAGCGGCGCTCCGGTGAAGCCCTCCCCCGTGGTCGGATCCACCCGCATCCACGCCCCCGTGGCGATGATGGCAAAGCCGGTGATGGAGCAGACCACGATCGTATCGATGAACGTCTGCGTCATGGAGACCAGCGCCTGCGTGACCGGCTCGCGCGTCTGCGCCGCCGCCGCCGCGATGCCGCCCGTGCCCAGTCCGGACTCGTTGGAGAAGATGCCTCGGGCCACACCCATGCGGATGGCCATCATGATGGTGGCGCCCGCGAAGCCGCCCGCCGCCGAGGCGGGGGTGAAGGCATCCCGGACCACGAAGACGAAGATGTCGGGGATCCCGCGCCAGTTGATGGCGAGCACCACCAGACCACCCAGGATGTAGACGACCACCATGATCGGCACCAGGACGCCGGTGAACCGGCCGATCGAGCGGATCCCTCCGAGGATGACCATCCCCGCCAGCACGGCCAGCACGATCCCGGTGATCATCGGGCTCACGCCGAACGAGGTCTGGAGCGCATCGGCCACCGAGTTCGATTGTACCATGTTGCCGATCCCGAAGGCGGCCACCGCCGCGAACACGGCGAAGACGACCCCCAGCACCTTGCCGGTGCCGCTGAGATCCACGCCGGCCATGCGCACTCCCTTCAGACCTCGCGACAGGTAGTACATCGGGCCACCGCTCATCTCCCCGTTCTCGTCGACCACCCGGTAGCGCACGCCGAGCACGGCCTCCGCGTACTTGGTGGCCATGCCGACCAGACCGGTGATCCACATCCAGAAGAGCGCGCCCGGTCCGCCGACCGAGATCGCGGCGGCGACCCCGGCGATGTTACCCGTTCCGACGGTGGCGGCCAGCGCCGTCATCAGCGCCTGGAAGTGGGTGATGTCTCCTTCCGCGGCACCCTTCTCCTTCCGCTTGATGAGCGCCATGTGCAGCGCCCGGCCGAGCTCGCGAAACTGGAGGCCGCGCAGGAGGATCGTCAGATAGAAGCCTGTGCCGACGAGGAGGATGAGGAGCGGCAGCCCCCAGACGAAATCGCTGGCCGCTCCGACCCAGTCGAGAGCGGTGTCCATCCAGCCCTGTTGAGCGTCGTTCATGTCGGGGTTCAGCCGTTCTCGGGTTGAAGGATGGCGTTAGCGGGGGGCGGATCCCACCCGTGGGCGCGTACCTCGGCGTCGTGCTCGCCGGCCAGAGGGGCCGGATAGGTGAGTGCGGGAGGAGTCCGGCTCAGCCGGTACGGCGGCGGCACGGTCTCGACCGTCCGATCACCGACCGGCATGCGCCAGGCTTCCCGAGGAAGGGCGGCGGGATCGTCCAGTGCTTCGGATACGTTCCGCACCGGCGCGCAGGGAACGCCGGCGCTCTCGAGCCGCTCGAGCCAGTACGCGGCGGGGGCGGATGAGAAGTGGTCCGCGAGGATCGCGGAGAGTTCCTCGCGGTTCTCCACCCGGTCGGGGTTGGTCCGAAATCGTGCATCCGTGGTCAGCGAGGGAAGTTCCGCCGCCTCGCAGAAGCGCATCCACTGCGGATCGTTGCCCACGGCGACCACGAAGAGGCGGTCCGCCGCCTCGAACGCCTGGTATGGGACGATGGTCGGGTGGGCGTTCCCGTGCCGGGGGGCAGGGCGTCCGGTAGCGAGTGCCGCTTGCGACACGTTGACCAGCCCGGCCAGGGCACTGTCGAAGAGGGAGACGGTGATCTTCTGGCCCCGCCCGGAGCGCTCCCGCTCCCGGAGCGCCGCGAGGACGGCGATGGCGGCATTCTGCCCGGTGAGGACGTCGACGACGGCGACCCCGACCTTGGCCGGCGCGCCCTCGGCTTCTCCTGTGACCGCCATCCAGCCCGAGGCCGCCTGCAGCGCGAAATCGTAGCCGGGCGTCCGGGCCGCCGGTCCCGCGGGATCGTAGCCGGTGATGGAGCAGGAGACGAGACCGGGATTGGCCGTTGCGAGCGTCTCGTATCCAAGCGTCCGGCGCTCCAGCGTCCCGGGCCGGAAGTTCGCGATCAGCACATCGGCCGTGCGGGCCAGCTCGCCCACCAGGTGGCGGTCCTCTTCGCAGTCGAGGTCGGCGAGCACCGAGCGTTTGTTGCGGTTGGCGCAGAGGAAGTAGGCGCTCTGCCGCTCATCTCCCTCCCCCACCCAGGGAGGCCCCCACTGCCGCGTATCGTCTCCCCCGCCCGGGCGCTCTACCTTGATCACCTCCGCGCCAAGATCCGCCAGCACCATAGTGCAGAGCGGCCCGGCCAGGACCCTGCTCAGGTCGAGCACTCGGACTCCCGCAAGCGGGCCGGTGGGGGAGGTGATGGAACGGGACAGGGGTTCGGTGAGGCTGAAGGGGGTGGGGGTGACCGCCGGAGCTTACGGCGCCGGGAGCGGCGGCGTCAAGCGAAGCGCTGTGCAACACCGTCTCGCTGGCCTATATTTGGCGGCCCGGGATGCCCCCATGCGTATCCCCGAGATTCGAGCGATCCCAGATTCGATGACGACGTTCCAGAAGTTCGGCCTCTCCGAGACACTCGTTCATATGGCCGAGGAGGAGGGCATCGTCCGCCCCAGCGCCCTGCAGGAGGCCGCCGTCCCCATCGTTCGCCGCGGTGGCAACATGGTGGCCGTCGCCGCCTCCGGATCCGGGAAGACGCTGGCGTACGGCCTTCCGGTGCTGGATCGGCTGACCGAAGGCGAGGGTGCCGTCCGGGCACTCATCCTCCTGCCGACCGGGGAGGAGGCGTCACGGGTGGCGCGGGCGCTCGCCCCGTATGCCGCGGCCGCGGATCTCGCCCTCACCGTGCCGGGAGATGGCTGGCGCACGCCGGCCTCGGAGGCCGATGTCGTCGTCACCTCTCCCGCCGCCGCGCTGCAGGCGGTTCAGGCCTCGGCCCTCAAGCTGGATGCCGTCGAGACGCTGGTCATCGACGGCGCGGACCTGATCGCAGAGCTGGACGGGATCGAAGGTCTGGAGGCGATCTTCGAGCACCTGCCGCGCGACGCCCAGCGCCTCTTCCTTGCCAGCGCCCTCCCGGCCGGGGAGGTGGCGGAGCTCGCCGAGAGGCGGGTGAAGCGGGCGATGCGTTATCCTCCCTCCCCGGCGGTCGCCGAGCGGGAGCCTGCAGCCGAGGGAAGCGTGGCCTACGTACTGGCATCTGAGCCGGAGATGGTGGAGGTGGTCACCCGGCTGATCGAAGCCGGCTCCGGCGGAGCGCCACATATCTTCTTCCGCTCGTCCGATCATGCGGCCGAGGTGGCGGACGAGGTGACCCGTCGTGGGTTCCTTTTGGGCGGCCGGGACGACGAGGACGCCGATCTGGTCCTCCGCGAGGACGAGCCAGCGGTCGAGAACGGCGGGGAGGAGGGAGACGGAGCTGCCGCTCGCACCATCAGCGTCCACGTGCCCCTCGACGAGGACATCCTCTTGGCGCGCCATGGGGGGAGCGGGGAGGCCACCGTCGTGCTGACCCCGCGGGAGCTACCGCACCTACAGGAGATCGCGCGGCGCGCGCGGCGTACCCTGCGCTCGATCCCCGTGGCCGTGGAGACCGGCGCTTCGGCTGAGATCGAGGCGTTCAGGAGCCGGATTGCGCGGGCGGTCGCCGAGGAGGATCTGGCCGCTCAGCTGCTGGTGATCGGACCGCTCCTGGACCGCTTCGGCACGGCCGAGGTGGCGGCCGCGGCGAGCGCGCTCCTGCGGCGGAAGCAGCCGGAGCCCGTCGCGCAGCCTCG
>SKRI01000145.1 GCA_007118565.1 Gemmatimonadota bacterium | reverse complement strand
TCTCCCCGCTCCAGCAGACGGTGGCCGAGGTGCAGGAGCTCCCCGAGCCCACGGTGCTCGCCGCCCAGAACGCGGGGGCGGCCTTCGGCAATGCCATCGCCCCGGCCAACGCGGTGCTCGGGACGGGCACGGCCGGGATCGTCGGCCGGGAGGGGGAGGTCCTGCGCAAGACCCTCCCGTGGGTCGGCATCGTGGCGGTGCTGGTGGGCGGGGCCACGCTGCTCCTCCTGGGGCTCGCCGGGTAGCCGGAGCCGGGGCCCCGGAAGGCTTCTCCTAGACCCGGTCGAGGATGAACCCCGGCGTGTAGCGGGCGAGCGTCTCCGCCAGCACCGAGAAGGCGCCCAGGAGGAGGAGCATCCCGATCACGACGAGGAGCACGCCGGCGATCCGGTTCACCCAGGGAAGCCAGCGGCCCATCCGCTGCCGACCGAGGAGGAAGCGGTCCAGCGCCACCGCCGAGAGGAGGAAGGGGACGGCGAGCCCGGCCGAGTACGCCCCGAGCAGCCCGACGCCGCTGGCCACCCCGTCCGCGGTGGCGGCGAGCGCGAGGATCCCTCCGAGGACCGGTCCGATGCACGGCGTCCAGCCGGCGCCGAAGGTGACTCCCACCATGGCGGTGCCGAAGTATCCGAGCGGCTTCTTCGAGAGGTGCACCCGCCACTCGCGCTCGGCACCCGGGAGGCGGAGCGCGCCCATCATGTAGAGGCCGAAGCCGATGACGAGGCCCCCTCCCGCGACCTCCAGCCAGCGCCCGTAGTAGCCGACCGCCGCGCCGATGAAGGTGGCCGACGCTCCCAGGATCATGAAGACGAGGGAGAAGCCGCCCACGAAGAGGGCGGAGTGCACGAGCACGGTGCGGCGCCGTGCACGGTCCCGCTCGGCCATCTCCTCCAGGCTCATCCCGGTCACGAACGACAGGTAGGCCGGGACCAGCGGGAGCACGCAGGGGGAGAGGAAGCTCAGCACCCCGGCGGTGGCCGCGATCACCACCGCGGCGAGCGTGATCTCGGTCATCGCTCGAGCGCCTGGCGGATGCGGGCCGCTTCCGTGGCCTCGGTGGGATCGAACTCACCGACCCAGCGGTGCACGACCGTGCCGTCTCGGCCGATCAGGAAGGTCTCCGGAACGCCCGCGGTGCGGAAGGCACGCGTCACCTCGGAGGCCGCGTCGTGCAGGATGGTGAAGGTGATCCCGTGATCCTCCACGAACCGGTCGACCTGGCTCCGGGCGGTCCGGCGGTCGATGCTGGCGCCGACCACGCGCAGCCCCTCGTCTCCCCATTCCTCGTGCGCGGCCTGGAGCGCCGGCATCTCCCGGCGGCAGGGGCCGCACCAGGTGGCCCAGACGTTCAGGAGAACGGCCTCGCCGCGGAGATCCGCGAGCGACACCGTGTCCCCGGCCAGCGTCGGGGCGACGTACGCGGGTGCCGCGTCCCCGGCCGAGAGCGCCCGGAAGTCGGTGGCGTCCATGTCGCACCCGGCGATGACTAGGGCGGAGGCGGCGAGCGCCGCACACCCCGCGGCCAGCCGCGCCATCCCGTTCCAGAAGTTCCTTTCTCCCATCATTTCCTCCACTCCAGTCGGGACATGCGTACCCGGGAAAATCCTTCGGTCTCGTCCGTCCAGACGACGGCGAGCGTGCGGTCGTCCAGCGCGAGCAGCTGCGGCCGGTCGGCGCCCCCGCTCCCCGGCACCACGGTCCGGGCGGCGGTGCGGCCGTCGGCGCCGACCGTCTCCACCACCACGACCGGCGCGCCGTCCTCCCCCGCGTTGTGCGCCACCACCGCCCGGCCGTCCGGGAGGAGGGCGATGTCAGCATGGGAGACGGGGTAGGTCTCTCGCGAGAGGAGCGCGAGCGGCTCCCCGAAGGCACCGTTCCCGTCGGCCCGCGCGTAGTAGATCCCCGCGCCCCCCTCCCGGCCGGTGAACCAGGCGACGTGGGTGCGGCCCTCTCCGTCGACGGCGATGCCGGGTCCGGTGTGCGGGCAGCCGGGGTAGCCCCAGCGGTCGTGCGCCACCCGCACCGGCTCGCCGGCACCGGTGGTCACCGGCAGGGTGGCGATGTCGCGCGAGCCGTCCGGGAAGTGCTTCCGCCAGGCGGCGTGTAGCTCCCCGTCCGGCCCCCGTGCCATGCCGATCCGGCAGCAGGGGCAGGTCCCCGGCGCCAGCCGGTGGTTCTCCGCCTCCCAGGTTGCCCCGAGATCGGTGGAGCGGGCGAAGTAGATGGTCCCGTCGCCCGCGTGGGGATCGTGCTCCGCGTGCTCGCCGTCCACTCCGGCCTCCGCGCGGGCCGCCTGGCGGGCATCCCGCTCGCGGCCGTCGATCCACGCCACCACGAGGTCGGACTCTCCGCCCCAGGCCGCGCCGTGGAAGGTGTGGCCGCGGGGCTCGACCCCCACGGTGTCGTCTTGGAGGGAGATGGCGGGCGTCCAGGTCACGCCGCCGTCGGTGGAGCGGGCGAAGCGCATGTCGCTGGCGTCGAAGCGCCGTCCCTCCACCACGATCCGGTTGCTCCAGAAGAGGGCGAGCACGCCCGGGGCGGCCACCAGCCGCGGCCCTCCCTCGCCGTGCGGCCGGATGTCGCCGTCCACGTCGTTCACCCGCACGGGATCGCTCCAGCTCCGGCCGGCGTCGGCCGAGCGGGACAGGAAGAGGTCCCAGCGCCCCCCGTCTCCCGCCACCCAGGCGAGCACCAGGTCGCCGGTCTCCGGGTCCACGGCAAGCGCCGGGTCGGTCGAGTCGGCGAGGTCCAGACCGGCCGCGTCGCGCCCGTCCACGAAGGGGAGCTCGACCATCACCACGCCGATGACGTCGTCGCCGCACCCCGCGACGAGCAGCCCGGCGATCACCGCCGCCGCGAGCCGCGAGCCGCGAGCCGCGAGCCGCCCCCTCATCGCCCCACCCCCCAGCGCACCCCCAGGTGCACGGTGCGGGGCGCCCCGGGCCGGTACTCCGCCCCGCGGAAGGCGTGGTGCGACACGTACTCCGCGTAGCGCGCGTCGGTCAGGTTGCTCACCCGGCCCACCAGGTCGGCGCCGCCAGCGAGCGGCAGCTCGAAGCGGAGGCCGAGGAGGCCGTGCCCCTCGTACCGGTTCTCGTTCTCGGGATCGGTCCAGTAGCCGCCCACCCGGGTCCAGTCGGCGCCCAGGAGCGCGCCCTCGAAGGCGGAGGGCGTCCAGGTGAGCCGCGCGGTGCCGTGCTGGCGCGGCGCGCGCTCCATCTCCCTTCCCCCGAAGTCGACGCCCTCCCGCGGCCTCCAGTCGAGGTAGCTCTGCCGGGAGAAGGTCTGCGCCAGGTCCACGCGGAGATCCGAGACCGGCCGCAGGGAGAGACCCGCCTCCACGCCGCGGTGGCGGGTGCGGCCCGCGTTCACCGACTCCCGCAGCCCATCGGGCCGGGTGTAGGAGAGGATGTCGTCGCGCACCTCCATGGTGTAGGCGGTGAGCTCCCAGGCGGCGCGGGCGCCCAGCGCGCCGCGGATCCCCGCCTCGTAGCTGTCCGCCTTCACCGGGGCCAGGTCCACCGTGCTCTCGGCGGTCCCCTGTCGGAAGAGCTGCCCCTCGGAGGGCACGCGGAAGCCGCGGCGGTAGCTGGCGAAGGCGCCGAAGGCGGAGGAGGGGGACCAGGTGGCGCCCAGCTTCGGGCTCAGGTGGTCGAAGGTTACCTCCGTATCGTTCGGCCGGCGGTGCATCCCCTCCTGGGTGGGCGCGAGGTGCGTCCGGTAGTCGTAGCCCAGCCGGTCGTAACGCAGGCCGGCGCTCAGGTTCATTCCCGGCAGCGGCGACGCCTCGACCTGGAGGTAGGGCGAGAGGCCCCGGAAGGTGACGTCGTAGTCGTAGACGCGCTCGCCGGTGGCGTAGTCGGTCACCCGCCCGGCCTCGCGCACCGGATCGATGCGCGACTCGGTGCGTCCACCCGGGCTCACGTCCACGTCCACGCCCGCCACAAGCCGGGTGCGGAGCGGCTCCAGGTCGCGCCGGTAGCGCGCCTGCACGCCCAGAGATCCGTGCTCGCTCTCGCTCACCACCGGGTCGAAGGCGAGCTGCCAGGAGGGGAGCAGCCCCATGCTGTTCCGCCGGAGGAAGGGGGTGATGGAGAGGAGCGACCCATCTCCCTCCCGCTCGAGCGTGGTGGCCAGCCGGAAGGCGCTGACCTCGCGGAAGGCGGCCGGGTGGTAGTTCGCCTCCGGGTTCGTCTCGAAGTCCTCCCGGGAGATGGCGGAGGCATCCCGCTGGTCGATGTGCGAGAGGGTCGCCACCGTGCGCAGGCTCGCCTGACCGCCGAGCGGCCGGTCCCAGCGGAGCGTGCCGCTGCCGCGGCGGTAGTCCGCGCCCTGCCGCCAGCCGTCGGCATCGGTCAGGTTGAGATCGAGGCGAACCCCGTCCTCGCCGAAGCGGTCGCTCGCCGAGAGCAGGGCCCGCCGCCAGCCGAGGTCGCTTCCCTCGACCGTGGCGTCCAGCGACCGGCTCGCGGGACGGCGGGTGGAGACGTCGATCACCCCGCCGATGGCGTCGCTCCCGTAGAGGGCGGTGCCGGGGCCGCGGATCACCTCGACCCGCTCGGCCTGCGGCACGTTCACCTCGTAGAGGGCGTTGTGGTTGAAGAAGCCGGTGGACCGCGTCGGCACCCCGTCCTCCAGGAAGAGGTAGACCGGCCCGGTGGTGATCGGCTGCCGGATGGCGGTGAAGTGCCCCTCCCCGCTGGTGGGGCTCACCAGCACGCCCGGCACGGTGTTCAGCACCTCGGCCGGGTGGGAGGGACGGATCTCCCGGATCGTCTCCTCGGAGACCGCGGTGGCCGCGGCCGGGGTCTCCATGCGCCGCCGGGCCTCGCCCGCCACGCTCACGATCACCTCGGGGACCAGGAGGGCCTCCTCGCGGAGGGTCATCTCCAGCCGGATCCGCTCACCGGCTCCGACCTCCACGGTGCGGCGCTCCGTCGCGTAGCCGATCCGCCGGAAGACGAGCTCGTGGGTGCCGGGCTCCAGGCCGGTCAGCCGGAAGGCGCCCGCCTCGTCGGTGAGGCCGCCCAGCGAGGTGCGGGAGACGGCGACCTGTACCGAGCGCAGCGGCTCACCCGTCTCGATCGAGCGCACCTCACCGCGCACCTCGCCCGTCACT
>SKRI01000182.1 GCA_007118565.1 Gemmatimonadota bacterium | reverse complement strand
GCCCAGCCCCTTCGCAGCCTGAATCTCCGTGATCGCGGCCGTCAACGTCGTCTTGCCGTGATCGACGTGCCCGATCGTGCCTACGTTTACGTGCGGCTTCGTCCGCTCAAACTTGGCCTTGGCCATTGGTTTGATCCCTGTCGTTCAGTGTGATCGGATGGGTGGTTTGATTCGTTCCCGAACCGCCCCTACCCGCGTACCTTCGCGATGATCTCTTCCGCCTTGACCTTCGGAACTTCCTCGTACTGCTTGAACTGCATCGAGTACACGGCGCGACCCTGGCTCATCGAGCGGAGGTTGGTCGAATACCCGAACATCTCGGAGAGAGGCACCACCGCGTTGATGATCTGTGCCTCGCCACGCTGCGTCATCCCGCCGATCTTGCCACGCCGGGAGGAAAGATCGCCCATGACGTCGCCCATGTAATCGTCGGGCGTGGTAACCTCGACATCCATGACCGGCTCGAGAATCACCGGGGCAGCACGCCGGGCGCCCTCCTTGAGGGCCATCGAGCCGGCGATCTTGAAGGCCATCTCCGAGGAGTCCACGTCGTGGTACGATCCGTCGATGAGCTGAACCTTCACGTCCACGAGCGGATACCCCGCCAGGACGCCGTTGTCGAGCGCCTCCCGCATCCCCTGCTCGCACGGCTTGATGAACTCCCGCGGAATGGTGCCGCCGACGATCTTGTCCTCGAAGATGAAGCCCTCGCCAGTCTCGGCCGGCTCGATGTTGATGACCACGTGACCGTACTGACCGCGGCCGCCGCTCTGCCGGACGAACTTGGCCTCGACCTTCTCCACCGCCTTGCGGATCGTCTCGCGGTAGGCCACCTGCGGTCGGCCGACATTCGCGTCGACCTTGAACTCGCGAAGCATCCGGTCGACGATGATCTCCAGGTGGAGCTCGCCCATGCCGGCGATGATCGTCTGGCCGGTCTCGGCGTCCGTGTGGACGCGGAAAGTCGGATCCTCCTCGGCAAGCTTGGCGAGCGCCTCGCCCATCTTGTCCTGGTCCACGCGGGTCTTCGGCTCGATCGCCACGGAGATCACCGGCTCCGGGAAGGTCATCGCCTCGAGGATGACCTGATCGTCCGGATCGGTCAGCGTGTCACCGGTGCCCGTGTCCTTCAGGCCGATGGCGGCCGCGATATCTCCCGCGAACACCTCGTCCCGCTCCTCGCGCTTGTTGGCGTGCATCTGCAGGATCCGGCCGATGCGCTCCCGCTTGCCCTTGGTCGAGTTGAAGATGTACGACCCCGCCGGCAGCGACCCCGAGTAGACACGGAAGAAGGTGAGCTTCCCGACGTAGGGATCGTTGGCCACCTTGAAGGCGAGCGCAGAGAACGGCTCGTCGTCGTCCGCGTGCCGCTCGACGACCTTCTCCTCGTCGTCCGGGTCGTGCCCGTGGATGGCCGGGACGTCCAGCGGGGAGGGGAGATAATCGATCACGCAGTCCAGGAGCTGCTGGACACCCTTGTTCTTGAAGGCCGACCCACAGAGAACGGGGGTGAGCGCATTCGCCAGCGTCGCGGCACGTATGGCGCCGCGGAGCTCGTCCTCGGAGGGGTCCTCACCCTCGAGGTACTTCTCCATGAGCGCGTCGTCGTACTCGACCGCTGCCTCGATGAGATCGACGCGCAGCGCATCGACCTTCTCGGCGAGCGCGGCCGGGATCTCCTCCTCAGTCCAGTTCTTCCCCAGCGTCTCCTCGTCGTAGATCAGCGCGACCTTGCGGACGATGTCGACGACGCCCTCGAAGCTCTCCCCCTCACCGATCGGATACTGGATCGGGTGGGCGTTCGCGCCCAGCCGGTCCTTGATCATCGAGACGACGTGGTCGAAGTCGGCGCCGGTCCGGTCCATCTTGTTGACGAATGCGATCCGGGGAACCCCGTACCGGTCGGCCTGGCGCCACACCGTCTCCGACTGCGGCTCCACGCCACCCACCGAGCAGAACACGGCGACCGATCCATCGAGAACACGGAGCGACCGCTCCACCTCGACAGTGAAGTCGACGTGCCCCGGCGTGTCGATGATGTTGATCCGGTAGTCTTCCTCGAACCGCTTCCACTCGGCGGTGGTGGCGGCGGAGGTGATGGTGATGCCGCGCTCCTGCTCCTGCTCCATCCAGTCCATCGTAGCCGCGCCGTCGTGCACCTCACCGATCTTGTGGGTGCGGCCGGTATAATAGAGGATGCGCTCCGTCGTCGTCGTCTTGCCGGCATCGATGTGCGCCATGATGCCGATGTTGCGGAGCTTCTTTAGCGGTGTCTTGCGAGGCATGTTTCAGCTATCAGCTATCAGCGTCGGCACGGCCGACCTGCAATGATTATCCAGTGTGTCCTTCACGGTCCTGCCGAGCCGATCGCCGATCGGCTCGTCCTACCAGCGGTAGTGGGCGAAGGCCTTGTTGGCCTCGGCCATCCGGTGCGTGTCGTCCTTCTTCTTGATCGTAGCCCCTTCGTTCCGGCTCGCCGCCAGGATCTCCCCGGCCAGCCGCTCGGCCATCGTCTTTTCGCCGCGCTTCCGCGCATTGCCAATCAGCCAGCGGATGGCCAGCGACGTGCGGCGATCCGGATGGACCTCGATTGGCACCTGGTACGTGGCACCGCCGACCCGGCGCGATTTGACCTCGAGTGCCGGCTTGACGTTGGAGAGGGCCTGCTTGAAGACGGCGTCCGCCGACTCCCCGGCACTCTCTCCGACGGTGTCCATCGCTCCGTAGAAGATGCCCTCCGCGACGGACTTCTTCCCGTCGTACATCAGGGCGTTCACGAACTTGGTGACCAGCTCGGAACCGTAGACCGGATCCGGAACGACCGGGCGCTTTACTGCGCGTGTGCGGCGACTCATCTACTTACTTGCCTCCCTTTGGTCGCTTGGCCCCGTACTTGGAGCGGCTCTGGCGACGATCATTGACTCCCGCGGTATCGAGGGTTCCCCGCACGATGTGATAACGAACACCCGGCAGGTCCTTCACACGCCCACCCCGGATGAGCACGATCGAGTGCTCCTGGAGGTTGTGCCCCTCACCGCCGATGTACGCGGTCACCTCGAACCCGTTGGTGAGGCGAACACGGGCCACCTTGCGGAGTGCCGAGTTCGGCTTCTTGGGCGTCGTTGTATAGACGCGAGTGCAGACGCCACGCTTCTGCGGGCTCTTACGCATTGCCGGGGACTTGCTCTTCTTCGTGAGCGTCCGCCGGCCCTTTCTTACCAGCTGGTTGATCGTCGGCATACCAGGCCCATACAGGGTGACCGAATAAAATACGGGCGAGAACATGAAGCCGTCCTCGCCGCCGCGTACAGCAGGAAGTCAACAGACCGAGGAACTTAACCGGAGGTGCTGGAGGTGTCAAGGCGCGCGCCGGGTGGAGCGCAGGGGAGGGGGGATGGGAGAAGGGCCCCCGGCCGAACGCCGGAGACCCTTCGATTCCTGAGGTGCAATACGGCCTTCCGCGGCCGTTACGACTCGGCGGAGACGGCTTCGGCCAGCACATCACGCCCGGCGGGCGCTTCCGCCTCGGCCGGCCCGAACTCCACGTCATTGTAACGGTAGATCCCGGTTCCAGCGGGGATCAGGTGACCGATGATGATGTTCTCCTTGAGGCCCTCCAGATCGTCGCGCGCGCCACGAATGGCAGCATCGGTCAGCACCCGCGTGGTCTCCTGGAAGGAGGCGGCGCTGATGAACGACTGCGTCGTGAGAGAAGCCTTCGTAATTCCCAGCAGGAGCGGCTCCGACTTGGCCGGGCTCTTCTCTGCCGCGATCGTCTCCCGGTTCACATCCTGGAAGTTCATATGGTCCACCGTCTCCCCTTCCAGGAAGGTCGTGTCGCCCGGCTCGACGATCCTTACCTTCTGGAGCATCTGACGCACGATAACGCCGATGTGCTTGTCGTTGATCTTGACCCCCTGAAGGCGGTAGACCTCCTGGACCTCATTGAGGAGGTACTCCTGCACCATGCGCGCACCCTTGATCTTCAGGATGTCGTGGGGGTTGAGCGGGCCTTCGGAGAGACGATCTCCCGCCCGGACCAGGTCACCCTCGTGCACCCGGAGGTGCTTCCCGACGGGAACGTCGTAGGTGCGCTCCTCTCCGGCCTCGGGCGTCACGATGACCTCCCGCTTCGCGCGCTTGATGTCGCCGAAGCGGACTCGTCCGTCGATCTCGGTGATGACCGCCGGCTCCTTCGGCTTCCGCGCCTCGAAAAGCTCGGCCACGCGCGGGAGGCCGCCGGTGATGTCGCGTGTCTTGTAGGCCTCGCGAGCGATCTTGGCGAGGGTGCTTCCCGGCTCGATCATCTCGTCATGCTTCACCGTGAGCTGCGCACCCACCGGGATGATGAACTCACGCAGCCTTTCGTCCGTCTTCGGATGCCGAAGCTCGATCACCGGGTGAAGCTTCTTTCCCCGATCCTCGATGACGATCGACTGACGACGCCCGGTGGACTCGTCCAGCTCCTCCCGGACCGTCTCATTCTCCACGATGTCGATGAAATGGACCCGTGCCCGGTCGAGATCCTCACCAAAATCGGCGACGATCGGCTCAGCGTACGGATCCCAGGAGAAGAGCGTGTCGCCAACCTCGATCTCGGCCCCGTCGCTGATGTAGAGGACGGCGCCATACGGGACACCGAGCCTGGAGCGGGTGGCGCCCTCGGCCGTCCGCATCACGATCTCGCCCTCCCGGCTCGTGACGATGCGGGTGCCATCCGGACGGTCCACGGTGGTGACGCGCTCCAGCTGTGCCTTCCCCTCGATCTTGCTCTTCCGCTCGTTGGATGCCGCGATGCGGGACGAGGTTCCCCCGATGTGGAAGGTCCGGAGCGTCAACTGTGTTCCCGGCTCTCCGATAGACTGCGCGGCCAGGATGCCCACGGCCTCTCCGACATCGACCATCTCCATGGTGGCCAGGTTCCGGCCGTAGCACATACGGCAGACGCCACGACGGGATTCGCAGGTGAGCACGGTGCGCACACGAACCGTCTGGATGCCGGCGTCGTCGATGACATCGGCCGCTTCCTCGTCGATCAGCCCGCCCGCCTCGATGATCAGCTCCTCGTCACCCGGGTCGAAGACGTCGTCGAGCGCCACCAGGCCGATGATCCGGTCCCGAAGCGACTCCACGATGTCCTCCCCCTCCTTGAGGGCGGAGACATCCATGCCCCGGACGGTGCCGCAATCCTCCTCGGCGATGGTGACGTCCTGGGCAACGTCCACCAGGCGCCGCGTCAGGTACCCCGCGTCGGCCGTCTTCAGCGCGGTATCCGCGAGCCCCTTCCGGGCACCGTGGGTGGAGATGAAGTACTCCAGCACGGTCAGCCCTTCCCGGAAGTTGGACTTGATCGGGCTTTCGATGATCTCGCCGATGCCGCCCGTAAGCTTCTTCTGCGGCTTGGCCATCAGCCCCCGCATCCCGGCGAGCTGCCGCATCTGGTCGCGCGAGCCACGCGCGCCCGAGTTCATCATCATGTACACGGGGTTGAACCCGTTGCGAGACTCCGACAGGCGCGAGACCATGGCGTCCGCCACATCGTTGTTGGCGTGCGTCCAGGTATCGATGACCTTGTTGTAACGCTCCCCGTTCGAGATCACTCCGTTGGCATATGCACGGGTGAAGCGGGCCACGTCATCCTCCGCCTCCTGGAGGATCGTCTGCTTCGCTGCCGGAATCTCCATGTCCTCGAGGCCGACCGAAACACCCCCGAGCGTGGAGTAGCGAAACCCGAAGTCCTTGAGCGCGTCCAGGAAAATGGTGGTCGGCCCGAGCCCTACTCTCTGGTAGGCGGCGAAGATGATATCTCCCAGCTCCCGCTTCCCCATGGTGGTGTTCCAGAAGCCGAGCGCGTCGGGAACCACCGAGTTGAAGATGGCGCGACCGGCGGTGGTCTGGAGCCACTGACCGCCCTGCGCCACCTCACCCTCCACCGCCGGGCGGCGTGGAAGCCAGTAGTAGATGGGAGTGTGGAAGGTGAGCCGCCCGTGCTCGATGGCCATCTCGACCTCCGCCGGCGAGCTGAACCGGGCAATTTGCCCTTCCCGCTCACCCGCCTCCTCCGAGGTCTTGTCCGTTGCGAACGCCTCCTTCAGACCCTGGGGGTCCTTCGTCAGCCAGTAGCACCCGATTACGATATCCTGCGTCGGCGAGGCGATCGGCCGCCCGTTGGAGGGGAGCAGGATGTTGTTCGAGGACAGCATGAGGACGCGTGCCTCGAGCTGCGCCTCGAAGGAGAGCGGCACGTGGACCGCCATCTGGTCACCGTCGAAGTCCGCGTTGAACGCGGCGCAGACGAGCGGGTGGATCCGGATGGCCTTCCCCTCGATGAGCAGGGGCTCGAACGCCTGGATCCCGAGCCGGTGCAGCGTGGGCGCACGGTTGAGCAAAACCGGGTGGTCCCGAATGATGTCTTCGAGCACCTCGTAAACTGCCGGATCCTCCCGCTCCACGAGCTTCTTGGCCCGCTTCACCGTTTCAGCCGCACCACGCTTCTCCAGCTCGTGGATGATGAACGGCTTGAAGAGCTCCACGGCCATGGCCTTCGGCAGGCCGCACTGGTGGAGCTTGAGCTCGGGGCCACCCACGATCACCGACCGCCCGGAGTAGTCGACCCGCTTTCCGAGCAGGTTCTGGCGGAAACGGCCCTGCTTCCCCTTGAGCATGTCCGAGAGCGACTTCAGCGGGCGCTTGCCGCGGCCACGAATGGCCTTGGAGCGTCGGCCGTTGTCGAAGAGGGCGTCCACCGCCTCCTGGAGCATCCGCTTCTCATTGCGAAGGATGACCTCGGGCGCCCGCATCTCGATCAGCTTCTTCAACCGGTTGTTCCGGTTGATGACGCGGCGGTACAGGTCGTTGAGGTCGGAAGTGGCGAAGCGCCCACCGTCGAGCGGCACCAGCGGCCGCAGGTCGGGCGGGATGACGGGCACCACATCGAGGATCATCCACTCCGGCCGGTTCCGCTCAGAGGGAATCGTCCCGGAGTTGCGAATGGCGTCGATGACCTTGAGGCGCTTCAGCTTCTGCTTCTTGCGGTGCTGGCTCGTCTCGTTGGCCACCTCGTACCGCAACCCTTCCGCCAGACGGTCGAGGCCCTTTCCGTCCGAGTTGTACTTCCCGCCCTCCTCCTCGGGAATGTCGAGCTCCTTGAGGAGCTCACGCACCCCCTCGGCTCCGATCCCGACCTGGAAACCGTCGTCCCCCTCTTCCCGCGCCTTCTCCTGGAGCTCGAAGAGCTCGTCCTCGTCGAGCATCTGGAGCGGCTTGACGTCCTGCTTCCCGGGGCGGACGACGACGTACCCCGCATAATAGATCACCTTCTCGAGATCCCGCAGGGTCATCCCGAGGAGGTAGCCCATCTGTGACGGGAGCGTCTTGAACATCCAGATGTGCGCGACGGGAACGGCAAGGTCGATGTGCCCCATCCGCTCGCGGCGAACCTTCGACAGCGTCACCTCCACGCCGCACTTGTCGCAGACGTGGCCGCGGTACCGGATCCGCTTGAATTTGCCGCAATGGCACTCCCAGTCCTTGACCGGACCGAAGATGCGCTCGCAGAAGAGACCGTCCCGCTCCGGCTTGAACGAGCGGTAGTTGATGGTCTCCGGCTTGGTTACCTCGCCGTGGCTCCAGCTTCGGATCTCCTCGGGGGAGGCGAGGCGGACCTGGATGTAGTTGAAGTCGGAGGCACGAGGCTCCCGAACACGGGGAAAGTCGATCATGCTATAGTCCGGCTCAGATGCATTGAAATGCCGCGAACCTGCTTCCTACGGAGTCCGGTGCGGGTGCGCCGCCAGCCGGCGCCGCACCCGCGACCAATCACCCGCCCAACGTCACGCTGATCCCGAGCGCCTGCAGCTCCTTGACGAGGACGTTGAAGCTCTCGGGAAGCCCCGGCTCGGGGAGGTTGTCTCCCTTCACGATGGCCTCGTACACCCGCGAGCGTCCGTTCACGTCGTCCGACTTGACGGTGAGGATTTCCTGAAGGGTATGCGCCGCGCCATACGCCTCGAGCGCCCACACCTCCATCTCCCCGAACCGCTGTCCACCGAACTGCGCCTTCCCCGCGAGCGGCTGCTGGGTCACCAGCGAGTACGGCCCGATGGACCGCGCGTGGATCTTGTCGTCCACCAGGTGGGAGAGCTTGAGCATGTATATGGCTCCCACCGTGACCGGTGACTTGAACTCCACTCCGGAGCGGCCATCCCGCAGATGCACCTTCCCGCCCGGGGTGAGTCCGGCCCGGCGCAGGAGCTCGTCAAGCGCGCTCCCCAATCCGCTGAGGTCGTCGCCGTCCCTGGCGAGCGCCGAGATTGCGGGGAACTCCTCCGCCATCTCCGCTTCACCCCGCCCGACGATCTCCCCGGCCGCATCGATCAGGTAGGACCGGAGATCGGTGAACTTGCCGGCGATATCCTCGGGAAGCTTCCCGTTCCCGAGGACCAGCTCGACCTCGCGGCCGATTCCCTGCGCGGGGCGGGCGTGGTCCTCCCCGGTCGAGGCCTTGCCGATGGCGGCGACGAGTGCCCGGACGTCCTCCACCTCGAAGGTGGGGGGCCGCGCCTCGACGCCGAGCGCCTGGCCCGCCCAGGTCGCGCCGGCGAGACGGATGAGCGTGCCGATCTCGTCCTCGGAGGCGCCCTGGAACACTGGCGTCTTGGTCTCGAGACCGAGGATCTTGGCGGCCCACCCGAGGTGGGTCTCCAGCACCTGTCCGACGTTCATCCGGCTCGGCACGCCGAGCGGGTTCAGGCAGACGTCCACGGGCGTTCCATCGGGGAGGAACGGCATGTCCTCCTCGGGAACGATCCGGGCGATGATGCCCTTGTTCCCGTGACGGCCGGCCATCTTGTCGCCCACCGAGATCTTCCGCTTCTCGGCGAGGTACACCTTCACCAGCTGAACCACGCCCGGGGGCAGCTCGTCCGGCTGGAAGACCTTGTCGATCTGCTCCTCGGTGCGCTGACGCACGCGCTCGATCCGCTTCTTGGCCTCGTCGACCACGCGGCGGATGCGCTCGTTGGTCGGCTTGTCGGCGACCTTGAGAGTGTTCTGGTCGACCTTGGAGAGGTCGAGATCCGCGAGAACCTCGTCAGTGAGCTCCGTCTCCGCCTCAAGGTACGGCTCCACCGTATCCCGCTTGAGGAAGAGCGCCACCTTCTCCCCGCGGATCAGATCCTTGATCTCCTGATCACGCGCATCGCCGATCCGGTGGATCTCCGCCCGCTCGAAGGAGCGGAGCTGGCCGATCCGCTCGCCCCGCTCCTTCTCGAGCACCGGGTCGTCGATCCGACGGGAGAAGATCTTCACGTCGATGACGGTCCCCTCCACGCCCGGTGACACCTTGAGCGACGAGTCCTTCACATCCTTCGCCTTCTCACCGAAGATCGCGGTGAGAAGCTTCTCCTCCGGAGAGAGCTCGGTCTCGCCTTTCGGGGTGATCTTGCCGACCAGGATGTCTCCCGCCTTCACCCGGGCGCCGATGCGCACGATGCCGCGCTCGTCGAGATCGACAAGCGACTCCTCGGCCACGTTCGGGATCTCGCGTGTGATCTCCTCCATCCCGCGCTTCGTATCCCGCACCTGGAGCTCCATCTCCTGGATGTGGATCGAAGTGTAGACATCGTCCTTGACCAGCCGCTCCGAGAGGACGATGGCGTCCTCGAAGTTGTGCCCGTACCACGGCATGAACGCCACCGTCAGGTTCCGACCGAGCGCGAGCTCACCACGATCGGTCGAGGCGCCGTCGGCGAGCGGCTCCCCGCGCTTCACGCGCTGGCCGACCCGCACCAGGGGGCGCTGGTTGATGGCGGTATCCTGATTGGTCCGCCAGTACTTCTTCAGGCGGTACCGGTCGTACTGGGCAAGCCGGCGAAGCGGCTCGTCCGAGGCAGGCTCGTCCACGCCCCCCGTATCGACCACGATGAGATCGGCGGTGAGCTCCTTCACCACACCCTCCCGCCGGGCGGTGACCACCGACCCCGAATCCTGAGCGACCCGCTCCTCGAGCCCCGTCCCCACGACGGGCGCCTCGGGGTAGAGCAGCGGAACCGCCTGCCGCTGCATGTTGGACCCCATCAACGCCCGATTTGCGTCGTCGTGCTCCAGGAAGGGGATGAGCGCCGCGGCGACCGAGACCAGCTGGTCCGGCGCGACGTCCATGAAGTCGATCTCGTCCGGTGCAAGGAGGGGGAAATCGCCCCGTTCGCGGCAGAGCACGAACTCGTTGAGGAAGGTGCCGTCGTCGCCGAGCGGCGCATTCGCCTGAGCGATCCGCGCATTCTGCTCCTCGTTCGCCGAGAGCCAGGCCGTGATGGCCGTAACCAGGGGCGAGACCGGCGTGAGCTCGCATTCGGCCTCGAGGGCCACGCGGCTCACCTCGGAGCGCGGCGTGAGCGCCGCCACGCCGCGCGTGTGGTCGAGCCCGACGACACCCTGGTCGCCGCGGTCGACCGGCTTGAGCCCTTCCATCTGCAGCTCGTACAGCCGGTCGGAAAGCTCCTCGCTGAGAACCATTCCCGGAATGGCCAGCAGCGCCCCCGTCTTGGGCTGGAAGACCCGGACGGGTAGGGAGAGAGGATTCCGGATCGTCTCCGGCACCACTCCGCGCAGCGCAGCGCCTGCCCGACGCGAGAAGACCCGCACGAGGTTCACCGGCTGGCCGGCGAGCGTCTCGGCGAGCGCCGCGTCGATCACGTCACCCCGCCGCGCGAGCAGCGGGAGCGTCAGGACCCGCTCCTCGAACTCGTCAGGGGAGATGTTGCCTTCGAGCAGCTCGTCCGAGATGCTGCTCCAGTCGCGCACGTCCTCCGCGAGCTCCGCCCCTTCGATCATGGTGCGGAAGATTTCCCGGCCGCGCGCCTGGTCTATCTTCTCACCGGCTTCCGCGTACGTCTTCATCCGGTCACCGATGACCAGACGCACCGCATCGATCAGCGTCCCCTCGAATCCGTAGCGGAGGACGGCGTGGACGACCTTCCGGTACGGCGTCTCGATGAACCCGAGGTCGTTGATCCGGGAGTAAGTGGTAAGGCTGTTGATGAGCCCGATGTTCGGCCCTTCCGGGGTCTCGATCGGGCACATCCGGCCGTAGTGCGAATAGTGCACGTCCCGCACCTCGAAGCCGGCCCGCTCCCGCGTGAGCCCGCCGGGCCCGAGAGCCGAGAGACGTCGCTTGTGGGTCAGCTCCGCCAGCGGGTTCGTCTGGTCCATGAACTGGCTGAGCTGCGACGATCCGAAGAACTGCTGGATCACCGCGGAGACCGTCCTGGCGTTGACCAGATCGTCGATGTTGATCTTGTCCGGATCGGACACGATCGACATGCGCTCCCGGACCAACCGGGCCATGCGCGAGAGGCCGACGGAGAACTGGTTGGCGATGAGCTCGCCGACCGATCGTACGCGACGGTTGCCGAGGTGGTCGATGTCGTCCGTATACCCGCGCCCTTCGTGCAGCTCGATGAGGTGGTGCAGGATGGCCTGAACATCCTGCGCGGTGAGGGCGGACATGCCCCCCGGAGGCGTCGAATATCCGAGCCACTCGAAGGACGGCTCGAGCCGCTGGTTGAGCTTGTAGCGGCCCACACGGCCGAGGTCGTACCGCTTGTTGAGCGACTCCTCGCTGTACTCGCTGTAGTCGTACCGGGTCTTGCCCCGAGCGGAATCGCTCCGACCGAACAGCTCGCTGGAAACCGCAGGCGAGGTGCGCGGCTGGAAGAGGAGACGCCAGACCGCAGCATAGACCTGGAGCACTCTCTGGACCTCGTAGACAAGGACCTTGCCGGGCTTGTCACCCTTCTCCTCGCGAAAGCTCTCCCAGACATGCTTCACTCCACGCTGCTGCGCGAAGCGGAGCATCCGCTCCTCGACCGGGCGCTGAACCTCCATTCCGGACGGGTCCGCGTTCTCGTTGTCGAGATCCTCCCACGCGGAGAGGAAATCACCCACATGCTCCACCTTGTCGCCCGCGTCGAAGAACTTCTCCTCGGCCCACGCTTCCGGTGCGGGCGCCGTACCCGGCCGGATCAGGTTGTGGATGGCGAAGAGGGCGTCCAGCGTGCCATCGGTCGGATCCTTGGCGAGCGTGGCCCGAAGGGTTCCGCCCCCGGCCTGCGCCGGACGATACATCGAGATCTCGTCGATCCCGGCCCGTCCCAGGCGGTCGATGAGATCCTGGGTAAGCTCCTCACCGGTCCTGCCGATCAGGTAGCGGGGGAGAACCGGGACGTTGTGGATCCCTGCCCGCTGAAGCTCTCCGTACTGGTCCGCGGAGAGCGTGGAGCCGCGCTCGAGAACCTCACCCGTCTCCGGAACCACCACATCCCGGAACAGGCGGACTTCGCCTTCGTCCAGGAAGGAGGGATCGATGACGTCACGCGACAGGAACCCCCGCCAACCCTCGGACCGGCGCCCTTCCTCCTCCTCGGTCGCCCGGAGCGAGTCGAGCGGAACGGTTCGGTGCTCGGCGAAGACCCCCAGGACATCTCCGTCGCGACTGAAGCCCACGGCCCGCAGGAGCGCGGTGGCCGGGAACTTCTTCTTCTTGTCGATATGGACGGAAATGACGTCGTGGATGTCGATCGAGAACTCGACCCACGACCCCCGGAAGGGGATGATTCGCGCGCTGTAGAGCCGCGATCCGTTGGGGTGGATATTCTCCTCGAAAACCACGCCGGGGGAGCGATGGAGCTGCGAAACGATGACGCGCTCCGCGCCGTTGACGATGAAGGTGCCGAGGGGCGTGAGGATCGGCAGGTCACCGAGATAGACTTCCTTCTCGATGATGTCCTTGGGCCGACGCTCGTCCCCGAGCGTTTCCCAGACGACCAGCCGGAGCGTTGCCTTGAGCGGAGCGGCGTACGTCATGTCGCGCTCCATGCACTCCTCCATCTCGTACTTCGGCTCGCCGAGGGCGTAGCGCACGAACTCGAGGGAGAAGTTTCCGTTCACGTCCGAGATCGGGAAGATCTCGTTGAAGACGCGCTCGAGTCCCACATCCTCCCGCTCGTGGACCGCGGCGTCCGTCTGAAGGAGCGTCTCGAAGGCGCGGACCTGGACGTCGAGGAGATTGGGCATTTCCATGCCCGACGCCAGCTTCGCAAAGGATACTGTCGGTTTATCGATCATGCCTTTAAACGCTCCCTCTGTAGGCAGCAACAATTCGAAGGAAAGCGCGAACGCCCCGAACGAGAGACCTCGACGGGGTGAAAGCCCTTCCAGTATTTTCGAGCCCTGATGTCATGCGGGCCGCCCGCGGTGAAGGACGGATGCGAGACGACCGATCGGAACTCCGACCGGCAACCTCCGTTGCGACGGCGTCCCCGATGCCCGGAGGCATCGGGGACCACCTGCTCTCGGCACAGACGAGCTACTTGAGCTCGACCGTCGCGCCCTGCTCCTCCAGCTTGGCCTTGATCTTCTCGGCCTCGTCCTTCGAAGCGGCCTCCTTGACGGACTTCGGAGCGCCATCGACCAGGTCCTTGGCCTCCTTCAGCCCGAGGCCGGTGACCTCGCGGACCACCTTGATGACCTGAATCTTCTTGCCGCCGACATCCTTGAGGATGACGTCGAACTCATCCTTCTCCTCTGCTGCGGCCGCCTCACCACCTGCGGCTCCCGGGGCCGCGGCAGCCGCGACCGGAGCCGCAGCGGAGACACCAAACTTCTCCTCGAAGTCCTTTACGAACTCGGAGAGCTCGAGGACGGTCATGTTGCCGATCGCGTCGAGCAACTCGTCACGGGAAAGGGTAGCTGCCATTGTCGTTGCCTCTTCTTCCTTTGTGCGTAACAGTACCTACTGGCGAAATATCGGCGGGCCGCTCTCCGCGCGCGGAGGCTGCGACCCTGTCCCGAACACGGTGCAGGGCTACTCCCCTGCGTCCTCCTGCTGCGCGCGGAGGGCATCAACGGCCCGGCCGAACCGGGCCATGATCTGATTCATACCACCGGCGAGCCGCGCCATGGGAGCCTGGAGCCCCCCGGCCAGCTGCGCGAGCAGGACTTCCTTCGGCGGGAGGTCAGCCAGCTTCGCGACCTCGTCCGGGTTCACCTCGCGGCTCTCCACGAGGCCGATCTTCACCGTCGGCCGATTGTCGTACTCCTTCGCGAAGGTCTTCACGACCTTCGCTGCGGACACTGCGTCGTCACGGCCGATGACCATTCCGGTCGGACCGCTGAAGAACCCCGCGATGTCCGGCAGGTCCAGCTCCGCGAACGCCCGCTTGGCGAGCGTGTTCTTCACCACCACATACTCGACGCCCTCCTTGCGGAGGCGGGCGCGGAACTCCGTGATCTGCTTGACGCTCAGACCCGTGAAGTCCGTCAGGTATATGGCCCTCGCCCCGTCGATACGCTCATGGAGCTCCTGAACGAAGGCGCCCTTCTGCTCTCGGTTCATCGGCTCAGTTTCGGCGGTAGAGGTTGTGATCGACGGGGACGCCCGGCCCCATGGTGCTGGAGACGGCCACGGTGCGGACGTACTGTCCCTTGGCCGCGCTCGGGCGCTGGCGAACGATGCTGTCCATGAATGCCCGGAAATTCTCCTCGAGCTGCTCCTCGGAGAAGGAGACCTTTCCGATCGGAGCGTGGACGTTCCCGGTCCTGTCGACCCGGTACTCGATCTTACCGGCCTTGATCTCGCGAATGGCCTGACCAACGTTCATGGTCACGGTGCCCGCCTTCGGGGTCGGCATCAGCCCGCGAGGCCCGAGGACCCGGCCGAGCTGACCCACCTGCCCCATCATGTCCGGCGTGGTGACGACCACATCGAAATCGAGCCAGCCGTCCTTGATCTTCTGGACGTACTCCGGGCCTACGTAGTCCGCACCAGCCTCCTCCGCCTCCCGCGCACCGTCCCCCTGCGCGATGGCGAGAACCCGAATGGACTTGCCCGTCCCATGCGG
The DNA here is from genome assembly GCA_007118565.1 of Gemmatimonadota bacterium. Lineage (GTDB taxonomy): Bacteria > Gemmatimonadota > Gemmatimonadetes > Longimicrobiales > Longimicrobiaceae > SKRI01. The sequence continues at coordinate 1,890 of SKRI01000182.1, read as the reverse complement.
CAAAACCACCGTTCCGCGGACGATCTGATCCGCGTGCCTGGGATCGACCCCGAGGCGGATGGAAACCTCGACCGTCTCGTCGAAATTCGCGAAGCTCAGCTCCCGAACGAAGGAAACCGCCCGGTTCGGAGCGAAGAGCTCGTCCTGCGGCACACGAGTCTCGGCCTCACGATACTTCTTGCCTCGTTTCGGCATGAAATCCTCCGGCGATCGTGTTGCTCGTCCTCCCACCCCGCGTCGCCTGGCGCGGGGTGGTCAACGGACACCAAAGCGCCGGCGAGCCGGCGCGAGTCCGACGGTGCCTTAGTCGGCGACCTTCAGACCCATGGACCGGGCAGTGCCGGCCACCTGCTTCATTGCACCCTCGATGTCGACCGCGTTCAGGTCGGGCATCTTGATCTCGGCGATCTCCCGAAGCTGCGCGGTGGTCACCGATCCGACCTTGTCCTTCTGCGGAACCGACGATCCCTTGGCCACGCCCGCCGCCTTGCGAAGAAGGATGGCGGCCGGAGGGGTCTTCGTGATGAAGGTGAAGGACCGATCCGCGAAGACGGTGATCTCGACCGGGATGATCATCCCGGCCTGGCTCTGCGTCCGCGCGTTGAACTGCTTGCAGAACTCCATGATGTTGACGCCGTGCTGGCCAAGCGCCGGCCCCACGGGGGGGGCGGGGTTGGCGGCGCCGGCGGGCACCTGGAGCTTGATGAATCCGATTGCTTTCTTTGCCATGGTATTCCGGCTGCCCGTTGGGCGTGTCTAGTATCCCTTAAGCTGGGTGTAGTCCAGCTCGATGCTGGTCGGCCGCCCGAAGAGCGACACCTCCACCTTCACCTTGCCTTTCTCCGGGGAAATCCCCTGGACCGTGCCGCTGAACTCGTTGAACGGCCCCTCGGTCACCTCGACCACCTGACCGATCTCGAAGGGAATCGTCTCGACGGGCTCTTCCGGCACATCCTCCTCGGTCGGCTCCCCACCGAAGATCTTGCGCAGCTCCTCATTGTGGAGGGGCTGCGGGGTCGCTCCCGTTCCGAGAAACTTCACCACGCCCTGCACCGCATTGATGATGTGCTCGGTTCGCTGGCTGAAGACCATGCGAACCAGCACATATCCGGGGAAGAGACGCCGTGTGACGGTCACCCGCTTCCCGTTGCGGAGCTCAACGACCTCCTGGGTCGGGACGACCGCCTCCTGAATCTCCTTCTCTTCGTCAGGTGCCGGATCCTCGTCGATCTTCCGCTGGATCAGTCCCTGGACCTTCTTCTCGTGCCCCGAATACGTCTGGACGGCGTACCACTTGGTTTCCTCGGCGATCCCCAACTCAGCCCCCCAGGATGCTGATGAGCACACCGAGCACCGCCCGGACGACGATATCGAAACCGAAGATGACGAGCGCGATCAGAATCACGAACACGAGAATGACAAGCGTCGCATTCTTGAGCTGCGGCCAGTCCGGCCACGTGACCTTGCTCATCTCGGTCTGGACCTCACCGAGGAAGTCCTTTGTGCGGCGAATGGTATCAGCCATCAGGTAACTGCGTGTGTCGGTAGCCGGTCGGCGATCGTCGAAAGCCGAAACCGGACGTCCGTCCCCGGAAGCGCCCGCCAGCCGAGCTACTTCGTTTCCTTGTGCGCCTGGTGCCTGTTGCAGCGAGGGCAGTACTTCCGGAACTCCACCCGACCGGGATGCTGCCGCCGGTTCTTCGTGGTGTGGTAGTTCCGCTCCTTACACTCGTCGCAGGCCAGAATGATCTTGTCCCGCATGGTTCCTTCCTCAGTCCAGAATCTCGGTAACGACGCCGGCGCCCACGGTGCGGCCGCCCTCGCGAATCGCGAAGCGCAGCTCCTTCTCCATGGCGATCGGCGCGATCAGCTCGACTTCCATCTGCACGT
>SKRI01000135.1 GCA_007118565.1 Gemmatimonadota bacterium | reverse complement strand
GAATCCGATGGGAGGGTCCGTTTCGACGTTGCTCCGGAAGCCCGGAGCGGAATCGAGGAGCACGACCTCACGGCGGCGCTGGCTCATTTCGGCAAGGAGGTTACGAGCCATCTCCCCCCGCGGGATCATATCACCCACTACGACCTCGGCCTCGCCTTCAGGTCGATGGGGATGCTCGATGAAGCCATTGCCCGGCTCCAGACCGCGTTGCTTGGAGGCGCCAGCCCGCTGCCGGTGCTGGAGGCGCTCGGCCTCTGCTTCATGGAGAAGGGCCAGCCGCAGGTGGCCGGACGGATCTTCGCCCGCGCCCTCGACGTGGCGGGCGCGGAGGAGTCGGAGCTGATCGGGATCCTCTACCACTTCGGTCGCTGCGAGGAGGCGACGGGCCGCTTGGCCTCGGCCGCGGAGCGCTACGAGCGGGTGCTCGCGGTCGACATCTCCTTCCGCGATGCAGCCGACCGGCTGACTGGCCTGTCGGCAGGATAGGAGCGGGCTTTGACAGCTCTGCCGCATCCCGGTTACTTTCCGGACCCGGCCGCACCCGCTTTGGACGCGCGGCTTCGCACGATCCGCCTCCGACCGGAATGCTTCGAACCGCGCCGCCCAAGCTTTCAGAGATCCAGTCGCCCGTCGGCGCCCGCCTCGACACGGTCATCGAGGAGCTACGCCGGATCGTGGTGGCGGACTTCGAGCCCATCGCGGAGGTCAACGAATACCTCCTCCAGATGCGCGGGAAGCTCTTCCGGCCCACCCTCCTTCTGCTCTGCAACGAGGTGGGGGGGCGTCCGAGCTCCGATGCCGAAACGTTGGGAGCGGTCACGGAGCTGGTGCACCTCGCAACGCTGGTGCACGACGACGCGGTCGACCATTCGGTCCTCCGCCGGGGGATGCCCACCGTCAACACCCTCTGGAGCCATCAGGTCGCCATCATCATGGGCGACTATTTCTACTCGCGCTCCATCTCCGAGATCACGCGGCTCGGGCTTATCGAGCCGATCCGCGTCCTGGCCGGAGCGGCGAATGCGATGACTGTGGGAGAAATGCGGCAGCTCACCGCGCACGATGCCCTCGACTTCGACGAGGCGGCGTATACCCGGCTCATCGAGTGCAAGACCGCCTCGCTCATCTCGTCTGCATGTGAGCTCGGCGCGCTGGTGGGAGATGTCGAGCTGCGGAAGCCGCTCGCCGGCTTCGGGCACCACCTCGGAATGGCATTCCAGATCGTCGACGACCTGCTCGATTACACCGCGGACGAGGCGGACACCGGCAAGCCCTCCGGGCTCGATCTGAGGGAGCACAAGGTCACGCTACCCCTCATCGCCGCGCTCGCCCGGATGGACGGCTCGGACCGCCGCGCGGTGGAGGACCTCTTCGATGATCCCGAGCCGGACGACGAACGGATCGGGGAGGTCGTGTCGCTGGTCATCGATCATGGCGGCTTGGAATATGCCAGGGAGCAGGCGGTCGATTACGCCGGACGTGCTGCCGAAGCCCTCGAGGGGCTTCCACAGGGGCCGGCGCTGGATGCCCTCCGGGAGAGCATCGGCTATGTGATCGAGCGGCGCAGATAGCCGCATTCGGGAAGTGGGCCCCACCGGGGGTTCCGACTCCTCGACCTTCGTCCGCCCTTTCAACGACCTTCGCCATACATGAACGCCGCCTCACGCCGACGTGCCGGCCGTTTCGTCCTCCTCCTTCTCATCGGTCTAGTCGTCGGCGCGCTGCTGACGGAACTTTTCGTCCGGTTCATGCCAGAGAGTGCCGCCCGTGACTTCTTCACGACCTCGGTGGCGGCAGCGCTCGGACCGCTGGTAATGGATCTGGTGGCCGTGGGACTGACCGTGGGACCGCTCGTCTTCAACCTGAATGCCCTGAGCGTGGTGGGCGTGCTCGTCGTCCTCCTCGCGGCCCGGACCTGGCTCTAGGCGGGAACGTCATCGGGCCATGGCGGCCGGCACCGGCTGACAGGAGAAATCAAAGAAAAGCGCCCCCGTGCATGGCACGGGGGCGCTTCCTCGTGGCGGAGCTTTGCCGGATCGATCAGACCCGGCGCTCCAAAACCTGGTCACGCCGATCGACGATGTCGGCATTGCGGCGCAGGTCCTCGAGCCAGCGGCCGATCATCTCCTGACCGAGCTGCCCCTGCATGATGGCGCGCTGATTCTCCTTCTGCGCCTCCCATGCCTCGCGGTCGGCCTCGGTGCGCTCCACCGGGCGAATGATGAAGATGCCCGTCGGAGTGCTGACCACGTCGCTGATCTGGTTGATCGGGGTCCCGAAGGCAGCTCCCACTGCAGCGTTGCCCTGCCCCAGGTGTCGGTTGGGCTCCGCCCGCGTGAACGGCTCCGTGTTGCGAACCTCCAGGTCGCGCTCGGCGGCCACCTCTTCGAGAGAGCGCCCCTCCCGGACGGCCGCCACCATCTCTGCGCCGATCTCGCGCGTCCGCTCACGCTGCCGCTGACGGATCAGCTCCCGGCGGATCTCCGGTGCGGCCTCCTCCAGGGTGAGGGTGCCCGCCTCCTCGAACTCCTGGACCTCGACGACGTAGAGCGCTTGGTCGCTCTCGAAGAGGGGGCTGGGCTCGCGCAGGAGCTCCTCGTCCTCCTCGGCCTCCCCCTTCGCCCACTCGATGGCCTCGAGGAGGGACCCCACGCCCGGCGCGAAGGGCGCACTCTCGGTCACGCGCACGCCGGGACGGAACTGTGCGTCGAGAGACTCGGCCGCCGCGCGGAGCCCCTGGGTCGCCGCCCGGCGTTCCAGCTCGTCGGCCCGGTCGTACATACGGTCGAGCGCCTCCTCCGATGCTTCAACCGGGAGAAGGATGTGCCTGGCGCGCGCCTCGTCGTCGCTCCGCTCGAGAACCTCGATGAGGTGATAGCCGAACTGCGTCTGGACCGGCTCGGACACCTCTCCGATCGGAAGGGAGAAGACGGCCTCGTCGAAGGCCTCGACCATGTCGCCGCGCTGAAAGGTTCCGAGCTCCCCTCCGCGGTCACGGCTTCCCGGATCGACAGACTCGCGCCGCGCAACCTCCGCGAAGTTCTCCTCCTCCTGAATCTCCGCCCGGATCTGCATGGCGCGCTCGCGAACCGCGGCGCTGTCCTCCGCCGTCACCTCCATGGATAGGAAGGCCACATCGGCGCGGAGGGAGGCCGGCCGGCGGAATTCCTGCCGGTTGTCCCGGTAGTACCGGCGGACGTCCGCATCCGAGACCGTGATCTCCTCGGTGACCAGGCGCGCCGGATCGAGCGCCACATAATCGACCGTGGCGGTCTCGTTGCGGTCACGCCAGGCACGCCAGAGCTCTGCGTCCGTGAGGTATGCCCCGGCGGTAATCTGCCGTACGAGCTTGTTTCGCGGGATCATCTGGCGGAAGTACGCCTCGACCTGCAGGAGGACGTCGTCCGGCGCCGTCGGGCCGGTGATGAACTCTACGTAGCGCTGCATGTCGAACTGACCGTTGGTGCGGAAGAGCTCGCTCTGCATGAGCTCCGGGTGCGGGTACATCATGGCCGCCTGACGCACCTCGGCGTCACGGACCCGGATGCCCCGGCGCCGCACCTCCTCCGCGATCAGCATCTCGTTGACCACCTGATCCCAGGCGGCGCGCTCAACCTCGCGGAGCTGCGAGGCCGAGAGCGTGGTGCCGAGCTGCTGACGGTACTCGTCATGCATCCGACGGTACGCCTCGTTGTAGTCCTGGTAGCTGACTGGACGACCGTTGACCCGGCCGAGCTCCTCGACCCCTCCGATCTGCTGGGTCTGATCGAGCTCGAAGTCCATCATGAACCAGCCGACCATCGCCGCTCCGAACACCACGGCAACGAAGATGGAGCTGTTCCGCATCTTGGGCATCAACATAACTACGACATCTCCTGTACTGAGCTGGATGCGTCCCGGGGCGAACGTTCTCTCCGGGGCAGGGATACACTCCCGCAGGCGGGGGTACACCGAGGCAAACGAAAAATCTAACGGGCGGGGTTCACGCAGAGCAACCCGGCTCCGCCTTCCTTGCCCGTCCTCACGGCGATTGATACGCGCTCGCGCCCGCTTTTGTTCATTTGACACCTCATTCCGACGCGGCTTATCTTCACGCTCCTGCCAAAATGCCGTTCCGGGCAGCGGCCGCCCCTCACGTGTGATCGGGAAATCCCATGTCTGAAATGCCTCCCGGACTCGCCGCGGAGCTCGAGACACTCCAACGAAAGCACGCGCAGTATCCCGAGGGACGGTACTTCGTGCCGCTCGCCAACGCCCGCCGCAAGGCTGGCGATCTCCATAAAGCCGAAACGCTTCTCCGGGAAGGCATGGAGATCCACCCGGAGTACCTCAGCGCCTACATCGTGCTGGGGCGCTGCCTCGAGGATCGCGGCGACGCAGCCGAGGCGGAGGAGCAGTTCAGGCGCGTCCTCTCCCGGGATCCGCAGAACCTCGTCGCGCTCCAGCACCTCGGAGAGATCGCCGCGCGCGACGGACGACGGGAGGACGCGGCCCGCTGGTACCACGAGCTGATCGGCGCGGACCCGATGAACGACGGAGCGCGCGCGCGTCTGGCCGAGCTCGAGGCGGAGGAGCCGGAAGCGGTCTCGAGCGAGACTCCTGAAGAGGATCAGCGCTGGGAGGGCGAGGGGGGGCTGGCCCGCGAGGTCCGCGACGACGAGGAGCTTGGCGCGGGGGAGGATGCGGGGGAGCTTTCCGATCGCTTGCCGGCCGAACTCGACCCGGAGGAGCCTCTGATCGGTGCCGCCGATCGGGACGGAAGCCCCACAGATGAAGCGGAAGCGCCCGTCCCGTCGTCTGCAGACGACGCCGGCGAAGTGGAAGATGAGGTACACGCCGGGGTGGAGGAGCCCGAGGAGGGCGATTCGGAGGTGGAGCTGGGGAACGGCGGTCCAAGCGATGAAGATCGAGATGATGAAGCTCCATTCGAGCCCGTTGGGCGGGAGGAGGAGCCCGGGCCGGCCGAGACCGACCGCGAGGCATCGTGGGGCGCTCCGCTCGAGGTGGAGGACGACGCCGGCGAAGCGGAAGATGAGTCACACGCCCGGGTGGAGGGGCCTGAGGAGCGCGAGTTGGAGGTGGAGCTGGGGAACGGCGGCTCGAGCGATGAAGATCGAGACGATGAAGCTCGATT
>SKRI01000270.1 GCA_007118565.1 Gemmatimonadota bacterium | reverse complement strand
CGACCCGGCGAATGACCTCCAGCGCCTCCGCCCCGTCGGACGCCGTGACGGTCGCGTAACCGAGGTGCCGGAGCACGGTGGTGTATATCTTCCTGCTGTCGGCGTCGTCGTCGACGATTACAACCGTTCGATTGGCGTTCATGGCGCCGTCCAATGGCTGGTCATCTCCGGCACCTCTCCAGGAGCAAAAAGATTTGGCGGAGTCGCATGCAAGGGGAATTTCTCGCCCGAGAGCGATCGGCCTGTGAACCGGGATCGGTGGATCCATTCCCCTGGGACCCTGCTTTTCATGCGTACGGATGAGTCGCCCTTGGAGGCTACCCCTTCGATCGGTACGATCGGCACCCCCACGACCTCAGAGATTCGGGGGACCACCCGGCGCGCCGGTGGGCGGTCCGCGGCGATCACCGCCCCGGCCCCGCGCCTCGCCGCCAGATGCTGGAACGCCGGCAGGCGGTCCGGCACCCGCGGGAGGACCACCCTGTCCGCGCCCCGCGCCCTCCGGAGGACCACCCTGCCCCTGACCGGCGCCCTGGGGAGGACCGCGGCGCCCCATGGCCGCAGCTGCCTGGGCGGGGAGGTTGGCCAGCGCCTCGGGTCCGGCCGCGCCGGCTGCCCGGATCCGATCCCGTGCCTCATTGGCGGGAATTCCCATCCCGACCAGCTGGTCGAGCACGGTGATCGCGACGGCTCTGGTCTCAGGGGTCGCGCTTCGCGCAACATCGCCGACCACGGCCGCGCTGACACCGCGACCGATGGCGTCGGCGCCGGCAGCGTAGTCCGCCTCGCGCGGCTGCACTCCGGCCCGGGCGAATGCATCCTGCGCCCTGATGAGAGCGTCGGCGCGCCTCTCCGCTGCCTGCGCAATGCGCTCGGCCGGCACGCCCTTCGCCTGCCCCTCGGCGATCTTGCTCCGGACGAGGGATGCGGGCATCCCCCGCTCCGTGACTCGCTCGACGGCGGCAGCCATCCGTGCCTGGGCCTGTTCCGGAACCTGGGCCTCGAGTGCCAGCGGCACGACGGCGAGGACCAGCGCTGTTCCGAGAATTCTGCGAACCATCATTTTATCTCCAATGGATTGCTGTTTGGCCTTCTGGATTTAAGACGATCGAGCGAAGGGAAAAGTCACATCGAGCGGGACGCGGAAAGCGCTTCGGCGAGCTGGGCGCGCGCGCGCTTCACCCGCATCTTGAGGGCACTCTCGGATGCATCCAACATCTCGGCCATCTCCTGGTACGAGCGGTCCTGCACGTACTTGAGGAGAAAGGCCTCCCGCAGGAGCTCGGGAAGCTCGGCCACGGCGCGGGAAATGTCGCCCCCGTCGAGCCGCCGCTCCAGATCGTCCTCGGGGGTGATGCCGTTCGTATGCGGAAGCTCCGTATCGAGCGGAACGTTCTTCCTGCGGGCTTCCTTGAGGTGGTCGAGGCAGCGGTTCCGCACGATGCGGAAGATCCAGCTTCCGAACCGGTCCGGATTCCGGCACTCCGCGAGCCTCTCGAATCCCGTGACGAGGGTGTCCTGAACCATGTCCTGCGCCGCATCTCCATCTCCCACCATTCCCAGCGCGTACCGGAAGAGCCCGTCCTGGTACCGGATGACGAGGAGCGTGAAACGATCTCGCTTGCCTTCCAGGACGGCTTCCACGAGGATCCGATCGGACGGCCCCTCGTGGGGATCGACGAAGCTGGAGGTCACGGAAAATTTCATCAGTCGACGATCAGGACGCCGGACTCGCCGCCCATGCCGTCGTCCACGCGGGGCACACCCGGAGGCAGGAACCAGCGCCCGCGGTCGTCCACGTATGCGTAGTGATGAACTCCCGGAGGAATGCGAAGCGCGGCCACCCAGTGGTCTCCCTCCCGCTGGAGAGGAACGCGCTCCCATCCGGTGAAGTCGCCAGCTACCCAGACCGCAGTCTGGTCGGGCCCGACCGGAACCCGGAAGAGCATCTCCCCGTTGGTCCGCGCGGGAGCCAGCGGGGAAGCATACGGATTCGGAGCCGACCCGAGACGAACATCCACCCCTACCGAAAACCCCCGGCGCGCCTCGTTCCAGAAGAGCGGATCGGAGGCTTCGACGGAGTACTGCCCGGTGAGACCGATGCGGTCTCCGAGCCCGATCCGCACCCCGGCGTCGAGCATGGCGTCGTCTAGATCGTCCGCCAGCCAGCGGCCCGCCGTTACCCACCCGCGGACCGGACCCCCCGTCAATGAGGCGGTCGCGCCGGCCATCGGATAGCCTCCCTCCTCCGCCAGGACGTGACGCAAGAACCCGCCGATCTGCAGCCCGGCTGCCGGGGAGAAAGTCGATTGGAGGCGGCTGTCGAGCACGATGCGGTCGAAGCCGACATCGCCGTCGCGCGCCACGTACGCCGCGGGGCCGGTGGAGGCGGTGATCGACGCCGGCCCGAGGCCGATGCGGGCGGTGGGAAATGCTTCGGCGGTGCCTCCCACGCCGGTGATATCCACCTCGCCGACCCGGTAGGCGTACCCGCTCCCCGCCAGGTTCAGCGAAAAGGATGCGCGGCCGAGCTCTCCGAGGGCCAGACCGGTGCCGGCAGAAAGGGAGCCCCACTGCGGACCTTCCCGATCGAACGGGATCCCTCCATTGAGCGAGAGCCACGACGAGCGCACACCCGACCATGCCAGCCCCGCCCGCAGCCCCGCGGCGTCATCCGCAGGGAGCCGGTCGACGCTCGTCTGCCCAACCGCGCCGTGGGCGTACCACCCCTGGGCGCTCGCGGCGGCAGGGAGCACCACGCCCATTCCCGCTCCGAAAGCGATGCCGATGACCATTACCGAAAAGACGCCCGAAGGGACGCGAAACTTCCGGATCAACTCCCTCGCGGGCTGATGATCGGGAGCCGGTTGTTGGCCCCACCGAAGTCGTCGTCCACCTGCGGGGCGTCCGGATCGACCACCCAGCGCTCCCCGTCGAGCACGAAGGCGTAGTCGTGGACGCCGGGCTCGAGAGGCACCATCACGGACCAGACGCCGGAGGCGGTCGGAGCAAGCTCGTAGCGAGGCTCCCAGTCGCTGAAGCTCCCGGCAAGGGCAATGCGCGATGCATCCGCCTCCCGCAGCGTGAACTGCACGTAGACCACGGGAGGATCCTCCGCCTCCGTGGCGGTCGCGATCTCCTCGCCGGCACCCGGCGATCCCACCAGGACACCGAGCGCCAGGACGAGCGCGAAGGCGGCCGCCGCCATGCCATAGACAGGCCTCCAGGCGAAGGAGATCTCGCGCGGTCGAGTGAGCCAGGAGGCCGCTCGCGCCAGTGGAGATGCCTTGCGCCGAGGAGCGGGGAGCGCATTCACCTGCGCCATCACCCGATGGGTGAGGTCCACTGACTCCATGGACCGCAGCGGAGAGGCCGCGTCGCGCGCCACCTCGTCCAGCCGGTCCGCCATGGCGGCCTCTTCCGGCGTGAGGGAGGCGCGGTCGCGCTCTCCGTCCAGGTACTCGTGGATTCGGTCGTTCATGGCGATCAGTCGTCAAGGGTGTGGTACTCCATGCTTTATGACGAGTCAGGTGTGGTCCGGGTCACATTTCATGGGGGAGGCGCTCGCGAGAGCCAATCTCGCCGCCCCGGGAAAGCTGCGGACCGGCGCCGACGCAATCTAACCCACGCGAGGCGGCTGACGAAGGGGAGGGATCTGCGGAACGCAAGAAGGGCCGCCCCGAGGGGCGGCCCTTTGTTAGAATTTACCTGCAGCGATGGGCTGATCAGAAGTGCGCCGTCGCCTCGTTCGAGCAGGTGCTGGTGCCGGCCTCGCAGACCTTATAGGTCAGCGAGCCGCCACCGCGGATGTTCGTGATATCCGTGTAGCTGCCCGTGTTACCGACCGTCGCCACATGGGATCCGTTACGGTAGACGTCGACATCGGTTGATGCGGCCCCGCTCCAGGTGAGATCGGTCCGCCAGCGACCTTGGACCTTATATCCGTTCGCCTCGAGCTCGATGGCTGCCGGATCCTCCGGTTCCGTCGGCTCGCCCGGCTCACCGCCACCTTCCCCGAACAGGCTGTAGAGCAGGTGATTGTTCGTGGTATTGGAGCTCGTGACGATGTTCTTAGTGCTGTTGTCGCTGAGCGCCGCGTAGACCGCCCCGGCGGACGCGTTGGAATTCTGCTGGAGGTACAGTGCGGCCACACCCGCTACATGCGGCGCTGCCATCGAGGTGCCGCTGATCGTGTTGGTCGCATTGTCGCCGGTGTGCCAGGCCGCCGTAATGCTGGCTCCCGGCGCGAAGATATCCACGCAGTTACCGTAGTTCGACCACGATGTCTTCGCGTCGCTGCTGGTGGTAGCACCCACCGTGTACGCATCCGCTGCACCGGCCGGGGACGATCCGCAGGCGTCCTGCGCCCGTCCGATGAAGTCGCCGTTCCCCGCCGCAACGATGGTCGGCACGCCGGCATCGAACATCCGGCCAACCGCATCATCGATCGAGGAGTTGCTGCCGCCGCCGAGCGACATGTTGGCCACGGCCGGCTGCCGTGCATTCTGAGCCACCCAGTCCATCCCGGCGATCACGCCGCTCCAGGTACCGGAGCCGCCGCAGTCGAGCACGCGCACGGCGGAGAGGTTCACGTTCTTTGCCACGCCGTAGACGCTGCCGCCCACAGTCCCTGCCACGTGGGTGCCGTGGCCGTTGCAGTCGTCACCGTTCTGCCCGTCGTCGAAGGCATCGAAGTAGTGGCCGGTGTCGACTCGCCCCCCGAACTCGTTGTGCGTGTAGCGGATCCCGGTGTCGAGGATGTAGGCGTGCACACCGGAGCCGTCCGCCTCGTAGTGGTACTTCCCGTCCAGCGGGAGATTGCGCTGGTCGATCCGGTCCAGACCCCAGGTCGCGTTGTCCTGGACGGTAAGCGATGCCGTCGTCACGATCCCGTCCTGCTCAACGCGGGTGACGCGTGTATCCCGTAGGAGCCCGGAGCGCGCTGCTTCCGACATCTTCCCGGCGAAGCCGGTCAGCACTGTGTGGTAAGTGTACCGAGGCTCCACACCGTGGGCGGCGGCCACCGCCGCGGGGCTCTCGCCGTCACGCAGGGTGACGATGAACTGCCCCGGAATGACGTGGCCATCAACGGCCGCGGCGCGCTGATGCGTGGCTTCCGCGTCGAGTGAGAGTGGGGGAGTGGCGTCCTGACAGGCCACCAGGGCTGCCGGAACGAGGAGCAGGGCCAGCAAGCGATTT
>SKRI01000134.1 GCA_007118565.1 Gemmatimonadota bacterium | reverse complement strand
GAGGAGGGGTGGAGCGCGCAGCCGGCCATTGCCCCGAGGAGCAGGAGCAGGAGAGGAAGCCGAAAGGGAGACGGCGTCACGGGTCTTTCTCCGAACGATGTGGCGGTACCGGATCCCTCACCCGGGGGAAGCGGGAGGTTGCCATGGGAGGGGGAGTCCGAATTGGCGACGGTACCCACCAAAATATATCTGCGCGTATTGAGGACGGACAAGATCCCCTCAGCCGCTCCAGCACCGGTGTCGTCCCGCGCTGGCCCCCGCCTTGCGACCCCGTGCGGCCGAGTCCGGATCATCCCACATCACCGCAGCAGCCATGTCACGAGCTCCCACTGATCGTCGGCGCATCATCATCGAGGACGTCACCCCGCAGCTCGATTGCGGCCGGTACGCCGTGAAACGCGAGGTCGGCGACACCCTGACCGTGGAGGCGGACATCTTCAAAGATGGCCACGACATCCTGGCAGCGGTGCTCCGCTATCGCCGGGAGGGGGAGCGGCGCTGGCGGGAGGCGGGGATGAACCATGTGGAGAACGACCGCTGGCGCGGAACGACCGGTGCGCTCGACGAGAACCGTCGCTGGGAGTATACCATCATCGCCTGGACGGACCGCTTCGCCACCTGGCGGCGGGACCTGCAGCGGAAGCACGAGGCCGGAGTGGACGTCTCGGTCGAGCTGGAGGAGGGAGCCATCCTCCTCAAACAGGCCGCCTCGGGAGCCCGTGCCGAAGCGCGGAAGCGGATCGAGGCGCTGGCGGGAGAGGTTTCCTCGAGCGATTCGCCCGGCGCGCTCCTCCACAGGATGGCCGATGTCGAGATCGTCGACCTGATCGAGCGGCACCTCCCGCGGGCCGACCTCACGGAGCTCGACCGCCGGCTGCCGCTCCAGGTCGACCGTGTCGAGGCGCGCTTCGCCTCCTGGTACGAGCTCTTCCCCCGCTCGGCCTCCAACGATCCGGAGCGCCACGGCACCTTCGACGACGTGATCGCCCGCCTCCCCTACGTCCAGGAGCTCGGCTTCGACGTTCTCTACTTTCCGCCCATTCACCCCATCGGTCGCACATTCCGGAAGGGGAAGGACAACTCGCTGAACGCGGGGCCGGACGAGCCGGGATCGCCCTATGCGGTCGGATCCGAGGAGGGAGGGCACAAGGCGATCCACCCGGAGCTGGGCACGCTCAAGGATTTCCGCCGCCTGGTGAAGGAGGCTCGCAAGTACGGACTCGAGATCGCCCTCGACTATGCGATCCAGGTGTCCCCTGACCATCCGTACGTGAAGAAGCACCCCGAGTGGTTCTTCCACCGTCCGGACGGCACCATCAAGTACGCGGAGAACCCTCCCAAGAAGTACCAGGACATCTATCCGCTGGACTTCTACGGCGACAACTGGGAGTCGCAGTGGAAGGAGTGGCGCGACGTCTTCCTCTTCTGGATCGAGCAAGGGGTCAAGATCTTCCGGGTGGACAACCCACACACCAAGCCCGTGCAGTTCTGGGAGTGGTGCATCCGGGAAATCCAGCGGGACCACCCCGACGTCATCTTCCTGGCCGAGGCCTTCACCCGACCGAAGATGATGCGGGCGCTGGCCAAGGCGGGGTACACCCAGTCGTACACCTACTTCACCTGGCGGAACGGGAAGGAGGAGCTGACCGAGTACTTCACCGAGCTCACGCAGGGGCCGATGAAGGAGTACTTCCGCGGCAACCTCTTTCCGAACACGCCGGACATCCTCCACGAGTTCCTCCAGAACGCGCCGCCCTCGGCCTTCCGAATCCGGGCAATCCTCGCCACCACCCTCTCCTCGGTGTGGGGCATGTACTCCGGCTTCGAGATCTGCGAGAACGAGCCGCATCCGGACCGCGAGGAGTACCGCGACAACGAGAAGTACGAGATCAAGCAGCGGGACTGGGACCGGCCGGGGAACATCAAGGACCTCATCGCCCGTCTCAACCGCATCCGGAAGGAGCAGCCGGCGCTGCAGGAGTACGACAACCTCCACTTCCATCCCTGCGATAACGACCGGGTCCTCTTTTACGGGAAGTGGGCGCCCGACGGGTCACACGCGGTCTTCGTGGCGGTTTCGTTGGATCCGTACACCACGCAGGAGACGACGCTCGACTTCCCCACCGGGTATCTGGGGGTCTCCGATGACGAGCAGTACGAGGCCACCGAGCTCCTGACGGGGAATCGCCTCCGATGGCAGCGGGCCTTCCAGCGCATTAGACTGGATCCCGAGACGCCCGGCATGATCTTCCGCATCGACATCCGGCGCTGAGCCCGGGCCGCGAGCCAGCGGCCGGGACCGGGCGCCGCACAATCACGAGAACCTCAGCGAGAGACGATGGCAAAGGCCCGCACCGTCCGTCCTGCAGCGCACCAGCCGCCCCTTCCGGACGACCGACTCATCCTGAGCGAGGCGCCGGAGGAGGAGGCCATCGAGATGGACGTGGTCTTCGTGGGAGCGGGGCCCGCCGGGCTCGCGGGTGCCATCGAGCTCGCGCGCCTCGTTCAGCGTGATGCGGAGGCCGGCGGAGAGCTCGGTGACCTGCAGATCGCGGTGCTCGAGAAGGCGAGCTCCTTGGGGGAGCACAACCTCTCCGGCGCCGTGATCAACCCGCGCGCCTTCCGCGAGCTCTTCCCGGACGTGGCCATCGAGGACTTCCCCTTCCAGGACCCGGTGCGGGGGGAGAAGGTCCTCTTCCTCACCGAGAACCGGGCGGTGCGGATCCCGACGCCGCCCAGCATGCGCAACCACGGCTTCTATACCGCCTCGATCTCCGAGATCGTGCGCTGGCTCGGTGAAAAGGCCGAGGGTCTCGGCGTGAACGTCTTCCCCGGCTTCCCGGTGGATTCGCTGCTGGTGGAGGGCTCGGCGGTCAAGGGAGTGCGGACGACACCGACCGGCCTCCAGCGGGACGGCGAGCCGGGCCCGCAGCACGAGCCGTCCGCGGACATCACCGCGCAGGTCACCGTGCTCTCCGAGGGCACCCGTGGGCCGCTCACGCAGGCCTATCTCCGCTGGCAGGACATCGGCTCCGAGAATCCGCAGATCTACGCGCTCGGGGTCAAGGAGGTCTGGGAGACGAAGGAGCCACTCGACTCCGTCGTCCACACCCTCGGATGGCCGCTCCCGCGCGACGCCTTCGGAGGAAGCTGGATGTACCCGCTCTCGAAGAACCGAGTCTCTCTCGGCCTCGTGGTCGGTCTCGACTACCGCGATGCGGGGCTCGATACCCACGAGCTCCTACAGCGCATGAAGCTGCACCCGTTCTTCCGGAAGTATCTGGAGGGCGGGGAGATGGTGGAGTGGGGCGCAAAGACCATCCCCGAGGGGGGCTACTACGCCCTCCCGGAGCGCCGCCACGGCGACGGCCTCCTCATGGTGGGAGATGCGGTCGGCTTCGTGGACGTCCCCTCGCTGAAAGGGATCCACTACGCCATGCAGTCCGGGATCTACGCGGCCCGCGCCATCTTCGAGGGGCTGAAGCGGGGAGATGCGTCCGCGGACGCGCTCTCCTCCTACGACCGGATGGTGGACGATAGCTACATCGTCTCCGACATGAAGAAGACGCGGAACATGCGCCTCGCCTTCAAGGACGGGTTCTTCATGGGTGGTGCGAAGGCTGGCGTCATGACGCTGACGGGAGGCCGCTTCCCGGGCGGCAAGATCGAGATGGAGGAGGACGCCGCGGCCGAGAAGGCCGTTGCCTCGGACGGGGAGCCCTTCGTGCCGGACGGCGAGCTCACCTTCAGCAAGGTGGATGCGGTCTTCAAGTCCGGGAACCAGACGCGGGACGACATTCCCTCCCACCTGATCGTGGGCGAGGACATCCCCGCGGAGGTCGCGGAGCTGTACGCCCGGCTCTGCCCGGCCGGCGTCTACGAGCGGGACGGGGACAAGCTCGTGGTCAACGCACCCAACTGCATCGACTGCAAGGCCACCGACGTGCTCGGGCCCCGCTGGACGCCGCGCGAGGGCGGGAGCGGGCCCACCTACAAGCAGATGTGATCGCGGCCGGATCATCGATATGTCTACTGGAGCCGCCTCCCCCGATCCGTCGCTCGACGGGAACGTGCCCGACAGCTCCCCGGTGGCTCTTCTCCTGATCGACGTGATCAACCACCTCGAGTTCGAGGGGGGTGATAAGCTGGTCGAGCCGGGGGAGGAGGCTGCCGAGCGGATCAGGGAGCTCGCGGAGCGGGCCAGGAGGTCGGGTGTCCCGGTCATCTACGTGAACGACAACTACGGAAGGTGGCGCTCGGATTTCAGCGCTACCATCCGCCGCACCCTGGAGCCCGGAACCCCGGGACGCCGGATCGCGGAGCTGCTCCGCCCGGCCGAGGAGGACTACTTCGTGTTGAAACCGAAGCACTCGGGGTTCTTCTCCACCACCCTGGACCTCCTCCTCGAGCATCTGGGCGCACGTACCCTAATCCTCACCGGCATGACGACCGACTCGTGCGTCCTTGCCACCGCCATGGATGCGCACATGCGCGAGTACCGGATCGTCGTGCCGAGCGACTGCGTGGCGTCTCCCGACGAGCGCCTCGGACGGCAGGCGCTCGAGCAGATGCGGCTCCAGTACCACGCCCGGACCCAGCCGGCCGGGGAGCTCGACCTGGAGGCGCTCACGCGCGGTGAGGCGCCGTGCTGAGCGTCCTGCGTGGGAGTCGGGAGCGGCTCCGCCACCTGTGGGAGCAGATGCGCGCGAGCGCCCTCTTCGTGCCGGGGCTCCTCATCCTGGGCGCGGCGATCATGGCCTTTGTCCTCCTCGCGATCGACAGGGACGCCGAGCGGGAGGTGATCGACTTCATCCCCTGGCTCTTCACCGGTGGCCCTGACGGGGCGCAGCAGGTGCTCTCCACGATCGCTGGGTCGATGGTGACCCTGGCCGGTGTCACCTTCTCGATCATTACGGTGGCCCTCTCCCTCGCCTCCCAGCAGTTCGGACCCAGGCTCCTGCGCAACTTTGCGACGGACGTCATCAACCAGGCGATGCTGGGCGCGTTCATCGCCTCTTTCGTGTACTGCCTGCTCGTGCTCCGCGAGGTGCGCGCTCTCGACGATGACACCTTCGTGCCCTACCTGTCGGTGACGGCCGGGGTGCTCATCGCCCTCGCAACTCTGGTGCTCTTCGTCTACTTCATCCACCACGTCATCGATTCCATTCAGGGCTCGAGCATCATTGCGCGGTCGGCCCACGAGGCCATGGCGACCATCGACTCCCTCTTCCCGGAGCCGGCAGGCGTGCCGGCCGACAGCGAGGGGGACGGGCAGAGGCAGGCGGAGCTTCCGGAAATCGCGGAGGCCGCGGTCCTGCGCGCGCACCGATCCGGCTACATCCAGGCGATCAACAGCGAAAAGCTGATCCGCACGGCACGAAGCGCCGACGTGATCTTTCGGATGGAGCTGCCGGTCGGGGCCTTCGTGGCCGAGGGAACGCCCCTTCTCACCGTGGGGCCGGAGACTCGGGTCGATGATGATCTGAGCGACGCTGCCCTCGATACGGTTTCGATCGGACGGCACCGGTCCATGCCGTTGGATCCGGAGTTCGGGGTGCGCCAGCTCGTGGACATCGCCGTGCGGGCGCTCTCTCCCGGTGTGAACGACCCTACCACCGCCGTCTACTGCATTGACTACCTGGCCGCGATCCTGGTGCACCTGGCCCACCGCACCATCCCCACGAACCTCCGCCTCGACGACGACGGTGACCTGCGACTGATCGCCGCCGGCACGACCTTCGAGGGCATGGCGGATCTGGCCTTCAACCAGATCCGCCAGTATTCGAAAACCGACGTGGCGACGACCTTCCGCATGCTGGAGATGATCGGGACCGTGGGGCGGGAAACGCGAACCGACCACCAGCGCCACGTGCTCGATCGCCACCTGCGGAAGATTGCGCGCGGCGCCGACGAGGGTATCACCGATCCGGCGGACCGGCTCGAGTTCAATGAGCGGCTGATCGAGGCGGCCGGAAAGATCGGTCGTCCGGAGACGGCGGAGCGGTACCGACTTTCCTCGCGCACTGGAGCGAAGGGGGCAACGGGGTGATCCTCGCCGCGGCGGGAGCGCCGTGGTGGCTATGGGGCCTCGCCGGGGTCGGCCTGGTGGCGGTCGCCGCCGTCCTGATCACCCTTTTCGTCGCGCTCGGCAGCCGGCCCCCGCGCCTCGAGGTGCGGGGCGAGGCATCCGTCGCCTCGGAGGACTTCCTGCCCGCCTTCACCGGTGCCGTCGGCTCCCCGGCGGTGACCGGTGGCACCGTCGAGGGGCTGGAGAACGGGGCGGAGATCCTGCCGGCCATTCTCCGGGAGATCGCGGCCGCCCGGGAGACCGTCCACTTCCTCACCTACATCTGGGAGCCGGGGGAGGTGGCCACCCGGGTCTGGGACGCGCTGGTGGAGCGTGCCGCCGCTGGGGTTCAGGTGCGGCTCCTCCTGGACGGCGTCGGCGGGTTCAACGCGGAGGAGGACCGAATCTGCGAGCTGCGGACGGCGGGGGGACAGGTGGAGCGCTTCCGCCCCCCGCGCTTCGGCAAGCTCACCCGCATCCACCGGCGGAACCACCGCCGTGCCATCGTGATCGACGGCCGGGTCGCCTTCACCGGCGGGTGGGCCGTAGGAGACGAGTGGCAGGGCGGGGGAAGGGCGCCGGGGGAGTGGCGCGAGAGTATGTACCGGGTGACCGGCCCGCTCGCCCTGAGCCTCCAGTCCGCCTTCGCTCAGAGCTGGATGCCCACCACCGGCGAGGTCCTCTACGGGAAGCAGTTCTATCCGCCGTCGGCCGCCGCGGAGGACGGGGGAGACGCCACCCTCCGCCATGTGAGCGTGGTGAGCGCCCCGACGGACGAGGCCCACCCGATGCGCAAGGCCTTCTTCCTCTCCATGGCCGGGACTCGGGAGCGTCTCTGGATCGCCAACGCCTACTTCGCGCCCGACCGGCATCTCCGGGCCACCATGCGGGCGCGCGCCCGGGCGGGCACAGATGTGCGCATCATCCTCCCCAGCCGACAGACGGACATGCGCTCCGTCTGGTACGCGGGGCGGTCGTACTACGAGGAGCTCATCGCCGACGGCGTCCGGATCTTCGAGTACCAGCCGTCGCACATGCACCGGAAGGTGCTGGTCGCCGACGGACGGTGGACGGTGATCGGCTCCGCCAACCTCGACATTCGGTCGAAGGAGCTGAACGAGGAGAACGTCCTGGGGGTGATGGACGAGGGGCTCGGACGTGCGGTGGAGAAGACCATTCTGGAGGATCTGGAGCACTCGACCGAGATCGACCTCGAGCGGTGGCGCCGCCGCGGCCTCTGGCCGCGCCTCAAGGAACGGTTCTTCGTCCTCTTCGCCGAGCAGATGTGAGCTGGACGTCGGATGCCCCGCGGACGTGCACAACCTCGCGCCGCCGGGCACCGGGAACACTTTCTGCACCGCGGACAGACCGAACTTTCCCGACCCTCAGACTTCCTCACATGGCTTCCGACGAAAACCTCTGGTACAAGGACGCGGTCTTCTACGAGCTGCACGTAAAGGCCTTTCAGGACTCGAACGCCGACGGGGTCGGGGATTTCAAGGGTCTGATGCAGCGGCTGGATTACGTCGAGGAGCTCGGCGTCGATGTCATCTGGCTCCTGCCCTGCTACCCCTCGCCGCTGCGGGACGACGGGTACGACATCGCGGACTACCTCGGGATCCATTCGCAGTACGGCACGCTGGAAGACTTCGACCGCTTCATCGAGGAGGCGCACCGCCGCGGGCTCCGGGTGGTCACGGACCTCGTCATGAACCACACCTCGGACCAGCACCCCTGGTTCCAGCGTGCCAGGCGCGCCCCGAAGGGCTCGCCGGAACGGGACTTCTACGTCTGGAGCGATACGGACGAGCGGTACGAGGACGCCCGTATCATCTTCACCGACACCGAGACCTCCAACTGGACATGGGACCCGGTGGCCGAGCAGTACTTCTGGCACCGCTTCTTCTCCCACCAGCCCGACCTGAACTGGGACAACCCCGCCGTTCTCGAGGCCATGCTCGAGGTCATCGACTTCTGGCTGGAGCGCGGGCTCGACGGCTTCCGCTGCGATGCCGTGCCGTACCTGATCGAGCGGGAGGGAACGAACTGCGAGAACCTCCCGGAGACGCACGAGATCCTGAAGAAGGTCCGCACCCATATCGACGAGCACCATCCCGGCCGGATCATCCTGGCGGAGGCCAACCAGTGGCCCGACGACGTCCGGCCCTATTTCGGGGACGGGGACGAGTTCCAGATGGCGTTCCACTTCCCCCTCATGCCGCGCATCTTCATGTCCGTGCGGCAGGGGATCCGAAAGCCGATCGTGGAGATCATCGAGCGGACGCCGGACATCCCGGACAGCTGCCAGTGGTGCATGTTCCTGCGGAACCACGACGAGCTGACGCTCGAGATGGTGACCGACGAGGAGCGCGACTACATGTACGCGGAATACGCCTCCGATCCCCGGATGAAGATCAACGTGGGGATCCGGCGGCGTCTGGCCCCGCTCCTCGACAACGACCGCCGGAAGATCGAGCTGCTCAATTCGATCCTCTTCACCATGCCAGGCTCCCCCATCATCTACTACGGGGACGAGATCGGCATGGGTGACAACATCTACCTCGGTGACCGCGACGGGGTGCGGACACCGATGCAGTGGTCCCCGGACCGCAACGCGGGGTTCAGCGGCGCGGAGGCGGCACGGCTCTATCTCCCCGCCATCGTGGATTCGATCTACGGCTACCAGGGGATCAACGTCGAGGCGCAGCAGAAGAGCCCCTTCTCCCTCCTCAACTGGATGCGGCGCCTCGTCCGCGTACGCAAGCGGCACAAGGCCTTCGGACGCGGCAGCATCGAGTTCCTCGACGCGGAGAATCCGCACATCCTGGCCTATGTCCGCCGCTACGAGGACGACGACATCCTCCTGGTCCACAACCTGTCGGGCGCGGCCCAGGCGGTGCGCCTCGACCTCTCGCAGTTCGCCGGCCGGATCCCGGTCGAGATCCTGGGAGAGACCGAGTTCCTGCCGATCGAGGACGACCCGTACTCTGTGACGCTCGGGCCCTATGGTTTCTTCTGGTTCGCATTGCGGCCGGAGGGCGCGGAGGAGGAGCTTTCTCCGGACGTCCGGCTGGCCACGCGGACGGAGGCGGCCGGTCTGGTGGAGCGGATCCCCCACGACTGGCTTCAGGGACGTCGCTGGTTCCGTGACAAGGGAAGAACCATCGAGAGCCTCGAGCTCATCGACCTCTTCCCGCTGGACATTCCGGACATGCCGCGTGCCATGGCCGTGATGCGGGTCGAGTTCGAGAGCGGCCCGCGGTCGGACTACATCCTGGCCCTCGCCCCGGTGGAGGGTACGGAAGAGGCGGATCTCCACATCGATGTAGGTGGCTCCGCCATGAGCCTTCGGGATGCCGGGGAAGGGGTGAACTTCAACCGTGCGCTGGTGGAGCTGATCCGGGAGGAGGACGAGTCGCCCGGAGCGGAGGGCGTGCTCCGCGGCGTCCGCATCGGAGAGGAGGAGGTCGAGCCGGTGGAGACGGTGCGCTCGGTGGGGGTCGAGCAGAGCAACACCGCGGTGATCATGGACGACCGCCTCTTCCTCAAGCTCTATCGGAGGCTGGAGGTCGGCGTCACCCCGGATCTCGAGCTTCCGCGCTTTCTCTACGAGCGCACGGACTTCCGTGCCTTCCCGGCACCGCTCGGCTATCTCGAGTACCGGACGCAGGGAGGCGAGCGCACGGTGGTCGGCGTCCTCACCGAGTACATTCCAAACGAGGGAGATGGCTGGTCCTGGTTCCGCAGGCGTCTCCGCGAGGGCGGGGAAGCGGGCTCCCGCGAGGACCTCAAAGCGGAGGCGGAGGCCATCGGCCGGGTCACCGGCGCGATGCACCGCGCGCTTGGGAGCGCGAGCCCGGAGGTCCCCGACATGCATCCGGTCGAGGCGTCCGAGGACCGGCTGGAGCGCTGGACCGATGCCCTCCAGAGCCGCGCCGACCGCCTCCTCGATGCCTTCTCCGAGCGTCTCGAGTCGGCTCCCGACGCCTTCGACGAGGACACGCGCCAGGCGGTCCGCGGCGTGGTCGAATCCCGGGAGCGTATCCGGGACCGGCTGCAGCGGCTCGAGGTGGCGGGAGGGATGGGCGTCCACGCCATCCGCGTCCACGGAGACTACCACCTGGGGCAGGTGCTCCGCGGCAAAGACGGGGGCTGGCTCGTCGTCGACTTCGAGGGGGAGGTCACCCGGCCCCTCGGCGAGCGGCGCACCCTTCAGGTGGCGCTCCGCGACGTGGCCGGAATGACCCGCTCCTTCTCGTACCTCGCTGAGGACGTGCGGCGCGGCTACACGGAGGCGGGGGACGAGCCGCCGAAATGGCTCGATCAGTGGGAGGACGAGGCGCGCTCCGCCTTCTTGCGGGGGTACCGAGAGGCGGTGGACGAGGCGGGGCTGGCACCCGACGACGACCAGCGCTTCGCGGACGTGCTGTCGGTCTACGAGCTGGACAAGGCGCTCTACGAGCTGGACTACGAGCTCGGCAACCGCCCGGAATGGGTGGCGATACCGACCCGGGGCATCGAGCGCCTGCTGGAGGACGGATCGGGTGACTGAATTCGGCGGCGCTCCCAAGACCTGGCTGGCCGACGAGCCTCGCCGCGCCGGAATCCTCCTGCACCCCACCTCGCTCCCCGGGCCCGGCATCGGGGACCTGGGGCCAGCGGCCCACGAGTGGATCGACTGGCTGGCGAGCGCCGGACAGACGGTCTGGCAGATCCTGCCGCTGGTGCCGGTGAACGACGGTGGATCTCCATACAACGGCCTTTCCGCCCTTGCGGGTTGCGAGCTGCTGGTGAGCCCCACCCGGCTGGTGGAGGAGAAGCTCCTGCCCGAGGGAGCGGACATCGATCCGGGGTTCGACGGGAACGGAGTCGATTATCCCGAGGTGGCCCGCTGGAAGGACGAGCTCTTCCAGAGGGCTCACCGCACCTTCCGGGATACGGGGACGTCCGAGTTCTCCGACCGGTTCCACCGGTTCCGCCGCGAGAACGCGTCGTGGCTGGACGACTACTGCCTCTTCCGCCTCCTGCGGGAGCGTTACGAATCGGCGGCCTGGACCGATTGGGATCCCGAGGAGCGGGACCGGGATCCCGGGCGACTCGAGCGGCTCCGCACGCAGGAGGCGGATGCGCTCGAGGAGCGCGCCTTCCGCCAGTTCCTCTTCGACCGGCAGTGGGAAAGCGTGCGGGCGCACGCGCGACGGCGAGGCATCCTCGTCTTCGGAGACGTGCCCATCTTCGTCTCCCACGACAGCGCCGACGTCTGGAGCCACCGGGAACTGTTCCGGCTGGACGGCGAGGGACGCCCGTCGGTCGTGGCGGGCGTGCCGCCCGACGCCTTCAGCGCCACGGGTCAGCGCTGGGGAAATCCGATCCCCCGATGGGAGGTGATGCGGGAGAAGGGTTTTCCATGGTGGACGCAGCGCCTCGGTCAGATCCAGCACCAGGTGGACATCGCGCGCATCGACCATTTTCGCGGCTTCGAGGCCTTCTGGGAGATCCCCGCCGACGAGGAGACGGCAGTGAACGGACGCTGGAAGCCGGGTCCCGGGCGGGAGCTCTTCGACGTCGTCTCCCGGGAGGTGGGGGAGATGCGCCTCGTCGCGGAGGATCTCGGGCTCATCACCGACGAGGTCTACGCGCTGCGCGATAGCCTCGGCATGCCCGGGATGAGGGTCTTGCAGTTCGCCTTCGACGGGGATCCGGAGAATCCCTATCTCCCGGCCAACTACCCCGAGGACACGGTGGCGTACACCGGAACGCACGACAATGACACGGTCGTGGGGTGGTACCGGGAGGGCGCCGACGAGGAAACGCGTCGGCGGGTCGATCGCCTCGTGGACGCCGGTGTGGAGGATCTGCACTGGCGGCTGATCCGGCCGGTCTGGCGCTCGAGGGCACGCATGACCGTCGCACCCGTTCAGGACGTGCTCGGCCTGGGGAACGAGGCCCGAATGAACATGCCGGGATCGTCGGACGGGAACTGGGCCTGGCGCCTCGAGGCGGGCGCGCTCACGAGCGAGGTCGCCGAGCGGCTGCGGGAGGAGACGGCGAGCGCTGACCGGCTCGGGGCCCCCGTTGCGAGCGTATGAAGAACAGCGCCTTCCTTGTGACCGGAGGAGCGGGAAACCTGGGTCGCTCCGTCACCGAGATCTTTCTGGAGCGAGGAGCGCGCG
Organism: Gemmatimonadota bacterium; assembly: GCA_007118565.1. GTDB lineage: Bacteria > Gemmatimonadota > Gemmatimonadetes > Longimicrobiales > Longimicrobiaceae > SKRI01. The sequence continues at coordinate 4,814 of SKRI01000134.1, read as the reverse complement.
TCGCAGTCCCGTTTCATAAGTCGGATCGTCCGGACGCGCTGGAGCCGTTCAAGGAGCGGTTCGGTGATCGGCTCCTCGAGTTCGGGATGGATCTCACCACCGATCGGGGGGCGGGGGAAGCCGTGAAGCGGGTCGTGGAATGGGCGGGGCGCCTCGACGGGGTGGCCCATATCATGGGCGGTTTCCGCGGCGGGGCTTCGCTCGCGGAGACACCGGTGGAGGAGTGGGATCGGATGATGTCGCTCAACCTCCGGTCTAGCTTCCTGGTTGCCCGCGCTGCCATCCCGGCTCTGCAAGGCGCCGGAGGTGGCGCGCTGGTCTTCGTCTCCTCGCGCGCAGCGCTGGCTGGCCGGACCGGTCGCGGTGCGTACGCCGTCTCCAAGGCGGCGCTCATCACCCTCGCCGAGACGATCTCCGAGGAATACCGGGAGCAGGGAATCCGGGCGAACGCCATCCTTCCGGGCGTCGTGGACACCGAGGACAACCGGCGCGCCATGCCGGACGCCAACCACGCGCGGTGGACGGCGCCGGAGAAAATCGCCCGCGTGGTCGCCTTCCTCGTCTCCGAAGAATCCGCGGTGGTAAACGGCGCGGCCGTAAAGACATACGGCATCAGCTGACATGTCTGGAACGCTCTTTGCCCTGTCCGACAGCGGTTGAACAGTTTCGACCTGTTCCAACGAGCTCGAAGACCCCGCCGCCGGGCGGTGGAATCGAAAGCCAACTCAATCCCAGGAGGGAGAATGATCAAGCCCAACAAGTTTCTCGCACTAGCGATCGTACCGTTTTTCGCGCTCGCGGCGTGTGAGGTGGACGACAATGACAACGATACCGTCATGCTGAACGACACCGTCAATGATACGGTGGCGTACGACGACGATTTCGATGTCACCGAGGACGAAACGGTGAACCTCAGCGCCATCGGCGATTCGGACATCTCGGCCGAGGCGGAGTTCAACGCGATCGATCGCAACCGCACGAATGTGATCATCAACGTGGACGACTCGGATGCGGCCGGTATGACGCTCACGGCCGCGCTCCATCGCGGTGACGACTGCGACAATCCGGGAGAGGAGGTCGAGTCGCTCGGCGAGGTTTCCGTCGGTGCTGACGGACAGGGGTCTTCGACCACGGAGATCAGCCACGGATTGCAGCACCTCCAGGACGGCGATTATCTGGTCGCCCTGCTGGACGGGGACCGGGTCGTCTCCTGCGGTCAGATCGGTGGAGGGTTGGGCTGGTAATCAGCTAGAGCTCTTCCGATCGAGGCGCCCCGGTCCGAGTGGCCGGGGCGCCTTTTTCGTGGCCGGAGGTTCCGGTCGAGTCGAAAATTGCCACGAACATTTTGCCGACGGGGAACATCGTTTGCGTTCCGGACGCGCAGGAGGCAGCCCACAACTCGCTACCGAGCAAGGAGGGGAGATGAGAAAACTCCGCACGATCGCGGCGATCACCAGCGCTGTACTGCTGACGGCCTGTCCCGGCAACGATGTGGATGATCCCTTCGAGCAGGAGCTGCCGCCGGCGGCCGAGGATATGCCGCTCGAGCGGGAGACCGAGCGCGCCGAGCTCCGGGACATGGAGGGGAGCGGCGTGTTCGGGGAGGTGACCCTTACGGCGCTGACGATCGACGAGACCGAGATCTCGCTCCAGCTGTCGGGAGCGCCTCCCAACGAGGAGCTCTTCGCCGAGCTGGTGGGGAACGACTGCACCGATGCCGATCCGCTGGGCGTGCCGCCGATCGGGACTCTGCCCATCGACCCCGACGGGGTGGGGATCACCACGGGAACGGTGGACATGTCGCTTGACGAGGTGTGGCAGCGGGGACACTTCGTCCGCGTCATCGACGACGGCGTACCGGTCGCCTGCGCCGCCTTGGGAGGCAACGACTGACCGCCGGCCAGGGAAACGTCTGATTGTTGCACGAGCCGGCCCTGATCCCGAGATTCAGATCATGCGGTTCCGCACGATGCGGGATCGACTCCCACCGATCGAGGAGGATGTCGATGACGAGGAAGATGCTGACGCTGGTGGTGGTGCCCTGCTTTGCGCTGCTCGCCTGTGAGGTGAACGACGAGCCCGAGGTCACGGTTGCGGATCCTGACACGCCGGCATTCGAGGACGATTTCGAGCCGGTGGAGGAGGAGACGGTGAGCCTGAGCGAGGTCGACGGCTCCGGCGTGACCGGGGAGGCCCGCTTCACCGAGGTCGACGGCGAGACGGAGGTCCTTCTCCAGGTCGAGAACGCCCCGGCCAATGCCAGCCTCGCGGCGCACATCCACGAGGGCCGGTGCGACGACCAGGGAGGTGTGGCGGAAGGGCTCGAGAATGTGATGACCGACGCCGATGGCGAGGGAGCGAGCACCTCGACCGTGGCGCTCACTCTGAACCAGATCATGGACGGCCAGCACTACGTCCAGGCGCACGGTGAGGACGGACAGCCGATCACCTGCGGAGACATCCCCGAGCGGGGGAACGGCTGGTAGACGTTTCTTTGCAGGAGGAAAAGAAAGGCCGCCCCGATCGGAGGATCGGGGCGGCCTTTTTCGTGAAGCAAGAAGCTGCGTCAGAACGCCGCGATATCGCGGATCGCCGCACCCACGTCGTCCGGCTCGGGGAGGATGGCACGCTCGAGCTGCGGTGCGTACGCCACCCAGGTGTCCTTGGAAGCGACGCGGCGGACCGGGGCGTCGAGCCAGGGGAAGAGCTCGTCCGCGATCCGGGCGGCGAACTCCGCGCCGATCCCCCAGGAGAGCGAGTCCTCGTGGGCGATGATCACCCGGTTCGTCTTCTTCACGGATTCGGCGATCGCCTCCATGTCGAAGGGGGAGACGGTGCGCAGGTCGATCACCTCGGTGGAGATCCCCTCCCGCTCTTCCGCCACCTTCGCTGCCTGGAGCGAGCGCTGCACCAGGGCACCGCAGGTGACGACCGTAACATCGGTTCCCTCGCGGACGACCTTCGCCTTGCCGAAGGGGATCATGAAGTTTGCGCCGGGATAGGCGCCCTTGTTGTAGACCTGCCGGTAGAGGTGCTTGTGCTCCAGGAAGAGGACCGGGTCCTCGGAGCGGATGGCGGTGCGCAGGAGCCCGGCGGCGTCGACGGCCGTGGCTGGAAGCACCACCCGCAGCCCCGGGCAGTGGGCGAAGATCGACTCCCCGGTCTGGGAGTGGTAGATGGCGCCCCCCTTCAGGTAGCCCCCGTAGGTAGTCCGGATGACCATGGGCGCGCTGAAGGCGCCGCCCGAGCGGTAGCGCATTGTGGCCAGCTCACCGCGAATCTGCATCATGGCCGGCCAGATGTAGTCGAAGAACTGGATCTCCACCACTGGTTTGATGCCGCGCACCGCCATGCCGACCGCGCGACCCACGATGTTGGCCTCGGCGAGGGGGGAGTTGAAGACCCGCGTGGAGCCGAACTCCCGCTGAAGCCCGGCGGTCACCTTGAAGACGCCGCCCTTCCCCTTCACCTCGTCGATCAGCTCCTCACGGGAGACGTCGGCGACATCCTCGCCGAACACCACGATGCGCGGATCGCGCCGCATCTCGTCCTTCATGGTGCGGTTGATGAGATCCACCATGGTGGTCTCGCCGCCCTCGAACTTAGGATCGTCCTCGGTATCGAACTGCTCCGCCGTGGGATCCACATCCGGGGAGTAGAGGAAGTCCATCGCCGTTTCCGGCGCGGGCTGCGGGGACTCGAGCGCCTGGTCGGTGGCCTCGTTGATCTCCGCCTTCACCTCGTCGGCCAGCGCGTCCAGCTCCTCCTCGCTGGCGTACTCCTGCTCCAGGATGAGCGCGCGTGTCCGGGTGATGGGATCCCGCTCCATCTCCTTCTCCCGGATCGCGTCCGTCTTGTACATCCGCTCGTCGTCCGAGAGCGAGTGCGAGTAGGGACGGATCACATGGGCGTGGACCAGCGCCGGCCCCTGGCCGGAGCGGGCATACTCCACCGCGCGGCCGAGCGCCTCGTAGCTCTCCACGATGTCGGTGCCGTCGCACTCCTCGATGTGCAGGCAGGGAAAGGAGGCGACCAGCTTCGAGATGCTTCCTCCGGCCGTGTTCACCTCCACCGGGACGGAGATGGCGTACTCGTTGTCCTCGACCAGGTAGACGACCGGGACCTTCAGGTTGCACGCGGAGTTGAGCGACTCCCAGAACTCGCCCTCGGAGGTGGTGCCGTCCCCGGTGGTCACGAAGACCACCTCGTCCTCCTTGGCACGTACCGTCTCTACGACCTCCGGTCCGATGGCGCGGGCCCGCATGGCGGCCTCGGCCGTGCCGATGGCCTGGAGGAACTGCGACCCCGTGGGCGACGAGGTGGAGACGATGTTGAGGTCCTCACGGCCCCAATGGGAGGGCATCTGCCGGCCGCCGGAGGAGGGGTCGGCCTCTGCGCCCACCGCCTGGAGGAGGTGGTCGAGCGGGGTCATCCCGAGCTGCAGGCTGAAAGCCCGGTCCCGGTAGTAGAAGTAGAACCAGTCATGCCCGGGCTTCGCGTGCGCGGCCGCGGCGATCTGGACGGCCTCGTGCCCTGCGCCGCTGATTTGGAAGAAGATCTTGTTCTGCCGCTTCAGCTGGATCTCCTTGTCGTCCAGCCCCCGCGAGAGTAGCATGGTCCGGTAGAAGTCGAGCAGCCTCTCCCGATCCAGCGGAAGGGTTGTCTTCTTCGCGGGCTTCTTCTTCGTCTTGGTCGCCATGGTCACGAAAGTGGAGAGGTCGCTCGGGCGGCGCATCCCGGGGGAGGCCACCGCGTGTCGGATCGTGGTCTGACCGAACAGTATAGCTCCCGCGCAGATCCCGGTCCACCCGGCG
>SKRI01000028.1 GCA_007118565.1 Gemmatimonadota bacterium | reverse complement strand
TAGCCGGGGATCCACGTTTCCGGGAAGACGATGAGCGAGGCGCCTCGAGCGGCCGCCTCCCACGCGAGCTCGGCGGTGCGGTCGAGCGCATGGTCGAGGGTGGCTGGAACCTCCGCCTGCACCACGGCGACGGGCACGACGGACATCGGCATTCGAAAGGTGGAGGACGGGAAGCCGGACGATCAGCACCGAAGGTAGCCGGAGCGGGCATGCGGGGGGAGATGGGCAACCCTCACATCACCACTGTCCAGGCGGGGGCCACGGCTGGCCCGGAACGCGAAACCGCTACGGCTCGTCCGCGAGAAATTCGTGCAGCTCCAGCCGGCCGGGTCCGGCATGCTCGCCCTCGATCCGCACCCGGTCCCCGGTGCGTAGCCGGTCGAACCGCGCCCGGACCTCGGCGGCTGGATCGTTCGGCAGGCTCACCCGGAAACGCGCTCCCTCGTCGTCGACGAGATCGAAGCGACTGGCATCGCGGTCCACGGAGACGACCTCCCCGGCGAGCGTCACCCGCGCCACCTCCGCCTCTTCCTCCTCGGCCTCCTGCACCACGGGCACCGTATCCTGAGCCTCCGCCACGGGCGCGACGGTATCAGCCGCCTCCTCGAGGGGCGAATCCCCTTCCTCGACGTCCTCGCGCAGGAGCGACAGCTCCTCCAGGTGGTAGCCCTGCGCCGCCTCGCGGAGCCGCAGCCGCGCCCACCGGCCGGGCCGCACGGCGCCGACCCTGATCTCCCGCCGCTCCACGTCGAAGGCCCGGGTGGCGCCATCGTATACGACCGCTCCGTGCATCCCCGTCTCCGTCTCCACGACCACCAGCTGCCGCGCCGGGTCCACCTCCTCCACCCGCGCGACGATCTCCACGGTCCCCTCGGCGGGGCCCGGCGATCCAATCACGCCCTCGAGAAGCTGGGCCGCCATGCCGATGGCACCGATGTGGGCGCAGGCACCGGTAATCACCGCGGTCATCATCATGGCGGCAATCATCCCCGCCGCGCTCGATCGCTCTCTGCTCATCGTTCTACATTCCGCTCGGGTAGTCGCGCGAGCTTCCGGCAAGAGAGCCGTTCAGGCAAGGAGAGTGCCCCGGCGAACATGCGGTGGTGCGCGCCATGCAGCACGGCAACCCCTCGTTTCCCGGCCCGGTTCTGCACCCCGGCAGGGATCGATCTCGCACCTCGTTTCCGATGTCGCGATGAGCGGACGCCTCGTACTCCTCCTGATCCTCCTCCTCGCTACCACCGCCTGTCCGCGGGAGGGTGAGCCGGAGCCGACCGCCGAAACCCGGGCCACACATCCGGCTGAAGGGTTCAGCGACGTCGTGGAGGACGCCCTCCCCGCCATCGTCTTCATCCAGGCAGAGGCGACTCCGCCGGAAGAGCTGGAGCGGCTCTTCCCCGGGGTGGAGCAGCTTCCCGACGAGCCCATGCCGATCGGCATGGGCTCCGGGGTCCTCTTCACCGAGGACGGGTACATCCTCACCAACAACCATGTCGTGCAGCAGGCGGAGCGGGTGCTCGTGGTGCTCCACGACCGCCGCTACTTCGAGGCGCAGGTCGTGGGGCGCGATCCCAGCACCGAGGTGGCGGTGGTGAGGATCGAGGGGAGCGGGTTCACCCCCGCGACTCTGGGCGACTCCGACGCAGTCCGTCTGGGAGACTGGGTGCTCGCGGTGGGAAGCCCGCTCGGCCTCCACTTCTCGGTGACCGCCGGGGTGGTGAGCGGCACCGGCCGGGCCATCGGCATTCTCGGACAGCAGATGGACCCTGCGGGGGAGCAGGCAGCTCCGCTCGAGCACTTCATCCAGACGGACGCGTCGCTCAGCCCGGGCAACTCCGGCGGCCCGCTGATCAACACCGCGGGCGAGGTCATCGGGATCAATACGGCCGTGGCGGCGCCGCACGGCGTGCCGGGTGCGCAGGGATTCGCCATCCCGTCGAACCTGGCGCGGCGGGTCGCCGAGCAGCTGATCGAGCACGGCGAGGTGAGGCGGGCCTTCCTCGGAGTCCAGCTTGTGAACGTGAGCCCCCGTCTGGCCGAGGCGCAGGGGCTGGAAACGGTGGAGGGTGCCGCCATCGTGCGGGTGGAGCCCGGCGGTCCGGCTGACCGGGCCGGATTGCGCGCCGAGGATGTGATCGTCGCCATAGATGGCGAGCCCATCCAGACTGTCAGCGATCTGCAGGCCCATCTCGCGCAGCAGGAGCTCGGAACCACGGTCGAGCTCCGGCTGGTCCGCGGGGGGCAGGAGACGGATGCCCGCGTCGAGGTGGGGACGATGACCGCCGGCGGCGGCTCTCGGTGACCTGATGCACCACAGCTCTCGAGCCAGGAGGTATGATGACAAGAGAACGCTTCCATGACCGGGCGGATGCCGGCCGGCGTCTGGGTGAGGCCCTCGCGCCGGACTACCAGAACCGCTCCGATGTGATCGTTCTCGGCCTCCCCAGGGGCGGTGTCCCCGTCGCTTGGGAGGTCGCCCAGCTGCTCGGGGCCCCCCTCGACGTCTTCCTGGTGCGGAAGCTGGGATTCCCCCGTCACCCCGAGCTCGCCATGGGTGCCATCGCCTCGGGGGGCGTTCGCGTGCTCAATGAGGATGTTCTCCGAGAGGTGCCCATCGCGGAGGATACGATCGCGGCCGTGGCCGCGGAGGAGCAGACCGAGCTCGAGCGGCGGGAGCGTCTATACCGGAGCGGCCGGCCGGAGCTCGACCTGGCCGGCCGGACCGTGATCCTGGTGGACGACGGCCTCGCTACCGGCGCCACCATGCGCGCCGCCGCCGCCGCCGTGCGGACGATGGATCCGGCGGAGCTGGTCGTGGCGGTCCCCGTCGCCGCGGCCGTCACCTGCGAACAGATCGAGCCGGAGGTCGACCGGATGCTCTGCCTCCATACGCCGGACCCCTTCCGGGCCGTCGGACTCTGGTACGAAGAGTTCGGCCAGACTCCGGACGACGAGGTCCAATCGATTCTTCGGCGCGCCGAAGAGGAGCTTCCGCCGATCACGGCCGGATCCCGGAATCCCGACGGGGAGGGATGAGCCGAGTGACGCGCCGCCCGCCCGCCGGCAGGGATCTTGCTACTTTGTCGGGCCGTATATCATTGCAAGCCAAACAGTTGGAGATCGATGTCGGAAGCGACTGCAAACCGTTTTCCCCTCTGGATCAAGATCGCCGGCGGGCTCGCCCTCATGGCCGTGATCGTGGGCGTGACCCTCGCCGCCTCGATCCGGGGCTCCCCGGAGTCGATGCGCGAGCAGCACTCGGTCGCGGTCCAGCATGGCCTCGATTTCTACCAGACCGCCGACGAGATCCAGCGGGCGGTCCAGCGCGGTGACCTCGTCCCCCTTCCCGGAGACGAGAACTATGTCGTGGCGGACTTCGTCTCCCACCCCTATGCGCAGCCCGAGGCCCGGCTCTTCGTGGAGCGCCTGGCCGCGCAGTACCGGGAGGCGTGCGGTGAGCAGCTGGTGGTGACAAGCGCTACCCGGGCCATCGACGAGCAGCCGCGCAATGCGCACCGTCTCTCGGTGCACCCCGCGGGCATGGCGATCGACTTCCGGGTCAGCGTCAACGAGGAGTGCCGGGTGTTCATGGAGCGTGCCCTCCTCTCCATGGAATCGAGGAACCTGATCAACGGAATCCGCGAGTTCCGGCCGCCACATTACCATGTGGCCATCTACCCCCTCCAGTACGCCGAGTACGCGGCGGTGCGGATCGCCGAAGAGGAGGAAGAGCGTGCGCGGCTCGCGCAGCTCGCCGAGGAGCGGCGTCGGGACATTGCCGAGCAGGAGCGAGCCAGGAGGCTTCCCGGGTCGCCGCTGATCTGGGCGAGCGCCCTGCCCCCGGTGAACCTGATCGCCGCTGCCTACTACGCGGCCGTCCAGGCGCAGGTCGCCTGAGGGTCTCCCGATCGCTGAAGAGGTGACCTCCGGCCGGGAGGCCGGAGCCGGGCTGCGGATCTTCATCTCCGCCGACATGGAGGGCGTGGCCGGCGTGGTCACGCCCGAGCAGCTCGGTCCCTCCGGTTTCGAGTACGAGCGTTTCCGCGAGATCATGACCGACGAGGTCATGGCGGTCATCGAGGCCGCGCGCGAGGTGGGAGCCACCTCCTTCGTGGTGGCGGACTCGCACGGCAACGCGCAGAACCTCCTGATCGAGCGCTTCCCGGACAATGTCGAGGTGGTGCGCTCCTGGCCCCGCCCGCTCCAGATGATGGAGGGGATCGACGAGAGCTTCGACGCGGCCATCCTCACCGGCTACCACACCTCCGCCACCAACCGGGAGGGCGTGCTCGCCCACACCTTCTCCAGCGCCAACCTGGCGTCGGTGAAGCTGAACGATCGGGAGATGTCTGAGGGCGGGAACAACGCCGCCATCGCCGGGCACTTCGGGGTGCCGGTGGTGATGGTGACGGGCGACGACGCTTCGCTGAGGGAGATGCGGGAGTTGATCGGTAACGTGGAGGGTGCCGTGGTAAAGCACGCCCTCGGGGTCCGCTCGGCCCGGACCCTCACCCCCGCCGCCGCCCTGCGGGAGATCCGCGAAGCGACAGCCCGCGCCCTCGGCCGGCTGACGGATTTCCAGCCCCACCGGATCGAGACGCCCATCACCCTCGAAGTGGTGTTCAAGAGCTATCGCCCGGCCGAGCTTCTGGCCTACCTCCCCATCGTGGAGCGTGCCGGAGCACGCTCGATCCGCTACACGGCAGACGACATGGTGGAGATTTCCCGCTTCCTCGAGTTCATGAACAACTACGAGGCGGGTCTGACGCCCTAGTGCACTCTAGCAGATCCCTGAAAAGTCAGCTTTCCCACTTCGTCAGCTGAAGGAGGCGGGGACGCCGGAGCGGGAGATGGCGGAGCGAAGCGACCTTGCACTCCCGCGGACGGCGTTTCCGCCTCCGAGAGACCCGGAACTCGGCGATTTCGACGACCTGCTAACTCTGCCCCTCGGCCGTCCGGGTCTCGCGTGGCTCGGCGTCAACATCTCCCTCAGCGGCCCGCTGGCAATCCGCGCAGAGCTTGGCCTCCGGCACCACCTCGAGCCGCTCGAAGGCGATGTCGCGACCGCACCGCTCGCAGACGCCGAAGCGCTCCGGCTCCTTGTACAGCTTGGAAAGCGCCTCGTCGATGGCGTAGAGCCGCTGCCCCTCGACGCTCCCCAGGAGGAACTGCTTCTCCTGCTCATGACTCTCCGTGCCCATGTCGGCCATGTGCTGCTTGTAGAGGGTCAGCTCTCCGGCGCGATCC
>SKRI01000257.1 GCA_007118565.1 Gemmatimonadota bacterium | reverse complement strand
GGTCTCGACGACCCGACCCAGCCAGCCAGCCAGATGATCGACCGACGAGCCCGGCGCCGCGCTGCCGAGGCCAAGGCGTGGACCCCCGCCACCGCTTCCGGTGACCCTCACCGTGGCCACGAGGAGACCAGCTCTGCGCTCCACGAGGAGCGGCTGGATGCGGTCGTGTCCCGCCTGCTCGAAGGCGAGCCTGCAACAGTCCTCGACCTGGGGTGCGGCTCCGGCTCCCTCCTCCGGCGGCTCGCTCCGGTGAGGCGGCTCGAGAGGATCGTCGGATTGGACAGCTCGCTCGGGGCGCTGCGAGCGGCACGGCGCCTCCTGGCGGAGGAGGGATGGGAAGATGACGAGCGGGTCGAGCTCCTCCATCGCTCGCTCGAGGACCCGGGCAAAGACCTCGCCGGCTTCGACGCCGCCGCGCTGGTGGAGACGATCGAGCACCTCGAATCAGGCCGGCTCTCGGTGGTGGAGCGGGCGGTGTTCGGGACGCTGCGGCCGAAGGCGGTCATCCTCACCACCCCCAACCGGGAGTACAACGTCCTCTACGGAATGGCGGAGGGGGAGCTGCGCCACGCCGACCACCACTTCGAGTGGGACCGGGAAAAGTTCCGCGGCTGGGCGCAGGGGGTGGCGGAGCGGAACGGCTACTCGGTGGAGGTCGAGGAGGTGGGTTTGGCGGACCCGGTGCACGGCAGCCCCACCCAGATGGCAGTCTTCCGGCTGGGGGCAGTCTGAGATCAGTCTTCCACCGTCAATAAGCCCGCACGTCGAATCCCCTTCCCCGGAGCAGTCCCCGGTTTCGGGAGATGAAGCTCCGCAGCAGGTTGATGGAGAGCGGGTGGGTCACACCGTACTGGACGCGAAGGTTCGACTCCAGGAAGAGCGGCCCCGTGTAGAGGAGCGCAAGGTCCGAGTCGTCCATCGCTTCGTCCCCACGCGGCTGGAGGCTGACCTCCCAGGCTCCCGCTGCCGCGCGGGTCATCCCCACCCACTCCAGCCGGCCCGTTTCCCCCCGCACGCCCAGGATGGCCCCGCCGCTGATCCCCTCGTTCCAGAGACCGTCGGTCAGAAAGCCCCCGTCCCGGGTCCGGTTCGGGTCGCTCACGACGGCGCGGGTCACCATGGGGAACCCGAGCGGATACCCGACCACGTATACGAAGGAGCCCCAGCTCAGCCGACGCGGATCCCCCACATCCACCGGGAGGGGCGGAAAGTCCTCGGCGCCCGCTCTCCCCGAAAAGGAAACCTCCAGGATGGCGATGTCGTTGATCGTGTCGCGCACCAGGACCTCGAAGGGGCCCAGGTTCGCGTGGTCGGCGATCACCCCGAGCTCGTGCGTTCGTATGGAGACGCTGGCTACGCGCCGAGCGGCGCGGGGCATTCGAGCTCCTTCCTCGTCGAAGAAGCGGATCAGCCGGTCCGGAAAGCCGACCACATGGTTGTTGGTGATCAGCGCGGCACGCTCGTCCGTCCGAGCCAGGACGACCGCGGTTCCGCGCTTGGTGTCGGTGTCGGAGTACCGCTCGACCGCTCGCTCGAGCACCGCCGGATCATCGAGATCCATCTCCCGGATTCCCGCATCCAAAGGAAAGACGAAGGTCACGTACTCGGCAGTGAAGAGGATCTGCTTCAGCGAACGGGTTACCGCCTCCAGCTCGCGGGAGGTGTCGTGGAGCGGCAGTCCGGTACGGTAGTAGGCCTGCGGACCGGTCTCGTCAGCGATCTGGCGCGGGCCGCAGCCGGCAAGGAAGACGAGGGAGATGAGGAGCAGCCCCGCGCCGCGCGGGATTGCGAGGCGGGGAGGCGGAAGGGGGGTGCCGGCGCGAGACGATGTGCGCATGGGGGCGGTCCGGGTCCGGAGGAGCCGCGAGGAAGGGCGATGGAATCGCTCCTGCTCCGAACATTACGCGGAATCCGGTCCGCGGGACAGGGCGTGTCGATCAGAGAGGCGGCGAGACCGGCCGCCGCCCCGCAGATCGGCCGGCCCACGAGCTGTTCCGCTCCGAGCGTCGTGCTTCTCTGCTCGAGAAGCACGACGTCCCGCCGCCCTGTCCCCTCCCGCCCGCTCAGCCCTCCGGGCTCTCGGGCAGCCCGGGTCCGGGCCGGGTCGGAACCGTGGGGCCGACGCGCGCCGGTGCCTCCTCGTCCGGCGTCACGCCGAGCGGCGGAATCACCTCCACAGCGTCGCGATCCAGCCGGCCGGCGTACCTCTCCACCACCATCCGCTCCCCCTGCCGGGCGTAGTCCATGGCCTCGGCCAGGATGCGGGCCGACTCCTGGGGGGCGTGGAAGCCGTGGGATCCCTCCGAGTAGATCCAGTCGATCCGCCACTGCGCGCTCCGCTGCATCTGGAGGGCGTCGCGAAGCTCCGTGGTGTCGGCGCCCAGCGCACGGGCCGCGGCGAGCGTCTCGATCAGATCCACCAGCGCGTCGGCGGAGCGCTTGATGAGCGCGTCGGTGCGGTCCTGGATCGTGGCGACCCGCTGGAAGAGCTCCTCCTCCGGAACCGAGTGGCAGGTCTGGCACGCCCGATTGATGTTGAGCAGAGGGCTGCGAACGTGGTGGTCGGAGACCTTCTGCGCCCCCTCGCGCTGGTACGGCATATGGCAATCCGAGCAGGAGACGCCGGCCGCGGCGTGGGTGCCCTGGGAGAAGAGCTCGAATTCAGGGTGCTGCGCCTTCAGCATTCCTCCGCCCGTGGCCCCGTGCGTCCAGTCGCTGAAGCCGATCGAGTCGTAGTAGGCCTCCTGCTGATCGGCCCGCAGCCCCTGGCTCCACGGATAGACGACCATGTTGTACTCGGGCTCGAAGTAGTACTCCACATGACACTGCGCGCAGACGTAGGTGCGCATCTCCTGACGGGACGCATCCCGGTTCACGTCGTAGTCGCGCACCCCCTCGAAGGCCTTCAGCGCCGTGATCCCCACCTTGAAGGCCGGCCGGGTGATGCGGAGCTCCATGCTGTTCGGGACGTGGCAGTCCACGCAGCTCACCGGGTGCTCGACGAGCGGGTTGCCGTCGTCGTCGGTGAGGAAGCGGGCCTCGTTCCAGGGCATGGCGCTCACCCGGCGGAAGCCCTCCATCTCGTCTCCGTCCCCCACCTCCCGATAGAGCGGCATTACGGCGGCGTGGCAGTGCAGGCACGACCCCGGCTGGGCGCGCTGAAGCACCCGCTGGGTGTGATCCTGGTCGTGGAGCGTGAAGGCATGGCCGCGCGACTCCCGGTAGTCGAGCGAGAAGGCGTACCCGGACCACATGGCCCGCAGCCAGGGGCTCTCGTGGATCTTCGAGATGGGGATGGCATCGCTCCCGCCGTAGCGCGTCCGCTCCCAGTCGGTGGTGCGGAGATAGCTCTCGTACTGGGAGCGCCAGTTGACGCCCCACTCAGCGGGGTCGGTGGTATCGTCGTCCACCCGCGTCAGGAGCTGGTACGGGTGGCGGGTCTCCGCCCGCCGCTCACCGATGGTGATCAGGAGCGCGGCGATTCCGACCGCCACGAGGATTCCAACCACGAAGATGGTGAGGAGGACGCGGGGCGAGACCGCCCCCGCGCGGGAGGAGACTCGGCGGGTGAAACGTTCAGCGCCAGGCAGCATGGCCGACATCCATGTGACAGTGGACGCACCTGACCGCGCCGTCACGACGGTCGGGAAACATCTCATGAACGAAGTCCCCGTGGCAGCTCACGCAGTTGGCCTGCACGATCCGCGCGTTGCGGGGCTTGATGCGGATGGGGTCCGGATGGTTCCTGAAGGTGAAGGCCCAGGAGTGGAAGAAGCCGTTGTCGGCCTTCGACACCCACTTGGCGATTTCCCCTTCAGGGGGTAGGTGACAGGAGTTGCAGACGGTCGCGTGGGCGTGGGAGCTATTGATCCACGAATCGAACTGCTCCTGCATGATGTGGCAGTTCACGCAGGCTTCCGGATCATCGGAGAGATAGGCCGTCCCCTCCCCGTAATGAAAGGTGAAGAGGCCGAGGCCGAGGGCCAGTCCCGCCACTCCGGCAATGCCGATCATGAGCAGGGTTGTCTGTCCGGCCGACCCGATCATCACCTCTTCCTCGTTCCGGGGGGGGAGGCGCCGCTGCCCGCTGCCGCGACCGGCAGGCGCCGGCCGGGGGTGATGCATCCTTCGTGCGCGGAGAGGAGGCGTCCGTTACGGGAAAGAGGTCGCCGGATGGCGGAAGTCCTTCCCGCGTGAGCAGTTGCCCGTAGCGGCCCGACATCCTTCCCCACAGCGCCGCGCTCGTGGAGCAGCAGCCGACCCTGCCAGGGTACGAAACGACCGGCCCCCTGACAAGTCGGCCGTCTCCGCACCGGCGTGCGGCTTACGGCTCCACGATTACCCGCACGCTTACCAGAACGGCTTCCGCGTCGGTTCCCCGCACGACCGTCTCCCCTACGGCCAGCCCGGTGATCCGACCCGTCCCGGCATCCACGGCGACGACCTGCGCGTCCTCGGCGCTCCAAGATGGCGAGATCTCCCGCACCCCCTCGGGGCAGGTCGTGACGGTGGCGGTCGGCGTGAAGCTCTCTCCCACGGAGATCGTCGCCTCACGGGGGTCGACGTCGTAGAGGATGCCGTGATGGCAGACCTCCGGGTCGAGGAGATTGCAGCCGGCCGCAGCGAGGAGGAGGCCGAGGGCGAGCCCGAGCTTCGAGGTTCTCATGCAGGAAGATGTGGCCCGGGCGTGGGAGATGAAGGTAGTTCCCGGTGAACGATCGGGAGCGGTCGTTCGTGACGACGGGCCGCCGGGCCGCAGCGGACTCGCGGGAAATCGGGGGGCTGGCATCCTCTCTACCTCTCCTCCGTCTCTCCGCCCGGCGAGACGACAAGCACCGCGTCGAACCCCTCCCGGCGGGTAGGCGGCCGGAACGCCTCCACGAGCTGATCGAACGACTTCCGCGGGACCGGCCGCGGCCGGGCGGCGTTCCGCGCCCGGGCGACCTCCTCCGGAACGCGCACCCAGACCGAGATCGCCGGAACGCCCGCCGCCTCGGCGATGCGCCCCAGCACGGCGCGGCGCTTGATCGTCACCGATGTCGCGTCGAAGCAGACCACCTCCTGCCGTTCGAGGTGCTCCCGGACGCGCTCCCGCGCTCGGCTCCAAACGCGGCGCTCGATCTTCTCGTCGAAGACCGCGCCGAACTCCTCGACGCGGATCCGGTCCGGGGAGACGATGTGCCGGAAGTTGGCTTCGGCCCAGCTGCTCTTCCCCGATCCGGGAAGACCGACCATGACGATCAGCACATCTCCCTCCCCG
>SKRI01000169.1 GCA_007118565.1 Gemmatimonadota bacterium | reverse complement strand
TCTCCGCCCAGGCCATCGCCATGACGGAGCGCCTCACCTTCGAGGGCGGTCTGCGGCGGATCCTGGCCACCGAGGAGCGGCAGGCGTACGCCCGGGAGTGACGGAGACGCGGGAGGAGGCCAAGCTCCGGCCGTTCCTCGAGGCGGTGGCCGAGAGCAGAGCGCGGATGAATCCCCGGGGCAGCCGGCCGGATCCGTCCGCGCTTCTCGTTGCGCTCCGCTCCGGGCCGCTGGAGGACCTCTACCTCCTCTCCGCCTGCTTCGCCAACCTCGACCTCCTTCCAGCTGGAAAGGGGGAGGTTCCGGATCGAATCCTGCGCGCGCTCACCGACCTCTCGCCGGGCGCTACTGAGGGCGCCCGGAGCGATTCCCTCTCCCGATCCCGGATGAGCGTCGACGACCTTTCGCTGAACGAGCTTCGTGACGCCGCGGACCGCTCCGTAACCGCTGCCGCGGCGGTGGAGAGCGGCGTATTTCGCGGCCTGCACGGAGCGGAGGAGGGGCTGACCCCGTCCGAGCTGGCCGCCCGGCTGGACGCGGACCCGCGGGCGGTCGGAATCCTCTTGCCGCCGCTCGTCCGGCTGGGGCTGCTATGGCAGGAGGGCGACCGCTTCGCGCTCACCGAGGAGAGCCGCCGCACCCTCGGTGATCCGGAATCACCGGAGTACGCGGGGGGCGGGATGGGTCTCTGGCTACACAACCTGCGCGCCTGGACCCGTCTCCCCGACGCGGTGGCCACCGGCCGACCGCCGGAGGAGATCCAGTCGCAAGCGTCGGAAGACGAGGACGGCCGCGCGGCCATCGCCCGCTTCATGGCGGGGATGGCGGCCGCACCGGCGGAGCGGGTGGAGCGCACCGTGGACCTGGTCCTGGAGCGCGCCGGGGAGCCGCGCACGCTCCTCGACGTCGGTGGCGGCCCCGGCCACTACGCGCGGGCATTTGCGGAGCGGGGGCTCCGCGCCACCGTGCTGGACCGGCCGGAGGTGATCGACTTCGTCCGCGAGGAGTACGGTCTCGCGGACGACGAGCGGATCGACACGGTGGGCGCCGACTTCCTGGAGAACCCGCTCCCGGGAAGCTTCGACATCGCCCTGGTGAACAACGTGACCCACATGCTCTCCCCGGAGCAGAGCCGGGTCCTGCTCCGGAAGGTGCGGGGCTCCCTGGAGGGGGACGGACTGATCGTCATCGGCGATTTCGTCCGCGGCAGGAGCGAGCGCGCAGACTGGTTCGCGCTGATCATGCTGCTGCGCACGGAGGGAGGCAACACCTACACGGAGGCCGACTACGCCGCCTGGCTGGAGGAGACCGGGTTCGGGGAGATGGAGGTGGTGGACGTGGAGCCGGACCGGCAGCTGGTCATGGCGCGAACGGTCTGACGCCAGCTCATCCCCCGCGAAAGCGATCGTGACCCGTAGGGCGGAGACGCGCAGCGGCTCCGTCCGCACCGGTACGGTCGTATCGTACCGGATGCGGATAGAGCGCGGTGCCGGCGCAGCCGGCATTCGCCAGACTCGTCTCCCTCTTTCAATCCCTCCCGAGCCGACTGCGCCCGCTACCGAACGTGGCGCTCGAAGTACTCCAGGATTCGCAGCAGCCGGTCGATTCGCTGGTTGGGCGGCCCGCTCCGCGACATATCGTGCCCCGCGCCCGGATAGCGCACGAACTCCACCTCCTTCCCCAGCACCGTCATAGCCCGGTAGAGCGCCTCGGCGCCGGCCAGGGTGGTGCGCAGGTCCCGCTCGCCGTGCTTGATGAGGAGCGGCGTCTGGATGTTCTCCACGTAGGTGAGCGGGGAATGGCGCCGGGTGATCTCGGGGTCCTCCCACGGGCGGGTGGCGAACTCCCCCTCGAAGAGCCGCCAGGTGTTCGACGCGTGGTACCAGGTGGCCAGGTCGTAGACGCCCCGCTGCCCCACGGCGGCGGCGAAGCGCTCGGGCGCGTCGTGCGCGATGAGCCAGGCGGTCATGAAGCCTGCGTACGACCCGCCGGTCACCACCTGCCGGTCGGGATCGGCCAGACCACGGGCCAGCACGCTGTCGGCGCCGGTGAGGATGTCCCGGCCGTCGTTGGTTCCCCAGCCGCGGTGGATGGCCTGCAGGAAATCCTCCCCGTACCCGCCGGAGCCGCGCGGATTGGAAAGGAAGACGGTGTAGCCCGCGCCGGCCAGCATCTGGAACTCGTGCCACATGCTGGCCTCGGCCGGTCCCCACATCACGTGCGGGCCGCCGTGGATCTGCACGGCCAGGGGCGGCCGCTCCCCGGCGGGGACGGCGGCAGGGTTCGCCCGCAGGAACCATCCCTGGATCTCGGTGCCGTCGTAGGAGGGGAACCAGATCTCCTCGTAGTCGGTGTGGTAGACCTCGGCAAGGAGCTCGTCGTTGAGCCGGGTGAGTCGCCGCTCGGCGGTGCCGTCCCCGTCGGCGGCGTAGACGTCGCTGGGCCGCGACGGCTGCATCTGCGTCCAGGCCACGATCCCGCCGGCCACGTCGAAGGAGAGGACGCCGCGCGGGCCGTCGATCAGCCGCTCGGGCGCGATCTCCTCCAGCCGCGTCCGATAGAGCGGCTGGCTGCCCTCGGTCTGCACGGTGAAGTAGAGCCAGCCGTCCTCGGTGACGGTGTACCCGGACGGGCTCCGGTCCATCGCACAGGTCACGCAGCGGCGGTCCGTGCCGTCCTGCCGCATCACCACCAGCTCGTTGTTGACGGCGGTGCGGAAGCGGGTGTCCCAGTGCCGCCGGCTGTAGACCACGTACCGGCCGTCGGCGGAATAGGTCGGACCGAAGGCGGCGTACCCCTCCTCCGCGATCCGCTCCGGCGCGGCGCCCGCGCGCGGCTCGATCCGGTAGAGGTCGGACTCGTCCTCGTAGTCGGGGTGGTAGTCGCCGAGCGGGGGTGAGGCGCGGAAGAGGAGGTGCGCGCCGTCCGGGGACCAGGTCGGCTGGCTGCTCGGGAAGAGCCCGCTGGTGAGCTGGACCGGCTCCGCGCCGTGCCGGAAGTCGACCACGTAGATCTGGGCGTACCGCTCCGGGGCGAGGTCCGTCTCCCCCATGTAGTTCAGCCGCGTCACGCGGCGCGGGTCCTCGGCCTCCTCGTTGCGCTCGAAGATCTCCCGCATGGCGCGGAGCGCACCGGCACGGTCGGTGTGGATGCGGGCCAGGGCGGAGGCGTCGGCGGGCGTCCGCTCCGCCTCGGGGTCCGGATCGGGGCGTTCCTCCGGCCGCAGCTCCTCGACGTCGTCGGGCTCCTCCCTCCCCTCCTCGATCTGCTCGCGGGGCAGGGTGGAGGTGAAGGCCAGGCGGGACCCGTCCGGCGACCAGACCGGGTCGCTCGCGCCAGTTTCCAGGTCGGTCAGCGGCCATGCCTCTCCCCCCTCGGCCAGCGGAAGGATCCAGAGCTGCGCCGGTCGATCTCCGCGCCGGGTCACGAAGGCCAGCGACCGGCCGTCCGGGGAGAATCCGGGAGACGCCATGGCCGCCGAGCGCGTCCAGGTGAGGCGGCGCGCGTCGGTGCCGTCGGTGCGGGCGGTCCACAGGTCCCGCTCGTACCGGTTCTCGGCGGAGTCGATCTGCGTGACGACGAACACCGCCCGCCGGCCGTCCGGCGAGAGGGCCAGGTCACCCGCTGACTGGAGGCGGTAGAGGTCGTGGGCGGTGACCGGCCGCTCCTGGGCGCCGGCCGCCGCGGGGAGGCCGACGCCGCCGGCGACCGCGAGCGTTGCGAGTAGCAGGATGGTGCGGATCCGTACTGCTGCCATGATCTGGGAAGGTGGGGGAGACGGTGGTACGTCCGCTCGTGGAGCGGCCCCGCAAGGTGCGCCGCGGGGCGGTCCGCCGTCAATACGGCTAGTGCCGGTGGCAGGGATCTTTCTCCGGAAGCCACCCTTCACACCAGGAGGCGAGCATGGGAAAGATCCGCATCGGAATCTCGGGATGGAGCTACGCCGGTTGGCGGGGGGACTTCTACCCCGACGACCTTCCGCAGAAGCAGGAGCTTTCCTACGCGGCCGAGCAGCTGGACACCATCGAGATCAACGGCTCTTTCTACCGGCTCCAGAGCGCGAAGAGCTACCGGAGCTGGTACGAGGATGCTCCGGCAGGCTTCCGCTTCGCGGTCAAGGGGAGCCGCTTCATCACCCACAACAAGAAGCTGGGAGACGCGAAGGACGCGCTGGCCAACTTCCTGGCCTCCGGGATCTTTGCCCTGAAGGAGAAGCTGGGACCCGTCCTCTGGCAGCTCCCAGCCAGCGCGAAGTTCGACGCCGAGCGGCTGGCAAACTTCCTGGAGCTACTCCCGAAGGACACCGAGCAGGCGGCGAAGCTGGCGCGCAGGCACGACGGGCGGGTCTCCGATCCGATGCTCACGCCGGACCGGAGCCGCCGCATTCGCCACGTGCTCGAGCCGCGCAACGAGAGCTTCTGGAATCCGGAGCTCGTCCGCCTCCTGCGGAACCACAACGTGGGGCTCGTCGTCTCCGAGAGCCCGGACTGGCCCCTGTTCGAGGAGCTGACGGCGGGGGTGGTGTACATCCGGCTGCACGGGTCGGAGGAGACGTACGCCAGCCGGTACTCCGACCGCGAGCTGGACCGGTGGGCGGAGCGAGTGGTGCGCTGGCGGGACGGCGGGGAGCCGGACGATGCCGCACGGATCACGGACCGCAGGCCGCCCCAGCGGAAGAGCCGCGACGTCTACGTATTCTTCGACAACGACCAGAAGGTGCACGCGCCGAAGGACGCGCTGCGGCTGAGGGAGCGGGTGGGGGGGCAATAAGCGAGATGCGGCCGCCCGGCGAGGTGCTTGATCGGGGGTAAAGCATATGACAGATCACGCTCGTGACGCGCAACACCCCGGACATCGAGCGAACGGGGGTCTCTCTTCTGAACCCGTTCGAGCCGGCGGGCTGAGCTCAAACCGGCAAGCGGGCTGGACCTCTCCTGTACGACGTTAGCTGGCAGCCGTAGCTGCCGCGCCCATACCCGCCGCCAGCGGCGGCATCGGCACGTCCAGGCTCTCGCACACGGCCCGCACCATCTCCCCCTCCTCTGCCCGCAGCTCCCGGTCGTGCATCACGATGGAGAGGGCCGCCTGGAGGAGCTGCTTCCGAATCTCGAACGAGGAGTGCTCGAGCCCGGTGAGCGCCTCGTCCACGTCGGTCAGCCCCGTCTTCGCCTCCGGGAGGAGCCGCAGCTCCTCCCGGAGCGGCAGAGCCGCGGTGCCCGACCGGAATGCCGCCAGCGCCGCCTCCTCGTCGTCCGCCCCCGCGCGGGCGAT
>SKRI01000157.1 GCA_007118565.1 Gemmatimonadota bacterium | reverse complement strand
GAAGGGAACGAAGGGAACGAAGGGAACGAAGGGAACGAAGGCGCGGACCCCCCGAAAGAAGAGCACGAAGTGATGGCCGAGATCACGGTGGTAGGCGGAGGGCTCTCCGGATCGGAGGCCGCGTTCCAGCTGGCGGAGCGCGGGCACCGTGTACGGCTGCACGAGATGCGGCCGGTGAACGGGACGGCGGCCCACCAGACGGATCTCCTCGGCGAGATCGTCTGCTCCAATTCCTTCAAATCCGAGGACACGGGGAACGCGCACGGGCTCCTCAAGGCGGAGATGCGCGACCTGGGCTCCCTCCTCCTCCGCTGCGCCGACGCCTCGAAGATTCCGGGGGGAACGGCGCTCACCGTGGACCGGGAGGAGTTCGCCCAGCGGATGAACGACGCGGTGCACGCGCACCCCGGGATCGAGGTGGTCCGTGAGGAGGTCCTCGCCATTCCGGAGGGGCCCGGCATCGTGGCGACCGGACCGCTGACGTCGGACGCGCTCTCGAAGGCCATCGCCGGGGCGCTCGGCGAGGAGTCGCTCGCCTTCTTCGACGCCATCGCCCCCATCGTATCCCGCGACTCGCTGGACGAGAGCAGGCTCTTCGCTGCCTCCCGGTACGGAAAGGGGGGGGACGACTACCTGAACGCGCCGTTCGATGAGGAGGGGTACGACGCATTCATCGAGGCGCTGCAGGCGGGGGAGCCGTATCCCGGGCACGACTGGGAGAAGGTGCCCTACTTCGAAGGCTGTCTCCCGGTCGAGGTGATGGCCGACCGGGGCGCGGATACCCTCCGCTTCGGTCCGATGAAGCCGGTCGGGCTGCCGGTCCCGCAGTGGGGCGGGAAGCAGGCGCACGCCGTCGTGCAGCTCCGGCGTGAGGACCGCGCCGGTCAGATGTGGAACCTGGTGGGGTTCCAGACCCGGCTCAGGATCGGGGAGCAGGCCAGGATCTTTCGGATGATCCCGGGGCTGGAGGAGGCGGAGTTCCTCCGCTGGGGATCCATCCACCGCAACACCTACCTCAACTATCCGGCCAGCCTCAGCGCGCACGGCTCGCTCCCGGACCGCCCGGAGCTGATCTTCGCGGGACAGCTCACCGGGGTGGAGGGGTACACCGAGTCCACGGCGGTCGGGATCCTGGCCGCGGTCAACCTGGATCGGGTGGTGCGCGGCGAGGGGCCCGTCATCCCCCCGCCCACCACCATGATGGGCGGGCTGATGCGCTACATGGCGGAGGCGGACCCGGAGCACTTCCAGCCGATGAACTCGAACTTCGGGCTCATCGACCCGCTCGAGGAGCGGATCCGCGACAAGCGGAAGAAGCGGGAGCGGATGGCCGAGCGCGCCCGGGAGGATTTCGCAAGCTGGATGCGGGAGGCCGGGATCGAGCAGGAAGAGCCGGCGGCCGTCGCCAGATGAGCGCGGCCACGGAGACCGAGCGGGCCGAGCAGCTTGCCGAGTTCATCCGGCATATCGAGGCGGAGCGCCAGCTCTCCCCGCGGACGGTGGAGGCGTACCGCCGCGACGTGGCCGAGTTCACCACCTTTGTGGGCGGCTTCCTGGGACGCAGCGACTGGGGGTGGGGAGATGTGGACCGGCTGGCCATGCGCGGCTTCCTGGGGGATGCCGTGGGGAGGCGGGGGCTCTCCCGCCGCTCCGTGGCGCGGAAGCTCTCCTCGGTCCGTGCGCTCTACCGCTTCCTCCGGCTGGAGGAGTGGGTGGAGGCCAACCCCACGCAGGCGGTGCGCGCGCCCCGCCGCGAGCGACGGCTCCCGGGATTTCTGACGCGCGCGCAGATGGACGACGTCTTCTCGCTCGAGGAAGTGCGGGGAGCCGACGGCGGATTTCACGGGATGCGCAACCTGGCGCTGATCGAGACGCTCTACTCGGCGGGGCTTCGCGTCTCCGAGGTCGCATCCCTCGACATTCGAGACGTCGACCTGGTGGCGGAGACGGTCCGTGTGCTCGGCAAGGGAAGGAAGGAGCGGATCGTTCCGCTGGGAGGCAAGGCGATCACGGCGCTGCGCCGGTATCTCGAGGAGCGTGAGCGGCTGGCGGCCGCCGTCGAGCGGCCGGACCGCCGCGCCCTCTTCCTCAGCCAGCGGGGCCGCCGGCTCTCAATCCGCCAGATCCAGAACGTCGTGCGGCAGATGCTCGACCGGGTGGCGGAAGGGTCGGGACGCTCCGTCCACTCCCTCAGGCACAGCTTCGCCACGCACCTGCTGGACGCGGGCGCGGATCTGATGGCCGTGAAGGAGCTGCTCGGTCACGCGAGCCTCAGCACCACGCAGATCTATACACACACCTCCAAGGAGCGGCTGAAGCGGGTGTATCGCCAGGCGCACCCGCGGGCATGAAGGCCGTCGATAAATGCCGCATCTCAGCGTCGGCTGTCGTCGCCCTTCGCTGCGGCGTACGAACAGTACGCCTCACTGCGGGGTCCTCGGCCTCCTCGACCTGCGACATTTCTCATAGGCCTTGGCGTTGTCGAACTACCAAGAGCCATTGGTTTTCACCCCCTAAAAAACACTCGTGACCACATTCCACGCCACGACCATCCTCGCCGTCCGCCGGGACGGCCGCCTGGCCCTGGGCGGTGACGGCCAGGTGACCGTCGGCGAGACTGTGATGAAGTCCTCTGCACGGAAGGTCCGCTCGCTGCGGGACGGAAAGATCCTCGCGGGGTTCGCCGGCTCCGTTGCCGACGCCTTCACCCTGTTCGAGCGCTTCGAGGAGAAGCTGGAGCGCTATCCCGGCAACCTGTCCCGCGCCGCGGTAGAGCTGGCCAAGGACTGGCGATCGGACAAGTTCCTGCGACGGCTGGAGGCGCTCCTCGCGGTGGCGGACGTGGACTCGATGTACGTGATCTCGGGGAACGGGGACGTCATTGCACCCGACGACGAGGTCGTGGCCATCGGCTCGGGCGGATCCTACGCGCTGGCCGCGGCGCGGGCGCTCAAGCAGCACTCGGAGCTCCCCGCCGCCGACATCGTCCGCCGCGGCCTGGAGATCGCGGGAGACATCTGCGTGTACACCAATCGGAACATCACCGTCCTGGAGCTGGAGAGCGCTTCGCCGCCCTCCTGACGATCCGGACGATACAATGATAAAGATGAGCGAAGAGAATACTTCCGGGATCGAGGAGGGGAAAGCCACCGGTGAGACCGCGCCTGCGGCGGACGATACCGCCGACGCGCCGGCCTGGCTGGACGAGCTGACGCCCCGCCAGATCGTGAAGGAGCTGGACAAGTACATCGTCGGGCAGAGCGCCGCCAAGAAGTCGGTGGCCATCGCGCTCCGCAACCGTTGGCGGCGGCAGCGGGTCCCGGAGGAAATCCGGGACGAGATCATGCCGGCCAACATCGTGATGATCGGGCCCACGGGCGTCGGCAAGACCGAGATCGCCCGCCGCCTCTCCCGGCTGGCCGGCGCGCCCTTCGTCAAGGTGGAGGCCTCGAAGTTCACGGAGGTCGGGTATGTGGGACGCGACGTGGAGTCGATGATCCGCGACCTCGTGGACATGGCCATCGGCATGGTCCGCGACGAGCGCGAGGACGAGGTCCAGCACGTGGCGGAGGAGCGGGTGCAGGGGCGCCTCCTCGATCTCCTGATCCCACCCGTCCAGACCGAGGCTCCGAAGCGGCAGGGCATGCAGAACCCGCTGCGCGCCTTCGTCGTCTCCACCCAGGGGCAGGTCGAGGATCGTCGGACCGAGGAGGAGAAGAGGGCGGAGGCCGCCAAGACGCCGGAGACCCCGGCCGAGCGCGAGGAGGCACGCAAGCGGCGGGAGCGGACGCGTGAGAAGTTCCGGCAGCTCCTGGAGGACGGAAAGCTCGAGGAGCGCGAGGTGGAGGTCGAGGTCCAGCAGTCGATGCCGCTCGACAACATGATGGTGCCTATGGGTGGCATGGAGGGGATGGACTTCAACTTCACCGAGATGTTGCAGGACATGCTGCCGAAGAAGACGAAGCGGCGGCAGGTCACTGTCGCGGAGGCGCGGCGCATCCTGATGCAGGACGAGCTCGACAAGCTCGTGAACATGGACGACGTGGTCGCCGAGGCGCTCGACCGTGCCGAGGAGACGGGAATCGTCTTCCTGGACGAGATCGACAAGGTCGTGGGCGAGCGTGGCAAGAGTGCCGGCGGACCGGACGTGTCGCGGGAAGGGGTGCAGCGCGACCTCCTCCCCATCGTGGAGGGCTCGACGGTGCAGACCAAGTACGGGATGGTGCGCACCGACCACATGCTCTTCGTGGCCGCCGGAGCCTTCCATGTGGCCAAGCCCTCGGACATGATTCCGGAGCTGCAGGGGCGCTTCCCGATCCGGGTTGAGCTCCGGAGCCTCACCGAGGCCGATTTCATCCGCATCCTCCGGGAGCCCAAGAACGCGCTCCTGACGCAGTATCAGGAGCTGGTGGCGGCCGAGGGCGCCGATCTCCAGTTCACTGATTCGGCCGTCGAGGCGATTGCCAGCGTCGCGACCGGGCTAAACGATCGGATGGAGAACATCGGGGCGCGGCGACTCCATACGGTTCTGACCACGCTGCTCGAGGACCTCCTCTTCGATCTGCCCGAGATCAAGGACGAGCGGGACACCATCACCGTGGATGCGCCCGAGGTGCGTCAGCGATTGAAGGAGGTCATGGAGGACGAGGATCTACGCCGGTACATCCTGTAGGGGAGGGGCGGTTCGGTCGCTCGGACCCGTCGCCCAAGAAAGAGAGCCCTCCCCGCTGCGCGGGGAGGGCTCTCTTGATCTTCCGAGGGAAGGCGGTCCCTCTAATCGCCGAAGGTGATCCGTTCTGCGGTTTCCTCCGTGGCGGGTTGACCGGTCATCAGCTCGATCAGGGCGTCCATCTCCCCTCCCATCTCGTCGAGCCGGCCGAGCACCGACCGCACATGAGCGTAGTTGAAGTACAGCTCGACCGCCTGCTCGTGCCCGGGGTGCTGCTCGAGGACCACAGCGTCGAGCTGAAGCCGGAGCGACTCGCAGATTGCACCCACCGCCGCGCGCACCGTGCGCTGCTCGGCGAGCGTCGGAATCTCCATGTCCCCCTCGAGCGAGTGGCGCAGAGACTCCACGGCAGAGCGCGCGGCCGGTGCTGCCATCACGACCGTCTCCGCACCCGCCGGCGCGTCGCCGACCAGGTACTCCGCACCTTCGTCCAGCGCGCGCAGCTCCTCGAAATTGCAGTGGAGAATCATTGTTGCCTCCCGGTTTGGGGGTCTACCACCAGAGTTAGAAGCAACCTGCAGGCCAGGTGGACGCGATACTGCT
>SKRI01000272.1 GCA_007118565.1 Gemmatimonadota bacterium | reverse complement strand
GCACACGACCCCCAGGACCTCGCTACTGACCTCGAGGGTGGAGGTGGGTGGGCTGCTGGTGGTACGGACGACGGTGAGTTAAAGGTCGGGTGGAAAGGGGAGATGGTGGTGCCTAGCCAACATGTGGGAGCACCGCCGGTAACCTCAAGGCCAATCGATTAGACGCTAGTCGCATTTGGTGTTGGGGCCTCATGCAACCGCTTTCGCGATCGGTAGTTACGTCGGTTTCAGCTTGGACGGGCCAGGGAGGCGGCCGAGCAACGAAGCGCCCTTCGCGAGCAGGTGGTGACGTTTCGACAGAAGCATTCCTGTGAAGGTAAAATGGTTTTTGCATGCGATGAACAAAGGTCACTGAACAGAAGCAAGGCTTACGCCCTCCCGCTCGACAATTCCGTCATCAGCAGGATGTCGGTTGAAGTGTACCCTCATCTTGAAGCCGATGAATAATGACTGGCTGTTCCGTCACTGCCTCTTGCTCCTGGCGGCCATCGTGATGGCGGTCCCGGGGCACCTCGAAGCACAGTCACCGCATATGCCGGCCGAAACCCAGTGGAAGGCATGGGAGCCGGCCGCCGATCAGCTTCCGGGTGCGTGGCCGGCGGACCCGTCCCGCATCGACGGCATCGATGTCGTGCGGACGATTGGCGGTGCAACATTGGGAGTGGCCGTCGGATTCGGGGCCGCAGTCCTGTTCCTGTCGGGAGGGCGCTCGTTGGACGGCGCGTTGCTGACCGGGCTATTGGCAGCGGGGGTCACGATGCCTGCCGGTGCGGCGCTCGGGGCGCACTTCGGCAACAGGAGCCGCGGCAGATTGGGGACGGTCTTGCTCGCCACGGCCGGTGCGGCTGTCGGATCAACGCTCCTCTTTGCAGCGATCGGCGGGGACGGCCCAATCCTCATCGCGATCCCGGTCACCGTCATCGGCGCGGCGGCAGCGACCGAACTCCTCACGACGCGCTGAGACCGCCAGATTAGGTCCTCACGTTGGCGCGCGAGACGAGGTTGGGCAGCGGATGCACCCGGACCGTGTACCGGCGCCGCATTGTCCCCCATGTGCGAGGTTTTCTATCAGGTCCCACTGCCAGCATTATATCCAGGGTTTCGCTCACCCGGCACGTGGTGGTGTGACACCGAGCTTCTGCTGACTTCGAAATTCCGGCCTCGCAGGCAATGACATCTTTTCCCTCCGGCCTGTACGAAGCCCTAGTCACCGAAGCGCTCGCTGCCCGGCTCGAGCGCCTTCCGTCCGATCGACGCTCGAGTACGGAATCGCTTCGCACCGCCGAGGCCGCGGATCGAATCGCCTGGCACATCGCGTCGGTGGTAGAGCGAGCCATCGAGATGCTGCCGGAGGCTGGACGGACTGAAGCGGGTGTAGAGCTGGCCCGGGCGTTGGTGGATCGCGTGGTGGAGGGCACAGCCGTCACCGAGCTGGGTGACGAGCGGCCGCTTGGCGCGGCCAACGTGCTTCGGGGGATCCACCGCCTGCATCCGGACGGCCAACCTGTTCCCATCGATGGCCCCCTGATTCCGCTTTTGGATTCGGCGCTTCTGACCAATTCCCCGGGCGAGCCGGCAGTGGGGCACCAGGTCGCGGCGGAAATCGCGTCCGCGGACCGGATCGATCTAATCATGGCCTTCATCCGCCGCACAGGGATCAAGCCGATGCGCGATCGGCTGCGGCGGCACGTAGAGAACGGTGGTCGGATCCGGGTGCTTACCACTACGTACACCGGCTCCACAGAGGCAGCGGCGCTAGACTGGTTGGAGGAGCTGGGGGCTGAGGTCAGGGTGTCGTACGACACAGCGAGCACGCGACTCCACGCAAAGGCCTGGCTCTTTCACCGCGACTCGGGCTTCTCCACCGCCTACGTCGGCTCGTCCAACCTTACCCACTGGGCCCAGGCGACGGGTCTGGAGTGGAACGTTCGGATTTCCGGCGCCCGGAACCGGCCCATCATCGAAAAGGTGGCCGCGGTCTTCGAGAGCTACTGGGAGGAAGCCGACTTCGAGCCGTACGACCGGGCGCGCTTCGCCATCGCCGTGGATCGCGACCGGCCGGAGGGTGAGCGGCTGGTCCTGAGTCCGACCGAGGTTCGACCTTACCCGTTCCAGGAGCGACTGCTGGAGCAGATCGAGCTGTCGCGGGAGCACGGACACAACAAGAACCTCCTCGTCGCGGCCACCGGGACCGGCAAGACGGTCATGGCCGCGCTCGACTACCAGCGGCTGGCAAATCGGCTCCCGCGGGCCCGCCTTCTCTTCGTCGCCCATCGGCAGGAGATCCTAACCCAGAGCCGTAACACCTTCGCCCACGCACTCCGGGACGCGTCATTCGGCGAGTTGTGGGTCGGCGGCCAGCGGCCCGAGGAGTATGACCACGTCTTTGCGTCCATCCAGTCACTCAACGCCAGCGGAGTCGAAGCCATACCTCCCGACCATTTCGACGTGGTCATCATCGACGAGTTCCATCACGCCGCGGCTACATCCTACCAGGCGCTGCTCGAGCATCTGGAGCCCGTCGAGCTGCTCGGTCTTACGGCCACCCCGGAACGGAGCGACGGCCTGCCCGTGCTCCACTGGTTCGGCGATCGGATCGCCGCCGAGCTCCGCCTTTGGGACGCGATCGATCAGCACCGCCTCACTCCTTTCGCCTACTACGGCATCGCCGACGAGCTCGACCTGCGTGAGATCCCCTGGCGGCGGGGCCGAGGATACGACGAGCGGGCACTCACCGACGTGATCACGGCCACCGATGTATGGGCCCGTTACGTCCTCAAGCAGTTGGTCGAGCACTTCGGCGACCCGCCCGTCGTACGCGCCCTCGGCTTCTGCGTGAGCGTCGATCACGCCCGCTACATGGCCCGCGTGTTCAACGAAAATGGCGTCCCCGCCGTGGCGGTCACCGGCGAGACGAGAAACGACGAGCGAAAGCAAGCGCTTCGGGATCTGGAGCAGGCCAACATCCGCGTCGTCTTCTCTGTCGACCTTTTCAACGAGGGGGTGGACGTTCCCAATGTCGACGCCCTCCTCATGCTACGCCCCACCGAGAGCCCGCTCCTCTTCCTCCAGCAGCTCGGCCGCGGCCTCCGGAAGGCCGAGGGCAAGGGGGTCTGCACCGTGCTCGACTTCGTCGGCCACCACCGCCAGGAGTTTCGCTACGACCGCCGCTTCCGCGCCCTACTGGGCGGCAGTCGTACCGACGTGATGCGGCAGATCGCTGAGGGCTTCCCATTCCTCCCTGCCGGCTGCCACATGGAGCTGGACCGGGTCGCCTCGAAGCGCGTTCTGTCCAGCATCCGCAACGCGCTTCCGCGGAATATCGCCCAGCGGGCGGACGAACTGGGTGAACTGGCCGCCCGGCAGGGCGATGTCAGATTGAAGCAGTACCTGGACGCCACCGGCCTCGACCTCGACGACGTCTACGCCGGCAACCACTCGTGGTCCGACCTCCGAGACCGCGCCGGCCTGGCGACAGCCGCCGGCGGTGAGCACGAAGGGACCCTCCGCCGGGCGTGCGGTCGCCTTCTGCACGTCGACGATCCCGAGCGACTCGATGCATGGCGTCGATGGCTCAAGTCCGACACCCCGCCCGCAGAGGACATCTCGGAGCGGGACGATCGCCTGCTCCGCATGCTTCTCGGTCAGTTCCTGGACCAGGTCGCCGGCAAGGACGTAGGCCTGCGGGAGGGAGCGGCCGTCCTCTGGGCCCACCCGTAGATCCGCCGCGAGCTGGACGAGCTGTTCGAGGTGCTCGAGGAGCGCGTCTCGCATCTCACGCCCGAACTCGAAATACTGTCCGATGTGCCGCTTCACGTCCACGCACGCTACACCCGCATCGAAATTCTTGCCGCGTGCGGCAAAGGCGAGGGGGCGAGGGTGATGCCGTGGCAGACCGGCGTCATGTACCTTGAGCAGCTGCCAGCCGACCTATTCGCCTTCACGCTGGATAAGACCACCGGTGGTTTCTCGCCAACAACCCGGTATCGCGACTACGCGATCAGCCGTGACCTCATCCACTGGGAGAGCCAGTCAGTCACGCGGGCAGATAGCGAGACGGGACGGCGGTACCAGAAACACGCGTCGCGCGGGAGCCACATTCTGCTGTTTGCACGGCTGAACACCGACGACCGGGCGTTTCATTTCCTCGGGCCGGCAACTTATGTCCGACATGAGGGGGAGCAGCCGATGGCGATAACCTGGAAGCTGAAGCATCGGCTGCCGGGAGACCTGTATCAGACGTTCGCGGCGGCTGTCGCGTGAGGATCGAGCATCCCCGCCCGGTCTGAAATGAGTAAAGTCGAGAGTTCGGGCATCATTCCAGTCGTCGCCGCTGTCATTGAGCGGGATGGGCAATACCTGGTCGCCGAGCGCCCGCTTCACAAACGGCACGGGGGACTCTGGGAGTTTCCAGGTGGCAAGTTAAACCCGGAAGAATCCTGGGTGGATGCTGCCCGTCGCGAACTGAAGGAAGAGCTTGGGGTGTCCGTGCTAGCTGCGTGGGAGCCCATTCACCAGCGAAGAGATCCAGGATCCCCGTTCGAGATATCCTTCGTCCCCGTTGCCATCGCCGGCGAACCAATCGCCCTTGAACACGTTCAGGTGAGGTGGGTCACGGCCTCTGCACTTCTCGATCTCAACCTTGCCCCGGCGGATCGAGCATTCGCCAAGACGCTTGCTGGATCGGGATAACAGACGTCGATCCCCAGGTGGCGGTGCACGGCGATCGCCGTCTGCACCACTGGGTGGTGGAAGCGGTCGGCCAGCATCTCCTCGGTGCCGCCCGCCTCGTTCCGCGTCACCTCCTCCTTCTCCCACTCCACCCCATGCGCCTCCGCCGCCCGCGCCACCCGCCGGTCGATCTCCGTGTCCAGCGAGTCCAGGAGCGCCGGGTTCACCGAGCAGAGGTCCATGGTGAAGGAGACCTCCTATTCGTGACTGGAAACCTCTCGCCCACCGCTCTCGAGATCCGCGCTCCCGACGAAGGGTGATGCGCCGGCCGCGGAGGCATCCGCTCGACGGCACCTGCGGCTCGTGGTACCATAACGGATGCCAGATCGGACCATCCCGCCCGGACGCACCCCGGCCGTCGAGACCACGCCGGGAGCTCGTTGGGGTGACCATCCCCCGCCCACCCACCTCCTCGCCGTAGCGGCGGGGGGCGTTCTCGGCACCGCCCTCCGCTACCTCTTCGTCCTCGCCTTCCCCACCCCTCCGGGCGGCTTCCCCTGGACGACCTTCGCGGAGAATGTCCTCGGCGCGTTCCTGCTGGGGATCGTGCTGGTCG
>SKRI01000001.1 GCA_007118565.1 Gemmatimonadota bacterium | reverse complement strand
CTCTTCTTTCCCTCCCTGCTCATCTTCGCGGCGAGCCTCCTGATCTGGGCCTGGCGCGACGAGGACATCTACTCGATCGACGGGCGCCGCCAAGGCACCGCCATTGCGAGCGGCCCCCGGAAGAAAGTCGAAACCGTATCCGGAGGGCGTGCATAGGATGAAGGAACCGGAAGCTCCGTCGTCGCTCCCCATCGAGGACCACGGCATCATCGGCGACCTGCACACCGCGGCGCTGGTCGGCATGGACGGGGCAATCGACTTCCTCTGTGCGCCGCGCTTCGACTCCCCGTCGATCTTCGCCCGGATCCTCGACCAGGAGAAGGGGGGTGCCTTCGCGCTCTATCCGGACATTCCGGAGCCGCGGCGCAAGCAGCTCTACCTCCCGGACACCAACATACTCCTCACCCGCTTTCTGAGCTCGGACGGGATCGCCGAGATCTCCGACTTCATGACGATCGGTCCCCGGGAGCCGAACGGGCGGCAGACGCTCGTCCGCCGCGCCAAGGCGGTCCACGGTCACATCCGCTTTCGCATGCGGTGCGCTCCCCGCTTCGACTACGGGCGGGTGGGTCCTCGGATCGAGATCGTGGATGGCGGGGCCGTCCTCCGACCTTCCCAAGGTAAGGGCCCCGTGCTTCGTCTCCACACCGAGCAGGAGGTCCGTGAGGAGGACGGCGCGGTGGTGGCCGAGTTCGAGCTCGAGGGTGATGCGGCCACCGCCATCGTCCTCGAGATCCTCGACGGCGATGCGACGCCGGAGGCCTCGGCCGATCCCCGCTACGTCACCAGGACCTTCAAGAAGACGGCGGACTACTGGCGCGACTGGACCGCCCGCTCCGCGTACCAGGGGCGGTGGCGGGAGATGGTGCATCGCTCCGCCCTCACCCTGAAGCTCCTTTCCTACCGGCCGGAGGGCTCCATCGTGGCCGCCCCGACCTTCGGCCTCCCCGAGACGCTCGGCGGGAGTCGCAACTGGGACTACCGGTTCACCTGGATCCGCGACGCCTCTTTCACCCTCTACGCGCTGATCCGCCTTGGGCTGATCGAAGAGGCGGGGGACTTCATGAACTGGATCCGCCGCCGCTGCATGGAGATGAAGGAGAGCGGCGCACTGCAGATCATGTACGGGATCGACGGCCGGACCGATCTCACGGAGGAGACGCTGGACCACCTCGCGGGCTATCGCGGATCCTCTCCGGTGCGCATCGGGAACGGAGCGTACGACCATATCCAGCTCGACATCTACGGTGAGCTGATGGACTCGATCTACCTCTACGACAAGTTCGGTGAGCGGGTGGCCCACGACTTCTGGAACGAGGTGGTGGGGATGGTGGACTGGGTGTGCGAGAACTGGCAGCGGCCCGACACCGGCATCTGGGAGGTGCGCGGCGGGCCGCAGGAGTTTTTGCACTCCCGCGTGATGTCATGGGTCGCGGTCGATCGGGGAATCCGCCTCGCGAACAAGCGCTCCCTCCCGTACCCGGAGCGGGAGTGGAAGGAGGCGCGCAACCGGATCTACCGGGACATCTTCGAGAACTTCTGGCACGCGGAGAGGGAGGTGTTCACGCAGGTCCGCGGCGGATCGGCGCTCGACGCCTCGGCCCTCCTGATGCCGCTCGTCCGCTTCATCTCCCCCACCGACCCGCGCTGGCTCTCCACGCTGCGCGCCATCGAGGCGGAGCTCATGGACGACTCGCTGGTCTATCGCTACCGGGAGGAGGGCGCGGCCTCGGACGGGCTGGAAGGGATCGAGGGCACCTTCTCCATGTGCTCCTTCTGGTTCACGGAATGCGTCTCCCGGGCGGGAGATCCGGCCAAGGCCCGGTTCCTCTTCGACAAGACGCTCGGGTACGCGAACCACCTCGGGCTGTATGCGGAGGAGCTGGGAATCGGAGGAGAGCACCTCGGCAACTTTCCCCAGGCGCTCACCCACATCGCCCTGATCAGCGCCGCCTTCGAGATCGATCGGCGCCTTGACGAAACCGCCGGGTGACGCCCGCACCAGACCATCCACGATGAGAGATTCCGCACCGCCGCCCATCTCCCAAATTGTCTCCTTCCCCGGCTCCACTGGGGTGGAGCTGGCCGGCCGCCTCGAGCTTCCGGCCGACGGCCGGCCGAGGGCGTGCGCGGTCTTCGCTCACTGCTTCACCTGCGGCAAGGATCTTCGGGGCGCGGTGGAGCTCACCCGGGCGCTGACGCTGGAGGGGTTCGCGGTGCTGCGCTTCGACTTCACCGGGCTGGGGGAGAGCGAGGGGGAATTCTCGGAGACGACCTTCTCCTCCACGGCGGACGATATCGTGGCCGCCGCGGAGTTCCTCGCCGACGAGTACGACCCGCCCCGACTGCTCATCGGCCACTCCCTGGGGGGAACCGCCGTCATCCGCGCGACCGAGCGGATCCCGTCCGCGAAGGCGGTGGTCACCATTGGCGCGCCCTTCGCCGCGGAGCATGTGACGCGGCATTTCAGCGAGCAGCTCGATGCCATCGAGAGCGAGGGAGATGCCGAGGTGAGCATCGCCGGGCGGAGCTTCACCGTGGGCCGCGACTTCCTCGAGGATGTCGAGGAGAGCCGGATCGAGGCGTGCCTGGCGGAGCTCGGGCGGCCGCTCTTGGTGATGCACGCGCCGGGCGACCGG
Source organism: Gemmatimonadota bacterium (assembly GCA_007118565.1). Lineage (GTDB taxonomy): Bacteria > Gemmatimonadota > Gemmatimonadetes > Longimicrobiales > Longimicrobiaceae > SKRI01. The sequence continues at coordinate 2,658 of SKRI01000001.1, read as the reverse complement.
ATCGTGGACATTCACAACGCGGCACGGATCTATACCGCGGCGAAGCACCCGAAGAGCTTCATCTCCCTGGACAGCGCGGATCATCTCCTCTCCGAGCCCGCCGATGCGGTCTACGCGGCCCGCACCCTGGCCGCCTGGGCGTCCCGATATCTTCCACCGGCAGAGGATCCGACGGTGGAGGAGCTGGTGGCGCGGGAGGACGTGACGGTCCGGACGGGGACGGAGGGATTCCGCTCGGATATCCGCAGCGGCCGGCACGGCCTCGTGGCCGACGAGCCGGTGTCGGTTGGGGGCGGGGACGACGGCCCCTCTCCCTATGACCTCCTCCTGGCCGGGCTGGGCGCCTGTACCGGAATGACCCTGCGGATGTACGCGGACCGCAAGGAGTGGCCGCTGGAGGAGGTCACCGTGCACCTCCGGCATTCGAAGGTGCACGCCGTGGACGAGGCGCATCCGGAGAAGCCCGACGCTCGCATCGACCGCATCGACCGGGAAGTCGAGCTCGCGGGGCCGCTCGACGAGGCGCAGCGCGCGCGGCTGATCGAGATTGCCGAGAAATGTCCGGTGCACCGCACCCTCGAGCGCGGGGTGGAGGTGGTGACGCGCGGCAGCGACTAGACGGCCGCGGGAGTGAGCAGCGGCGCCGATCGAATCCGCGGATGGCGGGGCAGGGTCCCAGCCCATACCATGCGCCTCGACGAATCCTCCAGAGAGACGACAGCCATGTCATGGATCGAAGTCATCCCCCCGTCCGAAGCGACCGGTGAGCTCGCGGCGGCCTACGAGCAGATCCGTGCCCGCCGCGGCAAGCTCTCCAACATCATGGCCATCCAGAGCCAGAATCCGAAGATGATCGGGCCGCACCTGGATCTGTACATGGCCATCATGTTCGAGCGCTCCGGGCTCTCGAGGGGGGAGCGGGAGATGATCGCGGTGCGAGTATCCGTGATGAACGGATGCGAGTACTGCACACGGCACCACGCCGAGGCGCTGCGCGCCTGCTGGCGCTCCGACGAGCGTGCCGATGCGCTGGAGCGGGGCGAGACCCCCGAGGGTCTCTCCGCCCGGGAGCGGGAGATGCTCCGCTACGCCGAGCGGCTCACCGACGATCCCGCGGGCGTGGAGGAGGCGGACATCGGACGTCTCCGGGAGGCGGGGCTCTCGGACGCGGAGATCACGAACCTGGCCGCCGTGGTCGGCTACTTCAACTTCGTGAACCGGATCGCCGAGGGACTCGGCGTCGAGGTCACGGACGAAGAGCTGGCGGGGTACCGCTACTGACATCACGAAACGGAGGCGCCGCCGCCCGGCGAGGAACGTCCGCCGCCTTCAGCAGCCGCCCGACCACCCGCACATCACAAGCTCCGCCCTGTCCATGCCCGATCTGCCGGAAATGATAAACGCTGCAGTCGCGGCCATCCGCGGCCGCAGCGACCTCACCCCCTCCGTCGGCGTCATCCTCGGCACCGGCCTCGGCGCCCTGGCCGAGCGCATCGACGTCGAGGTGGCCATTCCGTACGAGGAGGTCCCCGGCTTCCCGCTCTCCACGGTGGAGACCCATAGCGGACGTCTCCTCCTCGGCACCCTGGCCGGCACCCCCGTGGTGGCCATGCAGGGCCGCTTCCACATGTACGAGGGGTATGGACTCCCGGAGGTAACCTTTCCCGTGCGGGTCATGCGCGCCCTCGGCGCGGAGACGCTGGTGGTCACCGGCGCGTCCGGGGGGATGAACCCGCTCTGGTCGCCGGGTGACATTGTCCTGATCGACGACCACATCGACCTCCTCTCGGGCAATCCGCTGATCGGCAGGAATCGCGACGAGCTCGGCCCACGCTTCCCCGACATGTCCGAGCCCTACGACCGGGCGCTCCAGGCACGGGTCGAGGCGCTCGCGCTCGAGCGAGGCATTCCCCTCAGACGCGGCGTGTACGTGGCCGTCACCGGACCCAACCTGGAGACGCGCGCAGAGTACCGCATGCTGCGGATGATCGGCGCGGACGTGGTGGGGATGTCCACCGTTCCCGAGGTCATCGTGGCCGTCCACGCGGGGATGCGCGTGCTGGCCCTCTCCATCATCACCGACGCCTGCCTGCCCGACGCCCTCGAGCCGGCGGACGTGCCGACCATCATCGCCACCGCGCAGCAGGCCGAGCCGAAGCTCACCGAGCTGGTGGAGGCGGCGGTTGGGGAGATGGGATGAGGCGCCGCCCGCTGGTCCTGATCTTCGTGCGGGCCCCGGAGCGGGGGCGGGTCAAGACGCGGCTGGCCGCCGACGTGGGAGACGAGGCGGCGCTCCGCATCTACGAGAGGCTGGCTCTCCAGGCCATCAACGCGGCATGCGGTCTGGGAGATGAGGCCGCGGTGCGAGTCTGCTACACCCCGTCCGGTGCGGGTGAGGCGATCCGGAGCTGGCTCGGCGAGGCCAGGGTCGAGTACCGGCCGCAGGGAAAGGGGGATCTGGGAGAGCGGATGCGGGGGGCCTTCCGGGACGCATTCGATGACGGTGCCGACCGGGTGGTGATCGTGGGCTCCGACCTGCCGGACATGAGCCCAGAGCTCCTGCGCGAGGCGCTCGAGCTGCTCGACCGGCACCCCGCCGTGCTGGGACCGGCGCTGGACGGCGGATACTACCTGCTCGGGCTGCGAAACCCCCTCCCG
>SKRI01000194.1 GCA_007118565.1 Gemmatimonadota bacterium | reverse complement strand
GCCGGGGTGGCCAAGTTCCCGGTGCGCATCAAGTGCGCGATGCTGATCTGGGACGCGCTGAACGAGGCGCGCAAGGAGATGGACGAAAAGGCGTAGCGGAGGCCGCCTCGGTCAGTCCACGTAAATCTGGGTGTAGAAGAAGGTCCCGTCGCCCCGGCGGGCCACCCCCACGCCGGTTCTCGCGTATCCTCCCAGCAGGTTCTCCCGATGTCCGGGGCTCGCTATCCATCCCTGCACGGCGATGTTGGGGCTCTCGGGCGCCGGGTGGTCGTTCATCCCCACGTTCTCAGCGAAGGCAGCCTCCGGCCGGATCGCTCGCACCTTCTCGACGCGTGCCGCGAAACCGTCATGGCCGAAGGCAGCAACGCCGCGAGCCATGTTCACGCTGTGCTCCCGCGCGATGGCGGCGATCGCCTCGTCGTGGGAAAGCGCCGGACGGCCGCGGGCGGTTCGCTCCTGGTTCACCAGCCGGTGGACCTCCAATTCCATGGCCTGGTGATCGACCGGACGATGCGCCCTCCCCTCCTCCGACACGCCGGCGGGGCAGCCGGCGACCAGGATCAGCCCCAGGATGAACGGCGACGGGGTCACGAGGCGAAAATGCCGACGCCCCCGCGCCGCAGGGCGCGGGGGCGTCGCGGCAGACCCGGATTTCCTCACCGGGTGCTTCTCAGAAGTAGACCCCGATGGTGACCGGAATGAACGCCCGTGTCTCGTCGGCCATCACGCTGTGGTAGCGCGCTTCGATGAACGGCCGGAGCACCAGGAGGTTGAGCCGGGCACCGACCCCGCCATTCAGGCCGAAGTCCGCCGACCAGGAGTCGTCTCCCACCGTATCGGTCCGGTCGCCGTCGTACTGGCTGCCGTAGAGCCCGATACCCCCGGTCAGGTAGAGGGAGACGAGCGGAACGGGTAGCAGGCTGAAGCGACCGTTCACCGTACCGGAAAGCTGCTGGAAGCTGTCCAGGTCTCCCGCGCCCGGCAGGTGCTGGAACATCAGATCGCCCCGGACCCCGAAGGGGAGGAGCGGGACGCCGATGTCGGCGACCACGCCGCCGTGGAAGCCGGGATCGACGACGTCCGACAGGTCTCCGACGGGGATCGTCGGCCCGCCCGCCACGCCGAGGTTGACCTGGGCATCGGCGGTGGGCGCGGCAAAGATGAGGGCGCCGGCGGTGATGCCGGCAACGAGAAGTTTCTTCATCATGAGATCTCCTTTCTGGAATTCGGCCAGCCGTCGCCGGCGGGCCAGGCGACGCTCCTCATGGCAGAAAGGATGCCCGCTGCTCAGTGCGCGACGGCTTCCTCCTGCCGGAAGGCGTGCAACTCCTGCAAGGATCGGACGGAGAGGGAGCCGGCGCGCAGCGCCCGGATCCCCTCGAGCGCGGCACCTGCTCCGGTTGTGGTGGTGATGCAGAGCACGTCGTGGCGGATGGCCGCGCGGCGGATGGCCTGCTCGTCGAAGATCGAGGCCTGCCCGAGCGGCGTGTTGACGACCAGGTCGACCTCGTCGTTCACGATCAGGTCGGCGGCGTTCGGCCGCCCCTCGTTCACCTTGTAGACGTGGCGGACGGTGTGGCCATGGTCGCGTAGGAATGCGGCCGTCCCCGCCGTGGCCACGAGCGCGAACCCCATCTCCACGAGGCCGTCCACCACCGGGAGGAGCTTCTCCTTGTCGTGGTCGTTGACGCTGAGGAAGGCGGTTCCCTCGACGGGGAAGCCGAGCCCGCACCCACGCTCGGCCTTGGCGAAGGCCTCGCCGAAGGAGCTGCCGACGCCCATCGCCTCCCCGGTGGAGCGCATCTCCGGACCGAGGGCGATCGTGGCTCCCGGGAACCGCCGCCAGGGAAGGGTTACCTCCTTCACGAAGAAGTGGTCGAGCGGCCGCTCCTCCGGCAGCTCCTGGTCGGCGAGCGAGACTCCCGCCGCGGCCTTCGCCGCCACCGATGCCCAGGGGATGCCGGTGGCCTTGGCCACGTAGGGGACGCTGCGGGAGGCACGCGGATTGGCCTCCAGCACGTAGAGCTCCCCGTCCTTGAAGGCGAACTGGACGTTCATCAGCCCGACCACGCCGAGGCCGCGAGCCAGCGCCACCGTCGCCTCCCGCAGGGCGGCGTCCTGCTCGTCGCTGATGTCCACCGCCGGGAGCACGCAGGCCGAGTCCCCGCTGTGGATTCCAGCCAGCTCGATCTGCTCCATTACCCCCGCGATCCTCACCTCCTCCCCGTCGCTCACCGCGTCCACGTCCACCTCCACCGCCTCCTCGAGGAAGCGGTCGATCAGCACCGGGTGCTCCGGTGTGGCCTCTGTGACCGAGCTCAGATACCGGTCGAGCGCGGCCTCGTCGTCGATCACCGCCATCCCCCGTCCGCCCAGGACGTACGACGGACGCACCATGACCGGGTATCCCACCCGGGCGGCCAGCGTGCGCGCCTCGGCCCAGGAGGTGGCGGATCCGTGCGGAGGGGCCCGAAGCCCCAGCTCGCCCAGCAGGGCGCCGAAGCGATCGCGGTCCTCGGCCCGGTCGATGGCCTCGGGCGGCGTTCCCCAGAGGGGCACCCCCGCCGCCTCCAGCCCGCGCGCCAGCTTGAGTGGTGTCTGGCCGCCGAACTGGACCAGGACCCCGTCCGGCCGCTCGACCTCCACGATGTTCAGCACGTCCTCGAGGGTGAGCGGCTCGAAGTAGAGGCGGTCCGCGGTATCGTAGTCGGTGGAGACCGTCTCCGGGTTGCAGTTCACCATGATCGTCTCGTACCCCAGCTCACGCAGGGCGAAGACGGCGTGGCAGCAGCAGTAGTCGAACTCGAGCCCCTGGCCGATGCGGTTGGGTCCGCTCCCCAGGATCATCACCTTCCTCCGATCCGTGGGATCCGCCTCGCACTCCGTCTCGTACGAGGAGTAGAGGTAGGGCGTCTCCGCCGGGAACTCCGCCGCGCAGGTGTCGACGCGGTGGTAGGTGGGGGAGATGCCGAGCGCCAGGCGCCGTTCCCGGACATTCGCCGCGGTCGGGCCGGCGGCGAGCACGGAGAGCTGATCCTGGCCCGTCGCATCTTCCCCGGACAGCTCTCCGCTCCCCAGCAGATGGGCGATCTGGTGGTCGGAGTACCCGCTGCGCTTCGTCTCCCGCAGCAGGTCGGCGGGCAGCTCCTCCAGGGTGTGGGTTTCGAACTGCTCCTCCAGGACCAGCATCTCGGCCATACGGTCCAGGAACCATGGATCCATGCCGGTGAGCTCGGACACCGTCTCGACGCTCCACCCCGACTCAAGCGCCGCCCTCACCGCGAAGATCCTCGCCGGGGTGGGGGTGATGAGGAGCTCCCGCAGCCGATCCTCGTCCGGTGCGGGGCCGCCGTCCGCGCCCCACCCGTGGCGGCCGTCCTCGCGCGAGCGGAGCGCCTTTTGGAAGGCCTCGGCAAAGGTGCGCCCCATGGCCATCGCCTCGCCCACCGACTTCATGGCGGTGCCCAACAGGGGTTTCGTTCCCGGGAACTTCTCGAAGTTCCAGCGCGGCACCTTGACCACTACGTAGTCCAGGGCCGGCTCGAAGGAGGCGGGCGTGCTGCGGGTGATGTCGTTCGGCAACTCCGGAAGGGTGTATCCCACCGCCAGCTTGGCCGCGATCTTGGCGATGGGGAAGCCGGTGGCCTTGGACGCCAGCGCCGAGGAGCGGCTGACGCGCGGATTCATTTCGATCACCACCACCCGCCCCGTCTCCGGGTCGACCGCGAACTGCACGTTGGAGCCGCCCGTGGCCACGCCCACCACCTCCATCACCTTGAGACCGATGTCGCGGAGGCGCTGGTACTCCCGGTCGGAGAGGGTCTGCGCCGGCGCCACCGTGATGCTGTCCCCGGTATGGACGCCCATGGCGTCCAGGTTCTCGATCGAGCAGATGACCACGCCGTTCCCCTGCGTGTCGCGCATCAGCTCCAGCTCGAACTCCTTCCAGCCGAGGAGGCTTTCCTCGATCAGCAGCTCATGGACGGGGGACAGGGCGAGCCCCTCCTCCACGATGCTCCGGAACTCCTCCATGTTGTAGGCGATCCCGCCGCCGCTGCCACCCAGCGTGTACGAGGGGCGGATGATGGCGGGGAATCCGGTGTGTGAGGCGAGCTCCTCGGCTTCGGCCAGGCTCCGCGCGATGCCGGAGCGCGCGCTCTCCAGCCCGGCCCGGTCCATGGCGGCCTTGAAGAGCTCCCGGTCTTCCGCCGTGGCAATGGCCTTCGGATCGGCACCGATCAGCTCCACCCCGTACCGCTCGAACACCCCCGCCTCGTGGAGGTCCATCGCCAGGTTGAGCGCGGTCTGCCCGCCCACCGTTGGGAGAACCGCGTCCGGCCGCTCCCGCTCGATGATCCGTTCCACGGTGGGCACGTCGAGCGGCTCCACGTAGGTCCGGTCGGCCAGTGCGGGGTCGGTCATGATGGTGGCCGGGTTGGAGTTGACCAGCACCACCCGGTACCCCTCCTCCCTCAGCGCCTTGACCGCCTGGGTCCCGCTGTAGTCGAACTCGCACGCCTGCCCGATGACGATGGGGCCGGCGCCGAGGATCAGGATGGTCTCGATGTCTTCTCGCTTAGGCATGGAAACGGTAATACCGCGGAGGGCGCAAAGAGCGCAGAGGAGCTAGAGATCCAGGGCGAATCTCTTGATCCCGTCGCGCATGAGATTGACGTTGAAATTCAGGAGCAATCCGAGCTTGCATCGAGTAAGCCTGAGATAGGTGAGAATCTGCGCCGAATGTACAGGGTGAAGCTTCTCTACTGTTTTCAACTCCACCACGACGAGGTTCTCAACCAGTAGATCGACCCGAAAGCCGCAGTCGAGGGAGGTGGTCTTGTAGCTGACGGGAACCGGCTTCTGGCGTTCGAAGGTGATTCCCCGGAGCACCATCTCGTGAGCAAGGCAGCTCTCGTACGCCGTTTCCAGCAGACCCGGCCCGAGCTCGCGGTGCACCTCGATCGCTGCCCCGATCACGGATCCTGCGAGCTCATTCTCTCTCTTTTTCTCTCTGCGTTCTCCGCGTTCTCCGCGGTTCATCACCGCCGTGACACCATAGCGAGAAAGGCCGCGAAGTGGGCGTCCCCGTCGTGCGGGCCGGGGCCAGCCTCGGGGTGATACTGCACGCTGAAGGCAGGGAGCTCGCGGTGGCGGAGTGCCTCGCAGGTGCCGTCGTTTCCGCTCACCTCCGTCACCTCCACCTCGCTCGGGAGGGTGTCGGCATCGATGGCGAAGCCGTGGTTCTGCGCGGTGATCCGCACCCGGCCCGTGCGCGTGTCGATTACCGGGTGGTTCCCGGC
>SKRI01000215.1 GCA_007118565.1 Gemmatimonadota bacterium | reverse complement strand
GGTACGCTTCGGGGTCACCCACCACCTCACCCGGGTTGGCGCAGGTTCCGCGGTGAACGTGCCACGCATGCGTTCCTCCGGTTGGCGCGCCGGCTATGCTCACCGCCACGGCGGTACCGGCGGGGGTCGAGTTCGCTTGCGCCGAAGCGCGAATCCCATCGCGCTCGGTCGTCTCGAGGGTGCCGCGCCACTCCCGCGTCTCGTCCACCGCCACGTCGATCGCGGGGGCGCATGCGGCCATCGAGGCCATGGCGACGAAGGCGGCTGCCAGGGTCGCGAGTCTCATGGGATACCATCCAAGAAAAGGGTGAGCATCCCGGCCGGGCAGCGCTGCTGCCGCGACCGAGCCGATCACCCTCGACCGCCGCACGTTCCGAACCACAGCACGCCGCGGTCAGGACGCGCCTCCCTGGTTCTGGACTATTTCCCCTCGGGAGCGGGCTCCGAGGGCGGCATCGCTCCGGGTCGGGGCGCCTTCCTGCGCAAAATGGAGGGACTCTTGCGGTGCGGCTCTACTACGTAGAGCGCTCCTGCTCACGACCCTCACTCGATGCGGAGGAAGACTCATGGCGAATGCAAGAACACCCGGCGGTGGTGGCGACCCGGAGTTCGACGCCGATCCGGAGATGGAGCGGGAGGTTGCCGAAGGTCGCAGAGCGGATCCGGAACGCGAGCGCGATCGCGCGGCCGACCGGGCGCGTTCCACGGAGCGAAAGCAGGAGGTGGCGACTGCGCGGGAGCACGGTCGCCACACGGGGGTGTCGCGAACCGTCACCGGCGAGCCGGTCATCGAGCATACCGGATTCCGCCTGAGCTGGGGTGCCATCTTCGCCGGCCTCGTGGTGGCGACCGTTCTGCAGATCCTCTTCATGCTCACCGGCATCGCCATCGGCTTCGCGGTCTGGAATCCGGGCGACAGCCCCGAGGCGCTGGGGATCGGCATCGGGGTGTGGGTGGCCGTGGCGGCCATCATCTCCCTCTTCATGGGGGGGCTCACCACCGGGCACATGGCGGGGGTTCTCACTCCGGGTGACGGGGCCATCCACGGTGTGGTGATGTGGGGTCTAAGCACGATCCTGACCGTCTGGCTCGCGGTCACGGGGGTCACCGGGCTCCTGGGCGGCGCGCTCGATATGGCGGCCAGCCCGGTGGCGGCCGAAGTCCTGGCCGAGGTCGAGCGGGGCGAAGCCGAGGCAGTCGGTGAGGCCGCGGCCGAGGCCGTGGAGCGACGTGCGACGGGGATCGATCCGGAGGAGGCGACGGATCGCGCGGCGAAGGGAGCCGGCTGGGCGCTCCTGGCCATGGGGCTGGGGGTGCTGGCCGCGGCCGGCGGCGGCGCCATGACGGCACGGGATTAGCCGGACTCCCCGAATCGTGAACGAGGACACCACGCCCGCCGGCGGACGCCGGCGGGCGCTCATCCCAGCGTGCAGCCCATGAACCAGAACGGCCGCAGGATCGCAATCGTGGAGGGGTGTCGCACCCCCTTCGCCCGCTCAGGCTCCGTCTTCTCCCGCCTCTCGGCCGTGGAGCTGGGGAAGGTCGCGGTGCGGGAGCTCATTGCCCGCTCCGAGATCGATGTGGAGGAGATCGACCACGTGGTCTACGGAACGGTGGTGCAGTCGGTCAAGGAGCCGAACATCGCCCGGGAGGTGACGCTGGGCTCCGGAATCCCGGCCACGGTTCCGGCATTCACTGTGGGCCGCGCCTGCGCCTCGGCCAACCAGGCCATCACCTCGGCGGCCGAGCATATCGCCCTCGGCCATGCCGACGTGGCGATCGCCGGCGGGGCGGAATCTCTCACCGATATCCCGATCCTCTTTTCACCCGAGATGCGCAACGCCCTGGTGCGGGCCTCGAAGGCGCGCTCCCTGGCCGACCGGGTCAGGGCCTTCGCCGCGATCCGTCCCACGCACCTGGCACCGCAGACCCCGGCCATCGCCGAGCCCACCACCGGGCTCACCATGGGGGAGTCCGCGGAGAAGATGGCCAAGGAGAACGGCATTTCCCGTGAGGATCAGGACCGCTGGGCGCTCCGCTCCCACGAGCTGGCCCACGCGGCGACCGAGGACGGCCGGCTGACGCGGGAGATCGTGCCGACCTACGTGCCGCCCCGCTACGAGGAGGTGGTGACCGCGGACAACGGGATTCGCGCCGACACCTCGCTCGAAAAGCTCTCCGACCTGAAGCCGGTCTTCGATCGCAGGTACGGCTCGGTCACGGCCGGGAACGCGTCTCCCCTCACCGACGGCGGATCCGCCGTCCTGCTGATGAGCGAGGAGAAGGCGAAGGCGCTCGGGTACGAGCCGCTCGGCTACATCCGGAGCTACGCCTACGCTGCGCTCGCCCCGGACGAGCAGCTCCTTCAGGGGCCGGCCTTCGCCGTGCCGGAGGCCCTCGATCGGGCCGGTCTCACCATGAGGGAGATGGGGCTGGTGGAGATGCACGAGGCGTTCGCGGCGCAGGTCCTCTCCAACCTGCAGTGGTTCGCCTCCCGGAAGTTCGCCCAGGAGCGGCTGGGGCGCTCCGCGCCCATCGGGATCCCCGACGAGGACCGCATCAACGTGATGGGCGGCTCGATCGCCATCGGCCACCCCTTCGGCGCGACAGGGGGACGCATCACCGTGACGCTCCTCAACGAGATGAAGCGACGCGGCGAGCAGTTCGGGCTGATCAGCGTCTGCGCCGCGGGGGCTATGGGCTTCGCCATGGTGGTGGAGCGGGAGTAGCTCCTCTGCCCTTCGTCCCGGGGCGCTTGACATCGTTTCCGTTCGAACATACGTTCGGCTCGCCCATTATTTTGCCGGGTTTTCCGGCGTTTTACGGTTCAGGAGCGAGATATGAGGACGACGGGTACGGTCAAGTGGTTCAACGACGCCAAGGGCTTCGGGTTCATCACCCCGGAGGACGGAAGCCAGGATTGCTTCGTTCACTTCTCGGCGATCAGCGGAGACGGGTTCCGGTCGCTCGCCGAGGGTGACCAGGTGGAGTTCGACATCGTGCAGGGCGAGAAGGGTCCGGCGGCGGAGAACGTCTCCAAGGCCTGATCGCACCCGGACTCCGACGCGAAAGAAGGGGGCGCCGCAGCCGCGGCGCCCCCTTCTCTACATCTCCCTCATCTGCTCCCTCCGAAGCTCGTCGGACTAGCAGACCGCCGAAAAACTCGATTTCCGGATCCTCCGGAGGCGAAAACGCCGTCCGCGGGAGTGCAGGGTCGCTTCGCTCCGCCATCTCCCGCTCCGGCGTCCCCGCCTCCTTCGGCCGAGGCGCGTGAGCAACCCAATTCTTCAGCGACCTGCTAGAGTGTACTAAAACTCGCCGACGAAGCCGATCTCGGGCTTCAGCTCGTACCCCAACTCCTCGCGAACCCGTGACTGGCCGAGATCGATCAGGTTACGGATGTCGGCGGCGGTGGCCCCGCCCAGGTTGACGATGATGTTCGCGTGCTTGTGGAAGATCTGCGCATTCCCGAGCACGTGCCCCTTGAGCCCGACCTGGTCGATGAGCCGCCCGGCACCGACCCCCTCGATCTTCTGGAAGATGGAGCCGGCGCACGGGTAGAGCCAGAGATCCGGGTGTCGGTCGTCCCGCCACTGCAGGTTCTCCATGATCGTGTCGCGCAGCTCCTCTCGATCCGCGGGGTCGAGTCGGAAGGTGACGCTCAGGACGATGTCCTGCCGGTCGTGCAGGATGCTGTAGTCGTAGCCGAACTCCAGATAGTCGACCCCCACCGTGCGCCGCTCCCCCTCCTCGGTGAGGAGGTCGCACGCCTCGACGACCTCCTCGATGAAGACCGTCCGCTCCCGCTCGGGGGGCGGGGACAGGAAGTGCAGGTTCTGCCAGATGGCACCCCCAACCGTGCTCGGGATCCCCACGAAGTGGTGGAGCCCTCCGAGTCCGCGGGCCACCGTCTCCTGGATGAGGTCGTGGTAGACCAGCGTCCCGCTCCCCGCGCGGACGCGCCGATCGTCGAGGAACTCGATCTCCTGCGCCTCGTTCTTGATGACCAGTCCCCGGAATCCGCCGTCCCCGATGAGGATGTTGGCGCCCATTCCCAGGAGGAAGTGCGGAATCTCGAGCTCGCGCGCGGCCAGGATGGCGGCCTCGAGCTCGTCCGCGGTCTGCGCGCGGTAGAAGAGGTCGGCCGGGCCTCCGATCTTGAAGGTGGTGAACGGTCCGAGCAGGACGTCCTCCCGGACGCGGTTCTCGCCCAGCCGGTCGCGGAGCCGTTGCGCAGGCGTGCTGATCGTGGTGGCCATCGGGTGTGAGAGCGGTGCGAATCGGTCGGCGGTGCGAGCCCGCCTCGACGCAAGGCGGGTGCCCGGCACGCGTCTGCGCTCCTGTGAGAGCCTGGCGGCGGGAAGCTGTGACCCGGGTGGGACAGGGCGCTGTTGCCTGCAGGAGACACGATCGACGATCAGCGCAGGTATCCGATCGGGCGCCACGAAGGAGGATATCGCCTGAAAGCCGTTGACCCGCAAGGCATTTCCCAACCCTATGCTGCACAACGAGTTGCATCGTCGCTCCTGGCAGCGGCCTTGCTCCCCATACCGGTGAACCGTACACCGACCTTTTCAGCCGAATGCCCCGTCCGACGGGCGGGACTGGAGATATCGCTATGGAATTTAGGAGAGAACATTCCTTCCGGCGTCCGGGGCGCCGCCACGTGGTGGGGCTCATCACCGCCGGCGTCATCGGTGCCGTCTGGACGGTCGGCACCTTCCAGGGCGACGCCCGCCTGGACGACCTCACCCTTTCCCCTTCGGTTGCCGTCACCGCCGACGGCCGAACCGGGGGGACGGTTGCCTGGGACCTCCCCAACCTTGATCACGAGCGGATCGACTACTGGGTCGATCGCTTCCAGGGTCCGTTGCGCGACGACTTCACCGAGTGGCTGGCTCGGACGGGACGCTACGGGCCGATGATCTCGGAGAAGCTGGCCGAGCGCGACATGCCGCAGGATTTGATCTATCTGGCGATGATCGAGTCGGGTATGAACCCGACCGCGTACTCGCATGCGCACGCCTCCGGTCTCTGGCAGTTCATCGCCGAGACGGGGCAGCGGTACGGGCTGCGGGTCGACGGGGTGGTCGACGAGCGGAACGATCCGGTGAAGGCCACTGACGCGGCGCTCGACTACCTGACCTATCTGCACAACCGGTTCGACTCCTGGTACCTGGCCTCGGCCGGGTACAATACGGGCGAGAATCGGGTCGGACGCCTGATGCGCGAATTGACCGGGAGCGAGCGCGGCAGCGAGGAGTCGTACTACACCATCTGGCCGCGCCTGCCGCGGGAGACGCGGGACTACGTTCCG